>JAVHOQ010000066.1:0-13112 GCA_036170115.1 Sulfuricurvum sp.
TGGGGATATCGTGATTCTTGCATTGGCAGACGTTTTGGAGTCGTGTGTACGAAAATCGGATCTTCCTATGGGTTATGGAGGAGTTGAGTTTTTGATCTTCTTGCACAATACGACCAAAGAGGGTGCGTTGTTGGTTGCAGAAAAAATTCGTACCCAGTTTTCGGTACAGAAATTTCAATTTGGCAGTGAGACTGTTCAAAAGACTCTGAGTATTGGGATAGCGCATTTCCCTTTGGATGCTGATTCCATTTGGAAAGTGATTAAATTTGCTGATGTTGCTTTGTATGAAGCTAAACATACAGGACGAAATCGTGTGGTGGAGTTTAAAACCGAGATGTTTAATAGTGGGGGACAGTTTTAAGGTAAGACCCTGAGACAAGCTCGATTCCCGTCTTCACGGGAACGAGAAGAAGTGACTTAGTGACAGCCACACCCTGTGCCACAACTCTCACCACTGGAAGCTTTAGGAGCTGCTGCTGCGGTGGAACACGCCGATACACCCGGAGGGGTATTGGGTTGAATCGCTTGGTTATCGACTCCCCCCTCTGCATTGATTTTTTCAATGGTAGCCCACAGCTCATCCGCTGCTTTCATGTACCGTTTGGCGGTCTCTGAAGTGGGGACACAATAGGTTACGGGTTTACCCTCATCGCCTCCGGTACGGATGGAAGGCTCGATGGGGATTTGCGCCAAGATATGGGTATCAAATTGTTTTGCCATCGCCTCAGAGGTTCCTTTACCGAAAATATCGTATTCAACACCCGTATCCGGGGCGATAAATCCAGACATATTTTCCACCACACCCGCAATGGGGATATGCAATTTTTTAAACATATCAAGACTACGACGTGAATCATCCAAAGAGACCATTTGAGGGGTAGTGACCGTAACCCCTACCGTCACAGGGACACTTTGGGCAAGAGTAAGCTGCGCATCCCCTGTACCTGGGGGCATATCGATGACCAAACAATCCAAATCAGACCACAAAATATCGCGTAAAAATTGCTCAATCGCTTTCATGATCATCGCACCGCGCCAGATAAGCGATTGCCCTTCTTCCATAAGGGAACCCATGGACATCACTTCAACGCCATACGCTTTAATCGGAAGCACTTTATTTCCGACCACTTCAGGTTTAACCCCATCAATCCCCATCATGCGGGGGATATTAGGTCCATAAATGTCGGCATCTAAAAGTCCCACTTTTTTCCCTTGCATTGCCAAGGCAATCGCAAGATTCACCGAAGTGGTGGACTTGCCCACGCCCCCTTTGCCCGAACTGACCATAATGAAATTCTTCACTTGCGGGGCAATATTTTTCCCCTTAGAAGAACTTTCACGGGGCATTTTAGGGGCAGTAATGTTGATAATTACTTCATTAGCACCCGCACGTTTGAGTTCATTGGTCGCATTGAGGGTAATTTCTTGGGCTACTTCGGGTGCGCTGGAGGTAATATCTACCGTCACGTTTACGTTGGAACCTTCAATTTTAATCTCTTTTACAAATCCAAAGGCAACGATGTCTTTGGTAAATCCGGGATAGGTCACTTTGGATAACGCTGATGTTACATTTTCTTCGGTCATGGTTTTTTTCCTTATATTTTATAGTATTGGTCATTGCGGACGTGATCCGCAATCTAAAGATCCTGAATCACGTTCAGGATGACGAATTTTTAGCGTGCGCTGGGTGTTTTTGCCTCTTGGGCAATCCATGCCAACGATTCGGGGTTATCCATAATCTGTTGGGTAATTTTATACGAACAAAATTTAGGTCCACACATGGAACAAAATTCCGCTTCTTTGAAAACATCTTGGGGTAAAGTCTCATCATGATACTCACGCGCCCGTTCTGAATCCAGCGCGAGTTCAAATTGAGTGTTCCAGTCAAACGCATACCGTGCATCACTCATCGCATCATCAACATCTCGCGCCCCTTTACGACCACGGGCGATATCCGCAGCGTGCGCGGCGATTTTGTATGCAATGATCCCCTCACGGACATCTTGGGCATTGGGAAGACCCAAATGCTCTTTGGGGGTGACATAACACAACATCGATGCACCATGCCATCCCCCCACTGCTGCCCCAATCGCCGAACTGATATGATCATACCCTGCAGCAATATCGGTCACAAGGGGTCCAAGGATATAAAAGGGGGCTTCATGACAATATTCCCGTTGAATTTTCATGTTGCGTTCAATCTGATTAAGGGGAACGTGACCCGGACCTTCGATCATCACCTGAACGTTTTTCTCCCACGCACGCAAGGTCAGTTCACCCAATACTTTGAGTTCCCCCAATTGTGCCTCATCGGACGCATCTGCCAAACATCCGGGACGGAGCGAATCGCCCAACGAAAGCGAAACATCATAGCGGGCGCAAATGTCCAAAATCTCATCATACGCGGTATAAAAAGGGTTTTCGCGGTGGTAGTGCATCATCCATGCTGCCATAAGCGATCCCCCACGACTCACGATTCCCATTTTACGTTTAGCCACTTTGGGCATAGTGGAGAGCAAAAATCCTGCATGGATGGTAAAATAACTCACCCCTTGCTGCGCTTGACGCTCCAATACTTCTAACATCACCTCAATACTTAAATCTTCGATTTTGTTGTTGACATCGTGGAGAATTTGGTAGATGGGAACCGTACCAATGGGGATTTTAGAATGGGCAATGACCGCTTTACGAATCTCGTCCAAATCACCCCCCGTAGAGAGATCCATGGCGGTATCGGCTTTGTAATGTTGGGAAACGTGAATCTTTTCAATCTCCCCTTGGACATCACTGGCAATCGCCGATGAGCCAATATTGGCATTAATTTTACAACGGGCGGCAATCCCAATGGCCATTGGTTCTAAATTGGTGTGATTAATATTGGCGGGGATAATCAAACGTCCGCGTGCTACTTCAGAGCGAACCAGTTCGGGATCCAAATCTTCTATTTTGGCGACATAGTGCATCTCTTGCGTGATAATGCCTTGCTTGGCATAATACATTTGAGTACGAACCGTATCATTTTTTCGTTCCTCGACCCATTGCGTTCTCATAATCTGACTCCTTGGACTGTGCGTAAAGCTACGATGGACTTATAAATAAGACCCCCTAAAAGGGTCTTATCCGTTTTGACTTATATTAAAAATTTCAAGAATAATTAGGGAAAAATTATCGTTAAAACCCTAATTATCGTGACGATTTGAAGGAGAATTTATCACAAACAAGATAAAAAACAGCTTTTTATGTGTATACTTTCGTAACACTACTTTATAAAACAGGATATAAATTGTCCGATTTGACACTTATTTTACTCGCAGCAGGCAACTCAAGCCGTTTCAAGGTTCCTGTAAAAAAACAGTGGCTTCGCATAGACCATGACCCTCTTTGGTATTATGTTACTAACCGTATCACAAAAATGGGTGATTTTTCCAAGGTGATTGTGGTTTCTCATCCGGATGAAGTGGTATTCATGCGTGCAGTGTGTGACTATACGTTTGTCGCTGGTGGTGCAAGTCGTCAAGAATCTTTACGCAATGCTTTAGGGGAAGTTCAAACCCCTTTTGTACTGGTCAGTGATATTGCCCGATCGTGTGTGAGTCCTGAGTTGGTACACCGCTTGGTGGAAGCGAAGGGAAAAGCCGATTGCATTGTCCCTGCATTGGGGGTGAGCGATACGGTGGTCTATGGTGATGAGACCATTAACCGTGATCAGATCAAGCGCATTCAAACTCCGCAACTTTCCAAAACAGAAGTATTGATTCACGCCCTTAATGCGTCGGTGGAATACACCGATGAAAGCAGTGCCATTGTGGCGTATGGCGGAACAAGAGTTTTTGTGGAAGGGGACAGTCGTGCGGATAAGATTACCCATGCGCAGGATGTTTTGGCATTAAGCTGTTTAGCTCCCCCCTCAAACGCTACCTTTACGGGGAATGGATTGGATGTTCATGGGTTTGAGATGGGTAAACCGATGGTCTTAGGCGGGGTAAGTATTGATAGTCCGTTTGGATTTTTAGCCCACAGCGATGGGGATGTGGCGATTCACGCCCTCATTGATGCGTTATTGGGTGCGGCGTGTTTGGGGGATATTGGGATGCTTTTTCCCGATACGGATACGGCGTATAAAAATGCTGATTCCAAAGCATTGCTTAGCGAATGTGTTTTAAAACTGCATCAATTTGGGTTTGTGGTTCTTCACGCTGACATTACCATTATCGCCCAAACCCCCAAAATCTCCCCCTACAAAGAGGCGATGGCGAAGAGCTTAAGTGACCTTTTGGGGATTCCTCGCTCAAGGATCAACATCAAAGCAACGACGACTGAACAGCATGGATTTATCGGACGAAAAGAGGGGATTGCTGTCCTTGCAACCGCTTCGTTACACTATTTTAATTGGACCCTTGGATGAACGTTTTAATTATCGAAAATGAGATCTATCTTGCACAAAGTATTGCCTCTAAGTTGAGTGATTTAAATCACAATTGTGACATTAGCAGTTCCCCCAAAGAGGCGTTAAAGGAGAGTGTGTACGATGTGATTCTCCTCTCCACTAACATCAGTGGTCACGACATTTACCCCGTGATTGATGCGTACAAAAATGCGGTAATTATCTTGATGGTCTCCTATGTGAGCAACGATACGGTTTCTAAACCACTCGCAGCAGGGGCAAAAGATTACATTCTCAAACCTTTTATGATTGAAGAGTTGATCCGAAAAATTCAACATTTTCAACATTACGAACGGATTCGTCGTCAAAATATGACCTACGAACGGTACCTTGCCCATACCTTTGAGAGTGTTACACTTGAAGAAGATTTTGCCAAAACAGAATTACCGCTAATGATTTGCAGCAATTATCCCAAATATGCCGATGCGTTTGCGTTTGGGTATGCCAACCACCATAAAAAAACGCTTCAATTCATTACCCTCACCGCTTCTCATGCATTGCACGAAATTGCCCTTGCCTCATCCAACAGCGTTTTGTACATTACCGATTTTCAAACCCTCAAAAAAAGTGACCACAAAGTATTTTTTGATTTAATCGAAAAGCGAATCTCCATTATTGCGACAACGGAGCCTCTTGAGACGTTTCCATTTCGTTTGATCACCATTGAAAGTGAAACGCAGTTGTTTGATCAAGGGGAAATTTTACCCATTGAGGAGTATGTTAAATACATTATGACCAATTTTCAAAACCGTTTTCCCGATACGGAACTCTCTAAAAAATTGGGCATTTCACGTAAAAGTTTATGGGAAAAGAGAAAAAAGTATGGCATCATCAAGAAAAAATAAGGCGTTATACATTGACCAAGAGGCATTAAGCGCCCTTGCATTGCTCAAAGCGGGCATCCTTGCTCCAGTGACCCATTTGATGAATGGCAAGGAGTGCGACGAGGTGTTGCAACGTGGTGTGTTTAAGGGATCCACGTTCCCTTTTCCCCTCATCCTCTCTCCCAGCGGAAGTAAAAATGAGATTGTTTTGATGAACGCCAAAGAGGGGGATCTTCTTGACTTGGTATGTGAGCATGAATTAGTAGGGGAAATTTGCGTGGATGAGGTATTTCTCATCAACCCTATTGAACGGCTTCGTCAAATTTACGGTACGGAAGACCTCGCCCATCCAGGGGTTAATGCCACCTACAAACGGTTGGGAAAATACGCCGTTTGTGGGGAGTATACCGTTGATCTCTCCCCCATTGAGGAGATTCGGATTAAAATTCAGCGCGCGCAAGAACAAATTGGGGCGAAACATACCACTGCCATGTTTATGGCAGCTAATCCGCTCCATCGCGCCCATGAGCGATTGATTCGTCAAAGTCTGGAGGGGAGTGATCTCATTGTCATCTTTTTACTCAAACCTTACCAAAGCAGTGATCTCAAATATGAGCTTCGACATGAAACCTTAGAACTCTTTATCCAAAATTATCTCCCGATGGGGCGCGCCATTGTGGTTCCTTTGGAAAACAGTTACATTTTTGCGGGGAGCAATGAGATTATTTTGGATGCGATTGTGGCGAAAAATTATGGGTGCAATCGGTTGATGATCGGGCAAAACCATGCAGGCATCGGGATGTATTATGACCGTAATGCCAACCAAGGGGTAATGGAGCATTTAGTCGGGATTGATATTGAAATTTCGATGGCAAGTGAATATGCCTATTGTAATTCGTGCAAAACGTTAGTCAGTATCCAAACGTGTCCCCATGGGCATCATCACCATATTTCGTACAATTCCGAATCCATTTTAGAACTTATGAAACAAGGGATGTTACCCCCTTCGGTGTTGGTGCGTAAAGAAATCTCTTCCCTGATTGTCTCGACCTTGCACCCCCATCGATTTAAAAATTTAGCCAAGCTCTATTATGATATTATGCCCATTCACGGGTTACTTGAAGAGCACAGTGAAAAAGATTTTTACAATGAACTGATGAATCTTTACCAAACCACCTCATTGACCTAAAGGAGTTGACACAACAATGCGATTAAATTGGTTTTTTCTCACCCTGTTTTACAGTGGTCATGCCAAAAAAGCCCCCGGAACGGTAGGGACATTGGTCTCGCTTCCTTTGGGGGTTATAGTGTTGATGTTTTTGGGGTCACAAACCCTTTTTATGCTCAGTGTCCTTATTACGTTAATAGCGATCAAAGGGATTGATAAGCACGAAGCCATTGTCCAGACCCATGATGATTCGCGCATCGTGATTGATGAATTGGTGGGAATGTGGATTGCCCTCTCCATTGCCCCTGCGGTGACGTTTACGCTTGGGGAATTAACCACCTTGTCCAATGGCATTGCTCTCCAAATTGTGTTGAGTTTTCTCTTTTTTCGGGGGTATGATATTGCCAAACCTTCTCTGATTGGACGAATTGACCGTGAGGTCAAAGGGGGACTTGGGGTGATGGGAGATGATATTTTGGCGGGGTTTGCTGCTGGGATTACGACGGCATTGGTCTGGCAAGTGATCCTTAAACTCCAACCGTTGTTGGGATAACACAAAGGGGAAGCAATGATAGATAAATTAATGGTCTCCGTCCCCTTAGATGGGACGTATATTGAAGTGAAGCGTGAAGAGGTGCGTCGCTATTTTCACCAAAGTTTTGATCTGTTTGAATCGCTCTTTGACCTTTTACGCAGTGATGAGGTTTTTTATCTCCAATCCGAACTCACCCGCCACCCGATGATTTTTTATTTTGGGCATACGGCTATTTTTTATATCAATAAATTGGTCGCCTCTGGCGCATTAACCCAACGGATCAATCCCCATTTTGAGGAACTTTTTGCGGTTGGGGTGGATGAGATGCGATGGGATACCCCAAGTCATTTATTGCAATGGCCTTTGGTCGCGGAAGTACGAGCGTATCGTAAAGCCGTTCGTGTGTGTGTTGATCATCTTATCCAAACCCTCCCTATGACCCTCCCTGTGACACAAAAGGATCCTTTTTGGGCAATTTGGATGGGGATTGAACACGAACGCATCCACATTGAGACCTCCAGTGTTCTCCATCGTCAAATGCCTTTAAAGCATATTCAGTTCGATGTCCGTTTTGCACAGTGTCCTTCGTATGGGGAACACCCTATCAATCGTCTTGTCCCGTTTGAGGGGATGAAGATCACCTTAGGGAAAGGGTCTGAAGATCGGGGATTATACGGTTGGGATAACGAGTATGGGGAAGAGACCCTCGAAGTCGAACCTTTTCAAGCCTCCCGTTATTTGGTGAGTAATGGGGAATTTTTGGAATTTGTTCAAGAAGGTGGGTATCAAAATCCCCAATACTGGGATGAAGAGGGATTAAGGTATCTCTCACTCTCTCATGCGCAATGCCCCCCTTTTTGGATTTCACAAAATAAAGGAGAATTTTTTACCTATCGAACACTCACACAAGAGGTTCCCCTTCCGCTTAACTGGCCGGTGGAGGTAAATGCCCTTGAAGCGGAAGCGTTTTGCCGTTGGAAAAGTGGCAACACCCCCCATATTATCCAACTTCCCAGTGAAGCACAGTGGCGGGTAATGCTTGCCCATACTAAATTAGACACTCCCATTTTTGATCCCATTCATGCCAATATCAATTTTGCCCATTACGCCTCATCGGTTCCGGTAAATACCTTTTTGCATGGGAAACTGTACGATGTGGTAGGGAATGTATGGCAATGGACGCAAACCCAAATGGCACCGTATAAGGGATTTTTACCCCATCCGTGGTACGAAGATTTCACCGAACCTACCTTTGATGGGAAGCATAATCTCATCAAAGGGGGATCATGGGCTTCGAGTGGGAATGAGATCATGCGCGATTCTCGTTACGCTTTTCGCCGCCATTTTATCCAGCATGCAGGTTTTCGTTATGTGGTAGGGGGGGAATCATCGACGCAAAAATACCGTCGTATCCAAGCGATGGAAAAAGCGTGGAAACAACGGTATGGATGAGTTTGAGGAAATTGATCGACGTGGCTCCAATGCCGAAAAATACCAAGCACGAGAAAGGCTTTTTGGTTCCAACGATGTGCAACCTTTATGGGTGGCGGATATGGACATCGCTACCCCCCAATGTGTTCTGGAGGCGGTTAAACATCGATTAAACCACCCTATTGTTGGGTATGAAATGATGCCACGAAGTGCTTTTGAGGCACAGTGCGCGTGGATTTGGTCTCATCATGGTTGGAAAATTGACCCCCAATGGCTTTTGTATTCCCCCTCGGTGGTGGCATCGCTTGGGTGCGTGGTGCGTGCATTGAGCAAAGTGGGGGATGAAATTATCGTCATGAGTCCAGTCTATCCCCCCTTTTTTACGGTTGTGACCGATAATCATCGCCAACTAATCCGCTACTCCTTGACTCAAAATGGGGAGGGGAACTATTCGTTTGATGTTAGAGACCTAGAGAGGCTCATTACCCCCAAAACGACGATGCTTTTGCTGTGTTCGCCTCACAATCCTATTGGACGAGTGTGGCGTAAAGAAGAATTAATTGCTTTGGGAAATATGTGTTTAGACCATAATATAACCATTGTGAGTGATGAAATTCACAGTGATTTGGTATTTGAGGGGTATGGTCATACCCCAATAGCCTCTTTGTCGACCGAATTATCGGAGAGTACCGTGACGTTATTGGGGGTGGGGAAAACCTTTAATATGTCAGGATTCGGAATCTCAACGGTCTGCATTGCTTCGGATGTTTTAAGGGAAAAGTTTCACAACGAAACGCAAAAAATCCATTGGGGTGAGGGATCGGTTCTTTCACACGTGGCATTTGAAGCAGCGTACAACGAAGGAGGTCCATGGCATCAAAGGCTTCTTGCGCATCTAAGTGGTAATCGAGAGCGATTGCTCCAATGGTCAGATTCTCAAAATTTTATAACGGTAATGCCGCCTGAGGGAACCTATCTTGCGTGGTTGGATTGTCGCCCCTTGGGATTAAGTGATTGCGATTTACGTCACTTTATGGTGCATGAAGCGCAATTGGGGGTGAGTATGGGGGTAAGTTTTGGGAAAGAAGGATCAGGGTTTGTCCGTCTTAATTTTGCCATAGCGCGTGATCCGCTAGAGAAGGCACTCATAAAACTTAATCATGCACTCGCAAAATTTTCGTTATAATCATCTTCTTGTGAAGTTGGTAGTAAAAGGTGGGATAAAGATATGAAACGGTTAGCTTTTTCGATGTTGGAATTGGTCTTTGTAATTGTGGTGATTGGTATTTTAGCGGCTGTGGCAATCCCCAGTTTAAGCCGTCACCCCCTGCAAGAAGCCGCAGAACAAATTGCGACTCATATCCGTTATACCCAACATTTAGCAATGATGAATGATGTCTATGATCCTACCGCTACCAAGTGGTATTATGCTCGTCCCCAAATTAGTTTTCGTTCGTGTTCGAGCGGAGGTAATTATTATTATGTGGGAAGTGATATGGATCTTAATACAGGACATATTGCCGAGAGTGAATCGGCTAAAGATCCTTTGAGTGGGAAGAATCTCTATTGGCTCAACACCCAATGCAAAGCGGCTTTGTATTCCAATCGAGAGCAAAAGCTCCTTTTACAAGAGACGTATGGGATACGTTCAGTAACGACTACGTGTGGTGGTACGATCTCTTTTGATAGCTTTGGACGACCTTACAACAGTTTTAGTACCACAAATCCGTATGGAGGACAACTTACTACTGCGTGTAAAATTGTATTGACCCACAGTGATACCAAAGAAGGGACTGCCACCCTCTCTCTTGAACCCATTACGGGCTATGTATCGATTACCTATCCCTAAAAAATGGCTTGACTTCCTTTTTCTTTCGCGTTAAAATCATAATATCTCATCCAAAAGGGGTTTATTATGGTTAAAATAGGTGCGTTATTAGCAGTAATGGTTTCACTCTCAATGGCAGCAGTTAATATCAATACGGCAACATTGGCACAATTAGAAACACTTAGTGGTATTGGTCCTACCAAAGCGCAGGCAATTCTTCAGTACCGCAAAGAGCATGGTTCATTTAAAAGTGTGAATGAGCTAGACAATGTCAAAGGGATCGGGATGAAAACCGTGCAAAAAATCAAACCCCAATTAATGACGCGATAACAAAGAGGAATAAATAACAAGAGGAAAAGAACTCAAAAACCCCTTAATAAGGGGACTTGAGTTAATGAGGCTTAATAGCTACGATCGTCGAAAGGTGCGCCTGCGATCACTTTACGTGAAACAGTGTACGGGATCAATGCCACTGCGCGAGATTGTTTGATAGAGATGGTTACCATATCTTGGTGACGTTTACAGTTACCTGTCAAACGACGAGGCATGATTTTAAAACGCTCAGAGAGTGAAAATTTCAACGATGCTACATCTTTGTAATCGATGAAATCTACTTTTTGTTCGCAATATTTGCAAAAACGTTTTTTAAATTTTCTTTTTTCTGACATGGTTATTTCCTTGTGCTTTTTCTAAAACGGAATTTCGTCTTCATTTATATCAATCTCAGGGAGATTATTTTCCGGCATCCGTACGGGTGCTGGTTTAGAATACGATGGGGGTGGGGTATAAGCTGGCTTAGGTGCAGGGGCAGCATTGTACCCTCCGCCATAACCACTGTTACCACCATCATTGTACTCACTATTTCCCTGAGAACCACTGTCGCCTCGTGAATCAAGCATCTGCATGGTTTCCACAATAACAGAATGCTTGGAACGCTTTTGCCCGCTTGTTTGGTCAACCCATTGTTCAAACTGCAATCGACCCTCGACGAGGATTTTGCTCCCCTTGCGAAGGTATTGGTTGGCGATTTCCCCCGAACGACCGAAAAAAGTGATGTCCACAAAACAGGTTTCCTCTTTTTTCTCACCGTTAAGTGTGAATTTTCGACTGGTTGCAATAGCGGTTTTAGCAATTGCTGATCCGCTTTGCGCATATCGAAGTTCAATATCACGCGTTAAATTTCCAACCAAAATGATTTTGTTATACATAGGTTTTCCTTAAAGGGCTTAAGAAGCTACTTCTTCTTTTTTCTCAGCAGCTACGGGAGCGACTTTTTTGGTTTTTTCAACCATACCGTTCCATGCTGCGATTTCACGTTTACTATCGTACTTCATGGTTACGAAACGTAAGATTTCCTCGTTGATACGGAAACGACGCTCAATTTCACTGATAGCAGCAGGCGCAACGGTGTAATAAAATACTTGGAAATAACCACGCATATTTTTTTCAATTGGGTAAGCCAGTTTTTTCATTCCCATTGCGTCACGACCGATAATCTCTCCGCCGTTTGACGTGATAACCTCTTCGATGGTTGCAAGGGTGTTTTTAATCTCTTCTTCAGTAAGAGTAGGTTTTACGATGACTAAGTTTTCGTAATGTCTCATAGCGTATGTCTCCTTATGGTGTTCGCCCCTTATGGTTGTTATACAGCACGACAATCGTGTTGCAAAGAGCAAGGAACGCGCGGATTATACTGAAGAATAGCTTAATATTAGTTTTAGTTAAAGAAGCGTTTGCAGCTTCAGCAGTGCGGAAAGTAGAAGTGCCTCTTGGTCAGGACTCCCGCTGGATTTCATCTTGAGTTCGGTATCCAGTAGAAGAGTGATCCCTTTTTGGTAACTTTGGGGGGAAATTTTAATGGCAAGGGAGGCGCGCTCTTTTTCGATAAAACTGGGAAGTTTGTACCCCAATACCAAAGAAGAATCGACAAAACCATTCATTTTGATGGTCGTGTTAAACAAATACAACTCGGTCAAAAATTTACTTAACGTAGTGAGAAAATAGATCTCATTAACCCCCGATTCGAGTAATTTTTCCAGATCAGTGAGGTAACTTTTCTTCTCAATAATATGGGTAATCAGGGTGTCTAATGTGATTTCATTGAGTCCATACACGTGTTCGTCAATCTCTAAGGGGGTGATAGGTTTGTTGAGCAATGCCAATTTTGACAACTCATTGCACGCTAATCCAAGGTCATTGTTATGACACTCCAATAGATGAATCGCCGCTTGGGTACTCAAAGAAACGCCCAAACGCTCCCCTTCGTGGATAAGAATCGCCCTTGCTTCATTGGCAAAAGGGGTATACAGTCGCACCGATCCCGTATGCGCACCTTTAAACGCGGTGTCCACCCCTTTGACATCCTCCCCATAATAACAGTAGATAAAGGTGTTGTCAGGGTTTTTTCCCACCAACGTGACCAATGTATCCAGCTCCGCTTTGGGAAGTTTTTTATCGTGTTTGATAATCAAAAGATTTTGATCCCCAAACAGTGACCCCTGAGAGAGATGGGCTTTAGCAGTCGTAAAGTCATACTCATCATAGTACAGACTCAAAACCGATGCCCCCTCACTGTTGGCAAGCGCTCGCGCGTAACGGTCGATTAAAAAATGGCTCTCCCCAAAAAGTGCCATCGCATGAGGGGCGGTTTTTTTTTGTAAATGGCGGTCTAGGTCTTGGCGGGTCATGAAAATACAGTTCCTAATGGATGGTTGAGGCGTTCAAACGCTTTTATCGTATGTAAAATAATTTCTTAGAAGAGAGATTATACAGAAAAAAATATTCTTTTTAATATATCTCTTTACGAAGCTTTAAGCGGCGTAATTTGAAAATCTGACCTTACGCACCCTTCAACTTCTGAAGCTCCAAATAAGCCATCCGAT
>JAVHOQ010000067.1:0-12523 GCA_036170115.1 Sulfuricurvum sp.
AAATCACCTCCCTGTAGTATACGTAAACGCCTCTATAATATCATGTACGTTCTTTAAGGTCTCTTTTGGGGTAGCATCAATCCCGATGGTTTTAAGGGTCGCGATGACCGTGGCGATATAGGGATCAAATTGGTGGAGGAGTGGCGCACTTAACCCCATCGTAAAGCTAAGCGAGTGTGGGACAATCCCCATCACGCTTGAGTAGGGCAAGGGATGCCCCATTAACTCTATCATATCCAAACATTGCATCACCCCTACTTCATGCGCCCCACCGCTGTTAAGTCCATAGCCGCTGAGGTGTTCTGATGGGATATGGTAGATACTTCCTGCAACATCATCAAGATGAATCGTATCAAGGATCACGATGCGGTCGTTTTCCAAAAAAAGGTTAAGCAGATTAATCCCCTCAACGCCCCCATTGATAATCTCGATGGGGGGACTAAAGGTATAATTGGCATGGAGATAAGTACACGCATAGATCCCAAATCCATCGTCCTCTTGGAGAACATTTCCCACCCCTAAGAGTACCATGAAATCTTAAAACCCTTTCCCATGTTCAATACTGGGATTGGCAAACTGCTCAATGATCGCATCCAAATCCATCCGCTCGTTTTTGGGGGTTGCAGTGATACCGCATTTGGCAAGTTCAGATACGATCATCTGAAGGTAGTTTTCCCAGTGCGTACGCAAAGCGGGAGAGACATTCACGCAGACACTGAGTATGTCTTCAGGGACAATACTGACCATAGTCACCTGCGCACAATGGTGTGCCATCGAACAAATTTGGAGCATCTCGGTGATCTCTACTTCGTTGGCGGTTTTCTTAATCCCTTGATGCGAGAGGAGTTCTTCCCCCTTCATCACCGTGATTGTCCCAACGTTTCTAGTACCTTCTGAACTGGTATTGGCGATAATAACGTACGCATATTCTTGAAGCAGTGGCATCAACGCAAAGCCAAGCGTCCCCCCATCGACAATATCCAAAGTAGGCGCGTAGGTAAAATTCTCTTTGAAGTATTTCCCCGCATACAACCCAATCCCCTCATCTCTAAAAAATGGGTTTCCTGAACCAATTAGGGCTACGTTTGCGTCCATGATATTTTTTCCTGACCTTTGTGTTTAGCTATAAATTTGATCTAATGGCGATTGGTTCTTTTCTGACGCTAAGGTGAATCTCAAAGCGAACATCTTATGCTAGGGTAAATTCTACCCCATTATTCTTAAGTCGTCTCAACTATTTAACGTAATTCATAGCTAACCTCTCCTATAATGGCGCACTTTTTACAACCTGTTTCTATCCCTTGTTGGGCGATAAAGGACACGTTAGAACTTAATTTTACAAAGGAGACGAGATGCAAATAAGTGGCGCACAGATGGTTATTGAAGCCCTTATCGCGGAAGAAGTCGAGGTAGTGTTTGGGTACCCAGGAGGGGCGATCATGAACGTGTATGACGCCATCTATCAACAAAATTCCTTTCAGCACATCCTCACACGCCATGAGCAAGCAGCGGTTCATGCAGCAGAGGGGTACGCCAAAGCCTCAGGGAGAGTGGGCGTTGCGATGATCACTTCAGGTCCTGGATTTACCAATGCGGTGACGGGGATTGCCGATGCTTATATGGACTCGGTTCCCTTAGTGGTCATCAGTGGGCAAGTCCCGATGTCCCTTATTGGTACCGATGCGTTCCAAGAGATTGATGCGGTGGGTATTAGCCGACCCTGTACCAAGCACAACTATTTGGTCACCGATGCCAAAGACCTTCCCCGTGTCCTCAAAGAGGCATTTTATCTTGCCCGCACGGGTCGCCCAGGTCCTGTTCATGTCGATATTCCCAAAGACGTAACGGCGCAAATTGCCCTGTTTGATTACTCCAAAGAAGTAGAGCTAGAGACCTACAAACCCACGATCAAAGGAAATGTTCGTCAGATCAAAAAAGCGGTCGATGCCATTGCCCATGCCAAACGTCCGTTGTTGTATCTTGGGGGTGGGGTGATCAGTTCGGGGGCTTCGGATTTGGTGCGTGAATTTTCCACGGCGATGAATATCCCTGCGGTAGAGACCTTTATGGCACGGGGAACGTTGCATCATTCTGATCCGTTACTCATCTCGATGTTGGGAATGCACGGATCGTATGCCGCGAACATGGCGATGTCGGAGACCGATTTGGTCATTGGGCTTGGGGCGAGGTTTGATGACCGTGTGACGGGTAAAATTTCCGAATTTGCCAAAAATGCTCAGATCATCCACGTTGATATTGACCCTGCGAGTATCTCTAAATTGGTCAATGCCCATTTCCCCATCGTAGGAGATGTTAAAAATGTCTTAGAGACCTTGATCCCTTTGGCAAAAGAGCAAGTAGACCCCAGTCGTTACGCGCCATGGATTAAGACCATTGCCAATTTTAACAAATTGCACCCCCTTGGTTATACGGAAGGGACTGATCGTCTTAAGCCGCAATGGGTGGTGCAGCGCATTGGTCAGATTTTAGGCGATGGTGCCAATGTCTCTACCGATGTGGGACAACACCAAATGTGGACGGCTCAATTTTACCCCTTTAGTCGTCCCCGTCAGTGGAACAGTTCGGGGGGATTGGGGACAATGGGGTATGGTTTTCCCGCTGCCATTGGGGTAAAGCGTGCCGATAAAGGGCGTGTGAGTATCAACATTACCGGAGATGGCTCGATTTTGATGAACATCCAAGAGTTGATGACCGCCGTAGAGTATGATCTTCCCGTTATCAATGTGATTTTGAATAACAACTTTTTGGGAATGGTGCGTCAGTGGCAAACAATGTTTTATGACAAACGCCACTCTTCGACCGATCTTTCCATCCAACCCGATTTTGTGAAATTGGCGGAAAGTTTTGGGGGAGTTGGGTATCGCGTCACCACCAAAGAGGAGTTTGATGCGGCATTACACGATGCGATTGAAAAAAATGTCGTCGCGATTATTGATGTCGCGGTTGAGCGTTTTGAAAACGTATTACCGATGGTTCCTGCGGGCGGGTCATTGTTTAATATGATGTTAGAATATAAGGATAAATAATGGAGCAAACACGACACGTATTGTCCGTTATCGTAGTCAATGAGGCAAGTGTCCTCTCCCGTATCGTAGGACTTTTTTCGGGACGGGGATACAATATCGAATCCCTTACCGTAGCACCCATTCCCGAGTCAAAATACTCCCGTATTACGATCGTCACCAATGGATCGCTTAAAGTGATGGAACAAATCACCAAGCAGTTGCATAAGCTCATACCTGTACTTAAAGTGTATGAATATGCCGATTTGGTCGAAAAAGAGGTGGCGATGGTCAAAATTCCTTTGAGCGAATCCTTAGCGGACATTCAAGTGCTTGCCCATGCGTATAATGGAAAAATTATCAATGTGGGAAGTGATTCGGTAATGGTTATGGTTGCGGATGAACCCAATCGTGTCAATCATTTTTTAGAAGCGATTAAACGGTTCCATCCCCGTGAAATGGTACGAAGCGGTTCTGTCGCTTTGGAGCGTTAAGCATGACCCTTTCTGACATTGGTTCGTTATTGGGATGGAAAATACCCTCAGGATATGAGGGAGAGATTAGCGGTATCAATACCCTCAAAGAATCGGTGTCGGGAGAAATCTCATTTCTCTCCGATTCCAAGTACGAAAAAGATTTAGCCACGACCAACGCTTCGTGCGTGATCGTACCCGAAGCTAAAGCGCATCTTCTCCCCGTTCATGTGATCCCCATTATTACCGAAGAACCGTATTTGATGGTGGCAAAACTCTCTAAACTTTTTGCTAAACCCGTTGTGGATAGTGACCGTGAACCCTCTATTGGGGATAATACCATTATCTATCCCACTGCCCATATCGAAAAAGGTGCCTCTATTGGCGCACATTGTACGATTATGGCGGGAGTCTATGTAGGGTGCAATGTGACTATCGGGGATAATGTTGTTTTATACCCCAATGTCTGTGTCTATCGGGATTGTACTATTGGCAGTAATTCCCTTATCCATGCGGGAACGGTGATTGGGAGTGATGGATTTGGGTATGCTCATACCAAACAAGGGGAGCATATTAAATTTTACCAAAACGGGAATGTGGTGATCGAAGAAGAGGTGGAAATTGGTGCCAATACCACCATCGATTGCGCCGTTTTTGGCAGTACCGTGATTAAACGGGGGGCAAAAATTGATAATCTCGTCCAAATCGGGCATAACTGTATTGTCGGAGAATACTCCATAATGGTCTCCCAGTCGGGACTGGCAGGCTCTAGTACATTGGGAAGAAATGTCGTTATGGGGGGACAAGCTGCCACCGCAGGTCATCTGACCATTGCCCCTTTTAGCACCTTTGCTGCCCGTTCAGGGATTACCAAAAATGTTACCAAAGCGGGAGTTTATGGGGGGTTTCCGTTGATGGAGCAAAAAGCGTGGCTTAAATTTCAGGCGAAATTGGCGAAACTATTCCACGTATAACCAAGGAGTACGATATGAAGAAACTGGCATTATTGTTACTATTAGCACTGAGTGTATCGGCAGAAGAGGGTGATTTTGGGAGCGATATTCGTATGCCTGATATTGTACTGGATGCGATTCGTCATTGTGAATGCCTCAAAGAGCCTACGGGGGAGTGTAATCCCAACGTGATTCGGATTAACTCCAGTGAAGATGCCCTACGGGCGCAACAAGCGGGATTTCCTGTGGTCAATGGGCATATTATCCGATGCAATTCTACCCAAGAGTGTGTCATGCAAGCCCAAGCCCTTATCGATGGAGGGGTCATTAATCTTGATCTTGGACCCTACCAAATCAATTACAAATATCACCCCAATCCACGCTTGGCAGAGTATTTTATTGATGCTGTAGAGCGCGAACACGCCAATCGGATTATTACGGGATTGGTCAAAAATTTTGGGTATTCGTGGGAAACGTTGGGGCGATACCACCATTTTAGTGCGACTGACCGTACCCGAAATGAGCGTTATTACAAACGGATGTACGCTTTTATTTATGGAAATAGCCAAGCTCCCACCAGTTCTAACTAAGCTGACTCTTTTTTTTAAGCTTTTTTTAGCAAAAATCCCGATACACTCCTACCATATCACTTTATTAGGAGAAATTATGGGATCAGCTGCTGCTATCATCAAAGAAATACCGTTGAATGGAACCAAAAAAGGGGTTATTGCTGTTAGTAAGATCGACACCCCCTATGGCGAAGGATCCGATAGCGTTGCCAGTATTGGCATTTCACTCTCAGGCGATGCAAAAAATCCCGAGTGGAAAGTGCATCTTCCTTTGGGTAACATTGATGCCGTTATTGAGGCGTTACAATCGATTAAATAATTTTAGACCCTAAAGTCACGCTTAGGGTGAGAGAATTTTATCATTCCCGCATTCGCGGGAATAATGATAGTAGAAGTTATTTTTGAGTTGCCACGAATGCAGCGATTCGCCCAATTCCGATACGAATACTCTCCATATCCGTTGCAAAACTGAATCGAAAATACCCCTCACTCCCAAAACCAATCCCCGGAACCACCGCAACCCCTTGTGCTTCAAGCAGTGCTTTACAAAATGCCATTGAGTCATTAGCAATGGCTTTGATGTTGACAAAAAGGTAAAACGCACCCGCAGGAGAGAGAACAGAAAGCCCCTCAATGGCGTTAATGAGCTTGACTGCTTCATCACGACGCGCTTTAAATTGCACCCGCATCGTTTCAATATCGGTATCCGCATCCCCATTAAGTCCTACGATAGCCGCTTTTTGGGTGATGGAGTTGATATTCGAGGTGCTTTGACTTTGAAGTTTCTTGGTCGCTTGGATAAGTTCCGTATTTGCCGCAGCCATATACCCAAAACGCCACCCCGTCATTGCCACTGATTTGCTTAACCCATTGATGGTGATGGTGCGGTTAAACATATCCTCGCTCACCGAAGCGACCGAAACAAACTCTCCATCGTAAATAAGTTTTTCGTACATCTCATCACTGGCAACCATAACCTCTGTCCCTTTAAGAACCTCACCCAGTGCGATAATCTCTTCACGGGTATAAACCGCTCCTGTAGGGTTAGAGGGAGAGGTAAGGATAAGCATCTTAGTTTTAGGGGTTAAGGCTTCACGCAATTGCACGGGAGTGATCTTAAATCCACTTGCATCATCGGTCATTACTTCGACAACACTGCCACCGCAATACTGCACCAACTCAGGATAGGTCACCCAATAGGGAGCGGGGATAATCACTTCATCTCCCCCTTGGATCGTTGCAGCAAACAGATTATAGAGGGAGTGTTTTGCCCCATTGCTGGCAATAATTTGGGAAGGTGTGTACTCTAAACCATTATCCCGTTTGAGTTTAAGGGCGATGGCTGTTTTAAGGGTAGGAATCCCATCAACGGCGGTGTATTTGGTAAAGCCCTCATTGATAGCGGTGATGGCTGCTGCTTTAATCACCTGAGGGGTGTCGAAATCGGGTTCACCGGCTGAAAAGCTGATGATGTCTTTTCCTTGCGCTTTTAACTCTTGCGCCAAGGTTGAAATAGCGATGGTAATCGATTCTGATAAGGTATTAACGCGATCGGTTAACATAGTAGTCCCTTTTTTTTTCGGAATTATAGCGATATACCCCTAAAAGTGGTTTATAATGCGACTATTTTATTGGAATGGATGGCTATGTTATTTGACTCTGGATTTTTGGGGACACGTGCGGCGTGCTACATGGATGTCGTGACCCTTTTTTTTGCGTTGTTGCCTTTTTTATTGGGTTTATCGATCTATCAAGCTGCCATAGGGAGAATTAAAGCGCACTACGTGTCGCAAATGATTATTTTGGGAATGACCATCGTGATGGTGCTGATTTTTGAAATTGGGGTTCGTTTGGATGGCGGATTTATCGAATACGTCAAAATGTCCCCTGTTTCGTACGACTTTTTGGTGCTGTTTTTGGCAGTTCATATCCTCATCGCCCTTTTAGCGGTGGGAGGATGGATCTATTTAATGATTAGCTCGTATCAAACGTACCAACGCGTAGGGCAAGAGGGGATGAAAAAACATCGTCGAATGGGACGATGGATTTTTGCTGCATTGACCCTCACCTCGGTAATGGGATGCGGTATGTATTTGTTTTTATTTGTAATGAACTAAAGGAGAAAAAATGACACAACGTTTTGATGCAGTTGCCAGTGAATGGGACAAAGGAGATATGCGACAGGTTATCGCCCATAAAGTTTTTGGGACGATTAGCAGTCGTATTGCGTTGAACACGACGATGTCCCTTATGGATTTTGGTGCGGGGACGGGATTGCTAAGTTTTAAAATTGCTCCGTTGGTGCATTCGATGACTGGCGTAGATCTCGCTTCTAAAATGCTAGAACAACTTGAAGCAAAAAACAGGGCAGCAGCCAGTGTCATGACCGTCTGCCAAGACATTATGACCGCGCCGTTGGAAACTACGTTTCATGGGATTGTCAGTTCTATGGCGATGCACCACGTAGAAGATACCAAAGCCCTTTTTACGACGTTTCATGCCCACCTTAAAAAAGAGGGCTTTGTTGCTCTTGCCGATTTGGAAGCCGAAGATGGGACGTTTCACTCGCATGGCAATGAGGGGGTCTTTCATTTTGGATTTGAGAGAGAAGCGTTACGTGCTATCATGGAGGAAGTAGGATTTGATAACGTCCGATTTCATCACGCTCACACGGTAGTCAAAGAAGAGGGGGAATACCCCATTTTTGTCGTAACGGCGATAAAACGAGGGTAAAAAAAAGAGGTGTCATATCCGCTATGGCAGGCTAAAAAAGGTCATAATACTAAAAAAGACTAAACGTGGGAAAATACCTCGGGATGCGTAGCAGCAATAGAGAGTAAAACCCTCGCAGGACCCTCTGGCTTACGGCGTGATTGTTCCCAATTACGGAGGGTGTTAACACTGATATTTAATAATTTTGCAAACTCATCTTGTGTGAGTTGTAATTGTGTTCGTATTGACTTAGCATCTGGTTCATCAAGCATAAAAGAGCGTGAAGGTTTTCTTTGATGGTTTAAAATTGCTTTGGCTTCACCGACACTTGTTAATAAATCATTAAATAGAGACTCTTCCATTATACATCTCCTATAAAAGTTTTTCTTAGCATTTCGATTTGTTTAGGGGTTAAATCGGATGTTTTGCTTTTTTCATACACATAAATCATGAGGATAAGACTATCTTCCTCATGATAATAGTAAATATTCCGTATCCCACCACTTTTACCTCTGCCTTTACGTGACCAGCGAAGTTTTCGTAATCCACCTGATCCTTTAATGAGTGCGCCATTTTTAGGGTGTTCTACCAAAAAATATTGCAATTCTCTGTATTCCTCATCGGAGAGGATACGGGTGATTTCACGCGTAAAAACAGTTATTTCCATAAAGTTATTATATCAGAGGCTTCTATGATAAGTCAATGGCGTAGTTTTTGACGTTATTCATTCCGCAACACCGTAAGGACATCGACATCAGAGGCTTTTTTGGCAGGATACCATGCAGAAAGAAGAACGATGATAAAGGCTCCGGTGATAATCGAGAAAAAATCCCCTACGGTCAGATCAAGGGGAAGCGTAGCAGTGGGATAAACATCAGCAGGGAGTGAGATAATATCAAACGATCCCAAAATCCATATCCCCAAAAAGCCCAGCAGGGATCCGCTCATAATCCCCAAACTTCCAATGACTACCCCTAAAATCAAAAAGACCTTTTTGATTTCTGATTTGGCAGCTCCCAAGGAGATAAGGAGGGCGATTTCACTTCGACGGTTCATGACGGTCATCAACAGCGAGGAGATAATATTAATCGCGGCGATGAGAATAATGAGCATGAGGACGATGAAGAGGGAGGTTTTTTCCATTTTGAGTGCGCTAAAAAAGTTGCCATTGTCTTCCCACCACCCCCGAATGGCGACACTTTGGGGGAGGAACGGGGCGATTTTTTGAATATCGGCTTCGGGATTGGTTGAGTAGACATGAATCCCATCGTATACCCCCTCAGGAACCCCTAACACCTTTTGCATCGCTTCAAGGGGGATATACGAAAACCCTTTGTCGTAGGCACTGAGACCTGAATTAAACGTACTGGCGACGCTAAAGCGTTTCATCTTGGGGGTCATCCCCATCCCCCCTGGTTCGAGCTGGGTGAAGATGTAGGTCACTTTTTCCTTTTCTCTGAGGAGGTACTCTTTTTTGAGTGCCTCTCCGATCATCACCTCAAAATGGTGGGGTGTGTGTGTTTTTAACCCCTCTGCGACCACACTGTTGACCTTGGCTTCACGGGCAAAATCGACCCCAAAAAGGTATCCCCCCTCCAACATCGAATCATGACGGCATAAAATAGAGGAATTGAGGTAGGGGCTAAAGGAGAGCTGAGGAAATTTATCTTCAAGTTGCTGGAGCAATACGACATCCACCGAACCAAAAAATTTGGGTTGAATGGTGAGGGGATAGTTCATGACGGTGAGTTTTTTCTTGAACTCATTATCAAACCCATTCATGAGTGCCATGGCAATCATCAGTACCATCACCCCAAGGGCAATCCCTGAAAACGCCAACAAGGCAGAGAGAAAGATAAAGGGTTGCTCTTTATCGAACCGTAAAAAGCGTTTAACGAGATAGCCGATGATATTCAAGAGGCAAATATCCCTTTTTTAGGCCCTGATTTACCGCAACAATTTTTGTATTTAAGACCACTACCACAAGGGCAATCATCGTTGCGGGAAATTTTGCTGTTGTCCAATTGAGAAGGGGCGCCCATAAGGGACATCGCTAACTCTTCTTGCCGTTTTTCAACCTCCATTTGGTGTGCCAATGCATGCGCCTCATCGTGTGCCTCTTCAACTCTAAAGCGGATAATGTGGAGCGTTTTGATCGTATCGTATTTGAGGGTCGTGATCAATTCGGTAAACAGGTTATAACTCTCTTTTTTGTATTCCACTAAGGGGTCTTTTTGATTATACGCACGTAAACGGATCCCCGTTTTCATGCTGTCCATTTGGTAGAGATGTTCACGCCATACGGTATCGAGGGTTTTGAGATAGATCTCTTTTTCGATAGCAGCGCGGGTCTGTGTATCGATGGGGGACATTTTTTCCTCGTAATCTTCTTTGAGTCCAGAGTGCAAGCGATCCAAAACGCCCTCAAAGGTAATTTCTCCGACAAACGTGAAATCAAGGGCAATATTGACCTCTTCGATCACGAGTTTTTGGAGATGGGTTAAATCCATCTCTTCTCCTTGCATCCCCTCATAAATACCGCATTCGGTGAGGAGGTGGTGGGCATATTCGTGACGAATGGTATCGATTTTCGACGAAACATCGTACGCTGGATCGAGCAATTCAGTACGAAATTTATAGACAATTTTACGTTGTTCATTGGCAACATCATCGTATTCTACGATACTTTTGCGCCCCTCAAAGTGCATATTCTCCACTTTTTTCTGCGCTTTTTCCACCGCACGGGTGACCATGGCGGATTCGATGTACTCCCCATCTTCGACCCCCAAACGCTCCATAATCGCTTTGATCTTATCCGATCCAAAAATGCGTAAAAGGTTGTCTTCCAAACTGAGGTAAAATTGGCTCACCCCCGGATCCCCTTGACGACCGGAACGTCCTCGAAGCTGATTATCGATCCGTCGGTTTTCGTGCCGTTCGGTTCCGATAATGTACAACCCTCCAAGGGCTTTGATCTCTTCGCTCACTTTAATATCTACCCCACGACCTGCCATATTGGTGGCGATGGTCACTGCCCCTTTGTGACCTGCCCCTTTGATGATTTCGGATTCTTGGGTATGATTTTTGGCATTCAAGACCGTATGGGGGATTTTCTCATTTTTAATCAATTGGTGCAATTTTTCCGATTTTTCAATGGAGGCGGTACCGATCAAAATGGGTTGCCCTGTGGCACTAAGCTCTTTGATTTTGGTGATGACCGCAGCAAATTTTTCCGCTTCGGTTTTGTAGATCAGATCGTTAAGATCTTTACGAATAACGGTGACGTTGGTGGGAATCGAGACCACATCGAGGTTATAAATTTGGGCAAATTCGGTCGCTTCGGTTTGGGCAGTCCCGGTCATCCCTGCGATTTTGTCGTACATACGGAAATAGTTTTGGTAGGTGATGTCCGCTAAGGTTTGGGTCTCTTCTTTGATGATGACCCCCTCTTTGGCTTCAAGTGCTTGGTGCAGCCCCTCAGAATAGCGTCTCCCCTCAGAAAGTCGTCCTGTAAACTCATCGACAATGACCACTTGACCCTCGCGAACGACGTAATCGACATCCGCTTCAAAAATATAGTTTGCCTTAAGCGCTTGATCGAGGTGATGGGAGATGGAGGAGTTTTCGACACTGTAGATATTGCCTACCCCAAACAACACTTCCGCTTGGATAATCCCCTCTTCGGTGATAAGGATAAGGCGATCTTTCTCATCCACGGTGAAATGTTCATCGCGCACCAACGCTTTGGCAACGGCATCGGCTTTGGTGTAGTTTTCGAGTGTTCGATTCGTAGGGCCTGAGATGATCAAGGGGGTACGTGCTTCATCGATCAAAATCGAATCGACTTCATCGACGATAACAAACGAATGCCCCCGTTGTACCATATGCTCTTTGGTGTAGGTCATGTTGTCACGGAGATAATCAAACCCAAATTCATTGTTGGTTCCGTAAGTAATGTCCGCACCGTATTGGAGCCGTTTGTTAACAGGGTCATATTCCCCTTCCAAAATAACGCCCGTTTGGTAGCCCAAAAACGCATACAACGGAGCCATCTCCGAGCTATCGCGAGAAGCAAGGTAGTCATTGACGGTGACAACATGCACCCCTTTACCACTCATAGCATTAAGCGTAACAGCCAACGTTGCGACGAGGGTTTTCCCCTCACCCGTTTTCATCTCCGCAATACGTCCCTCATGAAGAACCATCCCTCCAATGAGCTGAACGTCAAAATGGCGCATCCCTAAAACCCGTTTAGACGCTTCACGGGTGATGGCAAACGAATCAATCAAAACCTCATTGAGGGTCGCTTTACCCGCACGTACCGATTCTTTTAGGGCAGTAAAAGCATCTTGGAGTGCTGCATCATCCATGGATGCGAAATGGGATTCCCGTCCATTGATGAGCGCGACACGCTTACGGTACTGTTTGACTTCACGATCATTTTGAGTTCCGAATAATTTTCCTACAAACGCTTGGATCATTGATTGCCTTCATATCTTAAGTTGCATTTAAAAAGTGGGTGATTTTATCATATAGAAACTATTGTTTTGGTTAATGGGGATTGGATACAATTGCTTACTTAAAAAAAAGGGAATTCATGCGCTTTCTTCTTATCCTATTTTGGGGGGCATTGACCCTCTTGGCTTCCCCCAAAGAGTTGCATTCATTTCATGCGTTTTTTACCCAAACGGTGGTCGATGACCATAGCAAAAAAATCGTCTATCGTGGGGAACTTTGGGCTTCGATGCCCCAAAATGCGTTGTGGATGTACACCAAACCGATCTTTAACAAAA
>JAVHOQ010000067.1:12533-13083 GCA_036170115.1 Sulfuricurvum sp.
AAACCGATCCAAAAAAGCATCTACCTCAATGGTACAAAATTGACCCTCGTTGAACCTGCTTTGGAGCAAGTGACCCTACGCACCATGGGGGATGAGATTGACTTTTTGACCATCTTAAAAAAAGCCAAAGCCATCGATGCAACCCACTATAAAGCCACCATAGGGGAGCAAACTTATCTGATCGAATTTGTCAATGAGGTACTCTCATCGATCCGCTACACCGACAGTTATGATAACCATGTGACGTTGAGTTTTAGTAATGGGGTGATGAATAAACCCATTGAAACCTCCCGTTTTAAACCCATCGTCCCTGCTGATTTTGACATTATTCGCGAGTAATTGTGTGCGTTTTGTTATTCCCGACTTGAGCGGGAATTCAGCTAGACTTCCCCTCTCTTCACTGGTTCTCCATCTCCGAATGGGGAATCCTTATTCCTGATTAGCACCACTTTTGGTTGCCCTATCAGGAGATAGGGAACCAGTCGTCCAGTCCATTTTTACCCCAAAAATTCCACAATCTTTGGAATCAATTCCATAAACGTGACACCCA
>JAVHOQ010000068.1:0-40914 GCA_036170115.1 Sulfuricurvum sp.
CCCGGGCCTGCTGATTACAAATCAGCTGCTCTAGCCAACTGAGCTATGCCGGCATATATCCGAAATGGAGCCGAAATTATAGACTATTTTTTTGAATAAGTCAAGAGATTTAAAAAAAATTATCCAATTTCGTAAATAATTTCTCTTTTCTTTTTTCCCTCTTTTATTGCAGAGAGTCTTAACCCCTCAATATTGATTGCTAAAAAGGATTCTAAGGAGTCACTGGTGTGCTGAGCCACCGTTCGCAAAATCACTCCTCGATACGCTTTTGCCCAATGACTCACCACCTTACCCTCTTTTAAAAAGGTTAATGTGGTCACCCGTTGCTGTGGGGTATAAAACTTATCGTAAAACCCTGCACGAAGATCCAATATCTCTTGATCTCCTATCATCGCAGTGAGTGCTTCGCTAAAATACTCTTTGTAAAATTTCTCCGGTGCTAACCCAGCAATACTTGAACCTTGCTTGAGTTTATAATCAGGTAAAAAATCTCCCCCTAAAACCGCCCCAAAAAGGTTGGAAAAAATAATCACGTGTGAATCGATATATTCTTGTGATTTTAAAGGAAGGGTAGAATATGCTAGATACTCATACGCTACCCCATCATAACGTTCAATCGCTTTTAGGGTTGGGGCATCCTCAAACAAAATTTTGTACGGGTCAAAGAGTCGATGATCTTTAATCCCAAAGAGTGCTTGAAGGGTCTGTACATCCCCTTTTTGAACCACATTTTGATACGCTTCAATGATCTCACATCGTTTGGAATAGAGTTCCGGAAAAATAAAAGACGAAGGGTTTATCGGGGGTAAAATTCCACCATGCCGTTTCCCTTCGCTGGGAGAAAATAGGATCACCATGGTTAGTAATACGCCACAACAATGGCATAGCTGAGAAAAAACATCAAGTGAGAGGCTCCCTCAAAATAGTTGGTCTCCCCCTCCTCGGTGGTTTTCCACACCAAAATGATCGTCAATAACAACGCTCCTATCTGAAGAGGGTTAAAATTAAGGGTCAAATTAATCCCTGAGAAATAGGCTAAGATCATCAAAAAAGGAACCGTTAAAATAACCGAAACCGTAGAAGCCCCCATAGCAATATTCACCACCCGTTGAATTTGGTCATTTCGGGCAGCACGTACCGCCGTGAAAATTTCGGGAGAAACGCTAATAATAGCAATAATTAATCCCGCCAATCCTGCTGAAACATTGTATTCATGGGCGATTTTAACCCCATTCCCTGCAAATATTTCCGCCCCAACGGCAATCACCGCAATCAGTCCAAAGATGGTAATAAAATTAACCGCCGTACTGAGATGTTCAAAAACATAATCACTGGAATCGTTTTCATCAATCTCCCCCTCAGCCTCTTGAAGTTTGCGCTTAAGCCTGAAAAAACGGCTTCGTGCGGTCGCTTTAAAAAAATGGGTATGGGTACGCGTTTGGAAAATAAAAATAATAAGATAGAAAAAGAGCAACAATCCTGCAATCAAACGACTCACTTGGGTCAACACTTCAGGAGTGTGGTCAGTATGGGTCAATAATCCCGGTACCAAAAGTGCCGAGGAAGCGACAAATAAAACGGTACTGTACGCACTGGACGTCTCTTTGTTGTGCTGTTGTTGACTAAACGCAAGCCCTCCCAAAAAGACTGAAAGACCTAATAAAACGTTCAAATCGACAATCACCGCAGAGATGATCCCCCCCTTGACGGTCTCAAGTACCTCAGGAGAGTGTCGAACCTCTAATAAAATAACATATAGGAGGATAATTTCTACCACCACTGAGCTAAACGTCAAAACAAAACTACCATAAGGTTCATGCAACCGTTCGGAAAGAATATCCGCCACTTCCGCGACACTCAGTGAAAGCGACGCAATTCCAATCGCAGCAGCAATCGTCGCAAAAATTGCTTGACCATGCTGATTAAAAAACAGCGCTATCCCTACGGCTGCTATTCCAATAAAAATATCCCAATAGTCTTCGATAAAATAGCGAATTCGCCTGTCCAAGATAGTATCCTTTTGTAATTAGATGTAAAAAATTATACCCACCCTTTTCGTTTGAAAAGGTATAAGGGTAATATTGACGATCCCACCATCAGTATAAGTGAGATAACGTATCCATATTGCCACTGCAATTCGGGCATCGATGCAAAGTTCATCCCATAAATACTGGCGATGAGAGTGGGTGGTAAGAAAATAACATTCATGATCGTAAACATCTTAATGACCTTGTTTTGTTCAATACTCAACAACCCCACGAAAATATTTTGGAGATACTCCAACCGCTCAAAATTAAAATCGGTATAGTCAATCAACGATTTAATGTCTTTGAGCATAATAGCCACATCATGTTTTAACGCACTTTTATATTTCGTTGATTTCAAAAAGGAGCTGAAAATCCGCTGTTTATCGTTGAGATTCTCCCGCAACTGCATGTTCAAATCCTCCAACGACGAAATACGCTCCAATATCTCTTCATCATCATTGGTATAATCGGTAAACACGTGTTTACGTAATCGGGTGATGTCGCGGGAGAGTTTTTCGATAATATCGGCATCCGCATCAATACGAATGTCCAAAATTTGGCAAAAAATATCATAACCACTCTCAAACTGTTTTGGGGTAGCAAAAAATTTGCGATTAAACTCATCAAATGCGTACAATGACGTATACCGAATTGAGATCAATAAATTCTTATGAAGGATAAACGAGACGGTCTCATTATGGGAGTTATTATCCGTATTGACCAAAAAGAACGTATTAATCTCAATCCGATCCCCCTCTTCCCAATAACGTGAACTAATCTCAATCTCTTCGGTCTCTTGCTTGGTGGGAAATTTAATCTCGAACGTATTTTCAATAAAGACAATTTCATCGTAGGTTGGCATCAACATATCGATCCAAATGACTCTGTTGATGGTCTCCCCTTCCAACTCAGACATACTCTCTATGGGGACAATAGCATTTTCATTTTTGATAAAACATTTAATCATCTCACCACCTTAGTTACTAAATCGCGCTTTGTACGTACATTTTTGACACAGTTCTTCATGGCACTGCCCCTGCATAAATCCTTCACGGATCGACACAGCACGTTTGGATGTTAGGATTTTATCCAAATTTGTCTCCATCACATTACCAAGGGTCATAATTCCCTCCCCATCCAAACAACACGGCACCACCCGACCATCCGCCAAAATCGCGATTTGTTTCATAAGACCCTGACAATAGCCATGGCTAAGGGATGAATGGTTCAGATTGGGCCACTCAAAATAGCGGTCAAAATGGAGCAACGTCTTGGGTGCCAATCGGATCGACTGACGCTCACCCACGATCTGCGAAGCGATCGTCTCCACCGAAAAGTGTTTTTCCAGTACCGCAAAGAGTTGACGATTAAAATCCGCCGCACTGTGCACCTCATCGAGATTCCAAAGACGCAAATTACTAAAAAAATCGTGTGACTGTCGCTGTTTTTCGTCACAAAAATCCAAAATGGGTTGCAGATAACTCTCAAAACTTCGCGCGACACTGTTTGTGTTAAAACTATTGAGAGAAATATTTACTTGCCGAATAGCAGGGTGAAACAACATTGCGCGTTTGGACGCGTCCAAATAAAATCCGCTGGTGGTTACCATTACCTTAAAACCCGATGCGTAAGCGCAATCGAGATACTCTCCCAGATTGGACAACACCATGGGATCCCCCATCACGTGCAACGCGATTTCGTTCGTGTACCCTTTTAACTGCGGGAGAATATCCGCAAACTGTTCCACACTCATCGTGGTCGCCGGCTGTGATTTGGGGGGACAAAAGCTACACGCCAATCCACAAATGGTGGTGATTTCGATATAGGCACGGTGAAATTTCAATTTTGAATACACGGTAATGTGATATTGAGATCTTTTTCGACACTTATTTTTTTCCAATTGTATTGAAATTTCAAACAATTTGTCTTTAAAAGTTTTTCGGTTAACTTCATTTTTACATCAGTGTCTTTATAATCATTCAAAACAAAATACAATTCATTGTTAAAAGTATTATTATCATCAATTCTATTTAACAATGGATCTATTAAAATCGGATCCTTGATTTTTCGATATGGTCTTGAATTAAATTCTTGATCAAATTTCTTGGTTTCGAGTAAAAGTAATGGAACAATCCATTCTCGATCTATTTCATACATTTTACTTACGACTTCATCAATATTATAAGAATACTTACGATCAATGTTTCCTTGAAAATAAGCGTTTAAATATTGCTTTAAACTTTGTTTCAAACGCTTACTGTCTTTTTCCATCATAAATACAAATGCATCTTTGTTACGTATCCACCCATCTCGCTCAATAACATTCCATAAAACATTCTCGTATTCACTAAAGTAATCTGGTTGCAATATACCTACTAAATAGGATTCATCAAGATAAATTGGTATATTTTGTTTGTACATTGAAGCGATCTCTTTTAACCAACTTTTATCCATATGAATCATCCATATAACAGCTCTCATTTCTTCAGCTGAATGTTTTTGAGAGATACGTTGAAAAATAAAATCTCTCGTCAATGACTTATCATACTGTCCTAAGGCACGGTATAACCCATCCATAGCTTTTGTCTCATTCGTTTCACTGATCGCTTTCATGATATCAGGTAAATACTCAGGTTTATCTGGACTTGCTAACGCACTTAAAATATTAACGTTTCCATCCCGCAGATACATTTGTCGTAACGATTCTATGTATTGATTTTTGTATTCTGCTTTCTCATCTAAGCGAAAACTGGTTTTAGTTTTCAACAATGTTTTAATGGGCTTATTCTGCAAAATGGCACTGACGATGTCTGGGCGGAAATACTTTTTGATCTCTTTAGTATTTAATTCCCTCTTGCTTTCCATATCTTCAATGACCAAGTTTGCCAATGCCCGCTTGGAAGAGGCGTTAAAATAGCCTTGTTCAGTCAAAAATATCCATTCACCCTCTTCTAAACTTTTAAATTTAAAAGAAAGTTGAGCAACTTCTGTAATCACTTTACTAGGTATTAATTCTTTTCCATCAAGTAATGAATATTGACATACAGTCTCTTTCCCCATTAACTGACATAAGTACTGATCATCTTTTGAGAAAAAAAAGTTTTTATCCCCTTCTTTTCCAATATTTATTCGATATATTATTTTTTGCTGATCACTATCATAAACACTGTAGATAATATCATTATTGACATTCCCTCTTATTAAAACTTTTCGCCCATTATGACTAACTGTTTTCACTCTGCCTCGATAAAAATATTCTATACTTATTAATGTTCCCTTATTATCATATTGCCTAACACTTCCATACTCCGTTGGATCTTTAAAAATTTCTAGTAGTCTTATTGGTGTAGAACGATTATTATCAACATCAAAAAAATTAATGAGAGTGCGATCTGCTTGTCCACGTTGAACAATCCATTTTCCATCATTACTCATAAATAATAAAGGTCGAGCATATCCACCAATATACCCTTCCCCAGCACCCCCTTTAAACGAAGCAATTATGTTAAACGTATCCGTATCATACACACGAACGGTACCATCTCCACTGCCAATCGCTAATCGTTTGTCATCATCACTTAGTCTCAATGACCCACTATATTCCACCTTTAGGGGTTTAAACCTTCCCGTGGTCATATTCAGATCTATCAATCCACCCGTTCCACCTACAAATATACCCGTACTACCTGCGTATGAGGGGAGAATAAATGCTCTATCTTGGTGTTTTAGCATAACATAATCGGGATTTGGTGAACAGTGATGGCACATTGTTTTATCCCTAAAATTACGCCATAACTCTTTTCCCTCTTTCAAATCCCATCCGATATAGAGGTTGTCGCCTTGAAGGAGCATTTTATCGTTACTGATTCCTGAAAGCTGAATGGGTTCACTAGGAAGAATTTTTGGCATTTGAGTACGGGACTCGTTGATGTCGTAAACAACAAATTGACTACCTGCCACAATAATTTCACGATTATCGAGACTAAAAGCACAACGAAGAGGATTACGATCATAAAATTTGAAGTGAACACTATTAACTACCACGCCATCTTTTTTTATTTCAAAAGATTCTCTTCCATCAGAACCTTGCCATCGCGAATCACCGCTTTGACAACCGTAGTGATCGGTTTTTCTATTTTGAGTTTCAATGATTGCAGTAGAAACTGTATACCTTTTGGTTGCAATATCGTATTCATCACGATACCAATCACTCTCATATTGAAATGTTTTTGGCGTAAAATGACCATGACGTTTCCCTAGCAATAACACCTTATCTTCAGTATATGACAAATAAAACGATGAACTGCGAAAATCCGAAGCAAATTTTTTACTAAAAATTAGTTTGCCCGTCTTTAAATCGTACACAAAAAATAAGCTGTCCGAAAAAAGAAAAAGCTGTTGAAATTTTTCCGAAACTATTACTCTTTTTTCATCATACCAATATCCATCAATTGGAATTACATAAAGCTGTTTTAGGCTTTGACTATCGTATACTTCAATACCCGTATAATACGTCATCAGAAATTTCTTCCCTCCATCAAAATACTGAACATATAAGACAGAACCTTGGTTTTTTGTTTGAAGTTTGGGAATATTATTAGCATATACATCGACTAAAAGTAACGAAAAAAAGAAAATGACACGAAGAATTTTAGACATACACCGCATCTTTTAAAATAAATTCTTTTGCATAGGTCTTTAAATATTTTTCCCGTGCCAAATCGACACTTCGATTAAATGCAGCACTGAGGAATGCTTTAAGCGACACTTTAAGATCATAAATATTGTCTGTACCCTCTTCTAACTCGATTAAGAGATCAACGTCACTGCTGGCTTTTTGTTCATTGCGTGCAAACGATCCAAATAACCCTATTTTGGTCACATGATAGTGATCCAAAAGGAATTGTCGATTATGGTGTAAAAACGTAAGTATCTCAGTTTGTGTGTTCATGATGGTTATTTTACCCTATTGTTCACGGTAAAAAGGCAACAATCCCTGCGGTGATAGCGACATTGAGCGATTCCACGCCACGGTGCATGGGGATAGAGACGCGTAAAGAGGAGAGCGATTCGATCTCTCGACTGACCCCCTCGGATTCATTTCCCAACACAAAAATGGCACGGGAGGGAATTTTCAACGAATAAATATCCTCAACCGCGTGGGAAGAGAGGGTGATGACCGTACTGTTTTTAAGCGGTAACACGTCACCTAAGGTCTCACAATAGTAAATAGGAATTTTAAAAAGCGTTCCAGCAGAGGCTTTCATCACCAGTGGGGAGAGTTTGGTGCTATTTTTTTTTGGCAAAATAATTCCATCAATACGGCTTGCAGCAGCAGAGCGGACAATCATCCCCAAATTTTGGGGGTTATTAATTCCATCGAGGGCTAAAAGACGAAAATCGTTGGGAAAATCATGGGCGATGGCGTGAGCATCACGGTAATTTTGGGCTTCGACATCCAAGGCGACCCCTTGATCTTGCGCGCTGTTTTTGGAAATACGGGAGAGGGCATCTTTGGTGTGGTATTTGATCTCGATACCACGGGAATGTGCCAAAGAGAGGATCTCTTCCATCGTCTCATCACTGCGATTGGTTTTGGAGAGATGGAGTTTGTGGATGGTAACGCTAGGATCGCGTAAAATTTCGACCGCTACATTACGCCCATAGAGGGTAATGAGCGAATCAAAAAACGCTTTTTTTCGTAAATATTCAGGAGAGTCGTTCATCCAATATGGTCAGCAATACGCTCTGCTGTAAATCCAAAAGTTTCAAAAAGTTGATCCGCCGGTGCGCTAGCACCAAAGCCATCCATTACAATGACACTCTGGGCAAATCGGTACCACTCCAAACCACGTGCGGCTTCGATGGCTACTTTTTGGGTATTGGGTTGGATGATCGTATCGATATAGCTTTGGGGTTGTTCCAAAAGGAGATCAAAACACGGGACACTTACGACATTTGCCATCACACCACGTGCTTCGAGTTTTTGGGCGGTTTGAAGGGCAAGGGCAACTTCAGAGCCAGATGCCATCAAGGTCACGGTCGCATGGTCGCGTGCTTCAAGTAAATAGCCCCCATTTTCCACATCCCCTCTAATCGCTTCGGGTAATACGGGGAGGTTTTGACGTGAACAGACAAACGCACTGGGGGAGTGGGTCATGGTCAACGCTTTTTGCCAACATTTGACATTTTCCGCCCCATCCGCAGGACGGTAGACGTAAAAATTAGGTAAAGCACGGAATTGACTCAAATGTTCAATGGGTTGATGGGTTGGGCCATCTTCTCCTACCCCGATACTGTCGTGTGTCCAGATAAAAAACTGTTGAATCCCTGCCAATGCCGCAATACGGGCAGAGGGTTTGAGATAATCACTAAAGACAAAGAAGGTCGCACTAAAGGGGATCAGTGTCCCATACAATGCCATCGCATTGGTAATCGATGCCATGGCGTGTTCTCGAATCCCAAAATGGATGTTTTTACCCTTAGGAAAATCACCCATATTGATGAGTTCGGTTTTATTAGAAGGGGCCAAATCCGCCGATCCTCCTAAAAATCCGGGAATCGCTTTGGCAATGGCATTAAGAATAATCCCATTGGTGTTACGGGTCGCATCAGCTTTCGCAAACGTTGGCCATTGGATACGGCTAAAATCGGGGTTAAGTAATTGGTCATACGCCTCATTTTGTTCCATTAAAGGCAACGTTTTAAGACGATGATTCCACTCGCGTTGTGCCAAATCCCCTTTTTCAATCGCGCAACGGAAACGTGCCAACACATCCTCACTCACCGCAAACGTGGCTTCAGGATCAAACCCTGCGGCGCTCTTAGCTGCTTTGATGATCTCATGACCCAAAGGGGCACCGTGGGCATGATGCGACCCTTCGAGTTTTCCTGCACCTTTGGCAATCACGGTATTAGCGATAATCAATACGGGGCGTTGAATCATTTTTGCTTGGGCAAATGCCCCATCAATCTCGTCAAAATCGTGACCATCAATCTCTAATACCGCCCAGTTTTGGGACTCAAAACGGCTGCGCATATCTTCGCTGAGGCTTAACGCAGTGGAACCTTCGATGGTAATACGATTGGAATCGTAAATAACGACCAAATTATCCAATCCCAAGTGACCCGCAAGGGAACACGCCTCATAGCTAATCCCCTCTTCAAGGTCACCATCACCACACAGACAATAGACACTGTGATCAATCATCTTCGCTGTTTCGGAATTGACTTTATGCCCCACAAACTGTGATGCCATCGCAAATCCTACCGCATTGGCAATCCCCTGACCCAAAGGTCCTGTGGTAATTTCGATCCCTGCGGTGTGACCGTATTCGGGATGACCGGGGGTTTTTGAGTGGAGTTGGCGAAACTGTTTTAGATCCTCAATCTCCAATCCATATCCCCATAAATAGTTAAGAGAATAGATCAATCCTGTCCCATGTCCCCCCGAAAAGACCAAACGGTCACGGTTAAGCCACGTAGGGTCTTTGGGATTATGATGCATGTATTCGGATAATACCACCGCAATATCGGCAAGTCCCATAGGGGCACCGGGATGACCTGAATTGGCGTGTTGGATCATATCAGCGGCTAAAAATCGGATGGTATTGGCCATTTTTTGGCGCATTGCATTACTCATTGGGTATTTTCCTTATGTCGATTAATATAGTGGATGAGGGTTGGTGAGAGTTCATTGCGTAAATGATCCTCAAAACGCTCCATTTGGTGCGTCAACTTGGAGGCTAACACATTGGCTTCCTCCCGTGATTTTTCTAACCCCAAAAGGGTCACAAAACTGTTTTTAGCCTGATCGTTTTGGGTCGTTTTTCCCGCACGGATCGGATCGTGGGTAACATCCAAAATGTCATCTTGAATTTGGAAAAGTAATCCCAAATCCAATCCAAATTCATAAAGCATGGGGGCAATATCGTCTCGCCCTACTATAATTGCCCCCATTTTTAACGATGCGGCGATGAGTTTCCCCGTTTTATGCAGGTGTAATACTTTGATTTGTTCCAAAGTCAACGGAGTGTTTTCAAAATGGCAATCAATCGCTTGACCCAACACCATCCCATTCAATCCCCCATTGGAACTGAGTTCGCGAACCAGTTTCACCACCGTTGTCTCACTCAAGGGAACGTTAGAAAGTACCTCAAACGCGTAGGTATTAAGGGCATCTCCCACCAAAATAGCACTCACTTCATCATACGTTTTGTGCAACGTAGGGATACCGCGTCGAAGATCGGCATTGTCCATTGCTGGCAGATCATCATGGATCAAGGAGTAGGTATGGAGCAGTTCAATCGCCAAAGCGACCCCATAAGCACTGTTGAGAAGAAGAGGGTTATAAGCACGGACAACCCCTAAAAGGAGTGCAGGACGAAACCGCTTCCCTCCCCCTACAAGCATTTGCCGTAGCGCAACTTCATAATGGGGGTGGAAACTCGCAGCTGAGGGTAAATTTTCCAACAGGTATGCTTCAAATTGTTCCATAATTCCCCATATTGTTTAAAATTGACCGCATTAACACTTATATCGTGTCAATAATGTCGGTAATACGATTCTCATCATCCACCAACACAACACTGGGGTGATAGGTTCGGAGTTCACTCTCATCGTACGTCGCATACGCAACGATGATAATTTTATCCCCTTTATGCACTTTTCGAGCGGCTGCACCATTGAGACAAATATCCCGTTTTCCCCGCTCACCCAAAATGATATAGGTTGAAAATCGTTCTCCATTATTAATATTGAGGATTTCCACTTTTTGACCAACACGCATTTTCGAGGCTTCTAATAATGCCTCATCAATGGTAATCGACCCCACATAATTGAGATTGGCATCGGTCACTGTAGCACGATGAATTTTACTGTAGAGCATTTCTATCAACATAAATTAGCGCCCCATCTGCTTCATCATCGCTTCAGGACTAATCGCTTCATCCCAAAGATCAGAAGGAATGACATACTCCTGTACGATCTCTCCCCCAAGAATATGTTGCTCAATAATCTGAGTAATTTTCTCTTTGGTCAACCCAGAATACATGACATGACCTGGTTCGACCAACATAATAGGTCCGACATTACAACGGTTCATGCACGAGGTTCGGATGGGTTGTACCGTCCCGATAATCCCTTTTTGCATCAACGTTTGGGCTAAATGTTGAAATAAATCTTGCGTTTGTGGATTGACACAACTTGGTTTTGGCATTCCTGGAGGGGAACTTTGCTCACATTTGAAAATATAAAACGCTGGTTGTGGAATACCCATCGCACACTCCTTAAAAATTTAGGGCTTCACACCCTGTTGAAAATAATGTCGCAATTATAGCGAAATTCATTGCCAAGACTTTAAAGCCCTAGACGTGTTCTCCCAAGCCCAGTTGGTCTAAAATTTCACGTGCAACTACTCGGTCATCAAAAGGGAGGTATTGATCGTAAATAATTTGGGAGGTTTCATCCCCTTTACCCAAAATCAAGACCACTTCATCCCCTTGTCGATCGTTTAATGCCTGAGCAATTGCACTGCGTCGATTCACATCAATGATAACTTTCGTCGGATCGTTCATCCCAGAGAGAATATCTTCAATAATCGCATCAGGGTCTTCAAATCGGGGATTATCGCTTGTCACATATACCTTTTTGGCATACATTGAGGCAACACGCCCCATCAAAGGGCGTTTAGAACGATCACGATCCCCCCCTGCACCAAAAACAACCAAGACCTCTTTTTCTTTGAGGGCGTTAAGAACTTGTTCCATCCCATCGGGGGTATGGGCAAAATCAACAATGACCAGCGGTAACTCACTCACCACCTCCATTCGACCACTCACACCACCGAAATTTTCGACCGCATCGGTGATTTTTTCCAACGATTCCCCACTCACCAAATGGACCGCTGCCATAGCGGCAGTGATATTGTAGAGATTAAAAAATCCATGCAATGAGGTGACAAAGGGGATATGCTCTTCAAAATTTTTGAGAATACCGCTCACTCCATTGTTAAGCGAATAAGCGACAATTTTGTACGTAGCGGGATTTTCAACCCCATAGGTAAACGCATTTTTGACATTAAACTGTGCTTTGGGTTCATCTTTATTGATCAGCTTTTTAGACTCATCAGCAAAAAAGAGGTTTTTGATACGGACATATTCATCAATACTTTCGTGATAATCCAAATGGTCTTGAGTAATATTGGTCAAAATTTTAAGATCAAAATGGATTCCTGCAATCCGTTCTTGCTCAATGGCATGCGAACTCACTTCCATGATAAAGTATTCACACCCCTGTTCAATAGCATGAAGAATATGCTTATAGGTATTCAGCACCGTTGGGGTAGTAAGGGTCTTTCCCTCAACTGCCGTGTCGTTCATAAAAAATCCACGCGTCCCCTGCATTGCACAAGGGTGACCTAAGTCCAATAAAATAGAATAAATAGCACTGGCGGTGGTTGTTTTACCATTGGTTCCCGTAATCCCAATCACTTTAATGCGACTAAGATCCAAAAGTTCCCAACACGCTTCTGGAGTCAAAAGGGTTTTTGCCCCTTTACTTTGAGCATCGGCGGTGAATTTTTCATTTTGCTTGGTCACCAAAAAAGCCGTTGAGGCATCACACTGTGTCGAATTTTCCACAATACAACGATAGGGTTGGCTAAAGACTTCGAGGCTCATTTTTTCCCTTTTTTCGCCAAACGACGGAGTAAATTGCGCAATTGCGTATCATTGGGGTAAACCCCCAACGCATTTTCCAAATAACTCAACGCCATCTCTTTGTAACCATGATCAATTAAATTATCGAGAAAATCGACAAAATCTTCTTTTTCGGTAATAATGACCCGTGTTGAGAACATAATATTTTCAAAAATACGTTTAAAATCGTTTTCATCAACGACCAACGCTTTAAATTCCGAATACATAATCCCATCAGCAAATTCGAGTCGTTGGACAATCCCCTCACTAAACAATCCGGCTAATTGTTCTAAAGTTCCATCCATGGTCTCAAGAATTTCAGCAATAATGGTATCGGCTTGTTGCTCATCTTCACTGCGTAAAATAGCGTAATAGTCAAACAGTGCCTCAGCCCCACTCTCACCACTCATTGCCATGTCGGACAAGATCGCTCCATTATACGCCTCTTTGGAGGAGGGATCTTCGTGTAAAATACGGGAATACCCTTTGAGCGCATCGGGGTAATGACCCGCCATAAAATGCTCACCGGCAACCATGAGTGCTTTGGCGTATTTCTTTGTCTTCATCTGATCCCTCCTAAAAGTAAAACTATATCGTCATAACCTAAAATTAGTACGATTCAATAGAATCTTCCATACCGTAAGGGACATTAATGACCGTAAGTTCTGGATGAATATCCATACGAAGCTGACGCTCAACCCCATATTTAAGGGTGTTACCACTGCTACCACACCCAACACAGGCACCTTGTAATTGTACATAAACGGTTCCATTTTTAACCGTCAAAAATGCAATATCGCCGCCATCCAATGCCAACGAAGGGCGCACTTTATCAATAACGTTACGCACCGGTTGCATTAACTCTTCATCGGTGAAAGGGATCATATTTTTTAGCCTTTTTTACTGCGAATTCATCATGACACTATAAGAAATTTGGACTAAACAAGGAGTAACGCAATAATGATAGTTTTTAGATGAAGTTTTTTTTAAGGGGGGTCGTGTATTGAACTCGTTAAACGAGCTCAATAGTTGCCATATGGGTAGCATCTCCACGACGAATACGGGTTTTAATGATACGGGTATACCCACCATTACGTTCCGTATATTTAGGAGCAACAACACCTAAAAGGTTTTTTGTTGCCTCTTTGTTTTGTAAAACAGCGAATACTGAACGATGCGCATTGGCATCACCCACACGTGCTGTGGTAATTAATTTTTCAGCAAATGAACGGAGTTCTTTTGCCTTAATCAACGTGGTTTCAATTTTACCATGCTCAAACAATGAAATACTCAAGTTCGTCAACAAAGCCTCACGATGTGAGCTTGTTCGACCTAACTTACGGTATCCGTGGCGATGTCTCATGAGATACTCCTACTCTATTTTTATACGACAAAGAAAAAACATCCCTTTGCCTATGTTAACACTCGATTTAATCTAAATCTACCGTGCCCTTATTCTGCTTCGATTTTCTTTTTAATGGCTATTACCAAATCATCCGAAAGTTCTTGACCTACAGCGTAACCAAATTCGGTAATTTTCTCTAAAATTTCTTCAAATGATTTTTTACCAAGGTTTTTGACCTCTTTTAAATCATTTTGGCTCATCATAACAATTTCACCCACGTATTTAATCGCGGAACGATCCAAGCAATTAAAACTACGCGCGCTTAACCCAAGCTCTTCAATACGCGCGCCCAAACGTTTAAGTTCAGGATGCTCATCACTACTCTCTACCATAGGATTGGTCGATTTAATGCTCACTTCACTGTTAAAAACAGCCATTTGTGCATACATAACATCCAAAGCATTTTTAAATGCGTCAACAGGAGAGATTTGTCCATCCGTCGCAACATTAATCACAAGTTTTTCAAAATTGGGGTTATCTTCCACCAAAACATTCTCAATGGCATACGTCGCACGACGAACCGGTGTAAAATACGCGTCCAAGGCGATGTAACCATCTCCCAATAAATCACGAATATCTTCACTGGGGGTATAACCCATACCTTGATAAATTTTAATGGAAAAATTAAGACTCGCGTCTTCATTGAGCGTTGCCAAAAATTCGTTTGGAGTCACGATTTCAACATCATCATTTTCCAAATCACTTCCATGAATTTCACAAGGACCGCTAAAAGAATACGCAATTTCTTTCTCTTTAAGACCATTTTTTAATTTAAAACGGATCCCTTTGAGATTGATAACAAAATCTGAAATATCCTCAAGCATACCACGCACCGAGTCAAACTCATGTTTGGCACCCTCGATTTTGATACCGATTGGGGCAAACCCTACCGAGCTGCTAAGCAAAAAACGGCGGATCGGATGAGCAATCGACACTGCATATCCCGTTTCAAAAGGATAGGCAATAATGTTCGCTTCATTCGCGCTGATTTGTTCAACAACAAACTCTTTTGGCAGAAGCGGAGAAGTTTTAATTTTTTTCATGCTGAATGCCCTTTATATTAGTGATTATTTCGAGTAAAGCTCAACGATTAGACGCTCTTCAACAGGAATAACTACCTCTTCACGCTCTGGAAGACGTGTGAAAATACCAAAGACTTTTGCTTGATCAATATCAACCCATGACGCAAGACCTGTTTGATTGGTCAATTCCATTGCACGAACCACTTGATTGTTCTTTTTGCTTTTTTCGTTGATTTCCACTTTTTGCCCCGGTTTAATACGGTACGAAGGGATATCAACGCGCTTACCATCCACCAACACGTGACCATGGTTAACCAATTGACGTGCAAAACGACGTGTCGTTGCAAATCCCATACGGTATACTACGTTATCAAGACGTTGCTCAAGCAACATGATCAAGTTTGTACCCGTATTTCCTTGGCTACGTTTTGCTTCATCAAACAATGAGTGCATTTGTTTTTCACTCAAACCGTACATAAACTTCGCTTTTTGTTTTTCACGAAGCTGAGTACCATACTCAGAAATTTTTGTACGACGTTGACCGTGCTGACCAGGTCCATACGGACGCTTGTCAAGTGCACTTTTACCAGCTAGTCGACGCTCACCTTTTAGGCCAAGGCTTACACCAAATCGTCTTTCGATTTTTTCTACGGGTCCTCTATATCTTGCCATAGCTTCGCTCCTTACACGCGTCGGCGCTTAGGCGCACGACAACCATTGTGTGGTAGGGGAGTTACATCTTTCATATACGAAACACGTAAGCCCTCGATAGCACCAACACTTTTAACTGCAGTTTCACGACCAGAACCTGGACCTTGAACTTTAATTCCCACTTCTTTAATTCCGTGGACCATTGCTTTACCCATCGCATCTTCTACTGCTTGTTGCGCAGCAAAAGGAGTCGATTTTTTTGACCCTTTAAAGCCAAGTGAACCCGCTGAACTCCAAGCGATCATGTTACCCATGTCGTCTGTTACCGTTACAAGCGTGTTATTGAATGATGCCAAGATATGCACAATACCTTTAGCAATATTCTTTTTTATAATTTTTTTACGGGTTGCTTTTCTTTTTGCCATACGCTAATCCCTTATCTTGTGGCTGAGCCGACAGTTTTCTTCTTACCTTTACGGGTACGAGCATTGGTTTTGGTTTTTTGACCACGGCATGGGAGACTTTTACGGTGACGAAGACCACGGTAAGAACCAAGATCCATCAACGCTTTAATATCCATAGCAACTTGCTTACGGAGGTCACCCTCTACGACGACGTTACTTGCACGAATCTCTTTTGCAAGAGTCGCTGCTTCATCTTCAGTAAGCTCATATACGCGCTTGTTATAATCAAGCCCTGTAGCATCTAAAATTTTACGTGATGTATGCAAACCAATACCATAGATATAAGTTAATGCGTACTCGAGACGTTTTTTCTTAGGTAAGTCCACACCAGCAATACGTGCCATTCTTATCCTTGTCTTTGTTTATGTTTTGGGGTTTTGCAGATTACGCGAACAACCCCTTTGCGTTTAATGATTTTACAATCGTCGCACATTTTCTTCACTGAAGAACGAACTTTCATTGTCAAGCTCCGATATTATAGTCCCTTACTCTCTTGTAGGTGCACATCACACGCACCAATACTTGTAACTACATCCATGCAGTTAGAAACATTCAATGGTTGTTGTCCAAGAAAGCAAAGCGGACGAGTATTCTACAAAAAAATACGTTAAAGTTTTATTAAGATATTAGGGGAAAGAGGCGAACAAGAGTCGTTTTTAGACGATTCTTATTCGGTAAGGGGTTTCAAGGACGGTATCTAAGGTTTCCAGTTCCTTCATCAATTCGCAGATCGATTTTTCACGCGCTTCATGGGTTGAAATTAAGAGATGCACACACTCTTGGGCAAAAGGGCGTTGAATCATGGCTTCAATGGAGATCCTATAATGGGCAAATAACTGCGTAATTTTGGCGAGAATTCCCGCTTTATCGGTAATACGAAGACGCAAATAATATTTAGAGTAAATATCATCACGGTGTTTTAAGCGCAACCCCTCTTCGAGGGGGTGGTTAAATCCAAGCATAGGGGAGCGTTTACCAGCACGCGCGATATCGATAATATTGGCAACGACCGCACTGGCGGTGGCATTCCCCCCTGCTCCTGCCCCATAATAGAGGGTTTCGCCCACACGGTCACCAATGACACTAATCCCATTCATCACCCCATCAATTTTGGCAATCATTTCTACTTCTTTCACCAAAGCAGCATGCACACGAAGTTCTACCTCATCGCCATCCCGTTTGGCAATGCCAAGCAGTTTAATGGTGTACCCAAACTCTTTGGCAAAGGCAATATCAGTTTGGGTAATCCCCTCAATCCCCTCAATCAAAATCTCTTCCGGTTTGGCATCAATCCCATACGCGATTGAGGCAAGGATTAGAAGTTTATGGGCGGCATCAAATCCCCCAATATCAAACGTAGGATCGGCTTCAGCATACCCCAATCGCTGTGCCTCAGCCAAAACGGTATCAAATTCAGCCCCCTCGGACATCATCTTGGTCAACATGAAATTACACGTCCCATTCATAATCCCCTGCAACGAGAGGATATGATTGGCAGAGAGTCCATCCCGCAGCGCATTGATGATGGGGATCCCCCCTGCGACACTGGCTTCAAATTCAAAAGGGATATCCCCTGCACTCTCTTGAAGCTCGTAACGGTGATACGCAAGAAGTGCTTTATTGGCGGTCACTACGGCTTTTTTATTGGCTAAGGCTTTTTGAAGGAGGTCAAAAGGGAGGTCAATCCCCCCCATTAGTTCCACAATAACATCAATTTCAGGATCATTGACAATCGAATAGGGATCAGTTGTCATGGCGATCGTCAGGTCAGCTACTTTATGCACATCACGGACAGCTCCCCGCGTAACCACAATCTCTTCGCCTGAACGGGCAGTAATAATGGCTTTATTTTGTTCCAATATTTCCACCACAGCACGACCAACCGTCCCTACCCCTAACACACCAATACGGATCACTTAGACCCCTTTTCCACTAAATTGTTGTAAAAAAAGTTTGATATTTTTGGCCGCTTGTCGGATACGCTTATCATTTTCGATCAACGCGATACGGACATACTCATCCCCATATTCCCCAAAACCGATCCCCGGAGAGACCGCGACATTGGCTTCCACCAACAGTCGCTTAGAAAATTCCAAACTCCCCAAGTGACGGGCGCATTGGGGAATTCTTGCCCACACAAACATGGACGCTTGATTACGTCGCATTGGCCACCCCGCACGGTTAAATGCCTCAATTAAAATAGTTTGACGATGGTCATACTTGTCGGTAATCTCTTGAACGCACGTTTGATCCCCATTTAGGGCGATGGTCGCAGCCACTTGAATGGGGGTAAACATCCCATAATCCAACCAGCTTTTAATTTTTTGCAAGGCTCCGATGAGTTTGGCATTCCCCACAAAAAATCCTACGCGCCAGCCTGCCATATTGTAACTTTTGGAGAGGGTGAAGCTCTCAACCGCCACATCTTTAGCCCCCGGTACCGACATAATGGAGGGAGTTTTATACCCATCAAAGGTCAAATCTCCATACGCAATATCACTAATAATGTAAAAACGTTCCCGTTTTGCCATCGCTACAATGCGGGTATAAAACGCTGGAGTAACCGTTGCGGTCGTAGGATTATGGGGAAAATTCACTACGACGTATTTTGGTTTAGGGAAAGAGTTATGAAATGTCTGCTCCAAACGCTCAAAAAAGAGATCTTCATCCACTTTGTAATCTTCATCAAAAGGGAGTTCCATTTTTTGAACATTCCCCCCTGCTAAAATAAACGCGTAGGAGTGAATCGGATAGGTAGGATCAGGGACGACTGCGACATCGCCGGGGTTGGTAATGGCATACGCCAAATGGGCATATCCCTCTTTGGAACCCATGGTTGCGACCGCTTCAGTATCGGGATTAAGATCAACATCATAACGACGTTTGTACCAATCACAGATCGCTTGACGTAATTTAGGGATCCCTTTGGAAGCCGAGTAACCATGTACTTTGGTCTTCTTCGCCGATTCAATCAATTTTTCGCGAATATGGGTGGGGGTATCCCCATCAGGGTTTCCCATACTAAAATCGATCACATCTGCACCCGCACGTCTACGCGCCATTTTGAGTTCACCCACCTCGGCAAAGACGTATTTTGGGAGACGTTTGATACGATCAAACTGAATTTCATCAAACATAATGCTTACCTACCATTAAAAAATTGCGCCATTTTAGCACTTTTCCTCTGCTCTCAAGCTTAGAGCCACGGGGGGTAAAATTCTTATTCTATTTGTCTCCTACTTTATTCATCAAAAGTTCTTTTTACCAGTTGCTGCCATGATTTTTAGCGTTAAACGCCTCCGCGCTGATTTGTTGCAAAACCCCATTTTGGTACGAGAACCATACTTTGTCCCCTTCATTGAGCTTAGTGCTTCCTTGGGCAGAAATTATCTCTAAACGACCATGACCAAATAAAATAAGCCAATTTTTGGTACCGTCTAAGGCAATCGGGTCTTTGGTGATTTTTTGGATTTTTTCTCCGGTTGCAACATTAATCATCCCTACCCACACCTTGTACGTTGGTTTAATCGTCGTCACTTTACCAAAATTGCTTAAAGCCCCCTCTTCACTCCCTATGCTACTATTGGTTTCAGGAGCTACTGTGCTATTGGTCTCAGCTACACTGGTAGCAGCAATGGGCTTATCAGCAGGAAGAGTATCGGCTTCAGGGACCGTAGTGCTTAGGTTAAGGGTCTCCTCTTTGGGGGCAACGCTCACCTCTTTTTGGGTCATAAAGCCAATAAGGATCAAAAGGACAACCGCACCCACCGCGCCAAAAATCCAATATTTACGGGGATCTTTAGAGGGATGAAGGACAACCGAAGGGGTCTCAACAATAGAAGATTCTTCGATCTTAACCGCATGATGAGCATCATATTCCTCACGTAATGGCGTTAAATCAAGCGCATACTCCCGCTCTAAAATAGAAACAAATCCCATAAATTGCATTCGAGTAATCTCATCAAAAGACTTATCAAATAATAATGTTAATTTAGCCCGAGAAATATGGGTCTGCTCATGGATACTGGCAATATCCAGTTCCTGTAACTCTTCAAACGTTGTTATGGTACTCATCGCATTCTCTCCATTAAAATTGCTCCTGCTACACCTACATTGAGCGAATCAAAATCGTGTGCCATCTCAATAGAGACACCACAATCAAGCCCTTTTTCAACACGGCCACTGAGTCCCTCACCCTCACTACCTAAAATCAAGACCCGTTTAGGGTCAAACGTCACATCGCGCACATTGGTTCCCGCTAGCGTTGCCCCATAGAGGGTAAAGCCTGATTGCTTGAGTTCGTGCATCAGATCATGAATATTATGGATCACCACGATGGGCAAATCAAGGGCTGCTCCACTGCTGGTGCGAATTAATGCTTCCAAATTGGGTTCTCGAATGCCGGTAATCACCAGCGCATCCACCCCAAGGGCGTAGGCACTACGTACCAATGACCCCATATTTCCCATATCGGTAATCGCACTTAAGACGACAATAAAACCACACTTTTTCAAAAAAGGGGAAGCGTACGGGACAATTTGCGAAATTTCCGCAATGTACCCTTGATGATTTCCCCCTTTGACCATCGACTGTGCCGCATTTTCGGGAATCCGTTTGACCTCAAAGCCCATCTTCATCAAAAGACCGTACTCTTTTTTATCCACTTCTTTGGCAAGATAGAGGGTTTTGATCCGATCTTTATGCCGTTCAATCGCATAAAAGACCGGTTGTTTACCGTAAATGAGCATAATTACAATTCCTTATAAAGTTAAGAGGCGATTATAGCACTCTTTTGGATTTTCACCGGTAATTTTGGCAATCAATTTGGACGCCACTTTTTTGGGGATATCCAGTTCTAAAATATCCTGTTCGTTCAAACGCGCCCCACACGCCCCAGACGCTTCAATCACCACGACCCATTCACCCCGAATTTCACCCTCGAATTGGGCTAACAACGCAGATGCTGATCCTTGATAAAATCGCTGATACTTTTTGGTCAACTCTTTGGCCAAAAAGACCCGACGATCGGGGGCAAAAAGAGCGATCTCGTGTAACAGTTTATCCAAACGTTTGGGAGATTCATAGAGTATGGTGGTATAACTGTTAAACAATGCCTCTTGCAGTGCACTGGCGCGATCGTTCCCTTTGTGCGGTAAAAATCCTAAAAAAAGCATTTTTGTCTCACAAAAGCCACTGGCGACAAAGGCACTCAAAACGGCATTAGCACCGGGTAAAATATCGTACTTTACCCCCTGATCCAAACAATACCGAACCAACAATTGCCCCGGATCACTAATCCCCGGCATCCCCGCATCACTGACATAAACCACATTAACCGTAAAAAAATCAGGGCTGAGTTTGGCAACAAATTCCGATTCATTATGGGAATGAAGGCTTAGAAATTGAGGTTCAGACATCGTCAAATTATGACGCTCTTTGAGTAAGTGAATGAGTTTTTTGGTAACACGGGTATCTTCACAGAGAATAATATCAGCAACCGAAAGTACTTCAAGGGAACGCAACGAAATATCAGCAATGTTACCAATGGGGGTGGGGACAAGAGAGAGCATTTTTCTTCTTAAAGGGTTTGCCTACAAGAGGCAAATGGTATGAAGAGAAAGAGGGTCTCACTCTTCATACGGCAATTATTGGTTGTTAAGTGCGTAACGTTTTTTGAATTTATCAATACGTCCAGCCGTATCTACTTGACGCTCAGAACCAGTATAAAAAGGGTGACATTCGTTACAAATATCAACACGAATAGACTCTTTGGTACTGGTTGTCATAAAAGTGTTACCACACGCACAGCTAACAGTAGATTCAACTACTTTAGGATGAAGATCTTTTTTCATAATGTATTGCCTTGTGAATGACGGCGTTGTACGTCAATCGGTTTTAATTTTACATCCGTACCTGGGGACGGATTGTTGGGGCGAATTATAGCTAAAACTTTTAAAATTTACAACGAAATCTTAAAAAGTGCGGATATTTTCCACCGTTGAGGCGATCAATCGTTCGCGTGCTTCCTGTGAAGTCCATGCAATATGGGGGGTGATATACAGACGGTTTGGGTGCTTAATGGACAAAAGTGGGTGCGAGGGTTTCATCGGCTCTTGGCGCAACACATCCAAACCAACATAGATGGGTTTTACATCAATGATAACGGCTAACGCATCCTCATCGACGATTCCCCCCCGACCAAGATTGAGCAAGACTGCCCCATCTTTCATCTGTAACAGTTCTGAATGGGAAATGAGATTTTCCGTCAAAGCATTCAGCGGTGCGTGAATCGAGATAATATTGCTGTTTGCGATCAGTCGACTGAGGGGCGTTTTTTCAAAGTCGCCATTGTCATTTTTTCCTGATGCAGAATAATAAACAACGTTAGCCCCAAACGCTTGGGCAATGGACGCAACACGTTCACCAATGGCTCCAAGACCGATAATTCCCCACGTTTTTCCACGCAATTCGCTAAATGAGGGACCAATATGGGTAAAGACCGCCTCGTTTTGCCACCCACCCGTTTTGACATAGTCATCGTAATAGCGACTCTGTCCCATGAGATAAAACAGCATGGAGAAGGTGTGCTGCACCACCGCATCGGTCGAATATCCCGCCACGTTTTTAACCGTAATGTTACGACGCGCGGCAGCTTCATGGTCAATGTTATTGGTGCCGGTTGCTGCCACACAAATAAGACGAAGATGGGGAGAGCCTTCCATAATTGCATCGGTAATGACCACTTTATTGGTCACAATCACCTCCACATCACGAACACGTTCAAGGGTCTCTTCGGACGAAGTGGTCGCATAAACAGACACCTCTCCCAGCGCATAAAACGCCTCTAATGCAGTATCGCCATACGTTAGGGCATCAAGTAGTACAATTTTCATTTCTTTCCGCAATCCTTGTGTTTGGTCAGGTGATCCATTTTTATCTTTTAGCTGGATTCCCGCCTTCGCGGGAATGACAAGACTATGCGTCGTGAATTTTTTTAATCAATTTGGTCGCCTTTTTAAGGGCTTTTTTCACTTTATCGAAGACCAACACCACCGCCATACGTCGTCCGATGTGTGCCTCAGGTTTTCCAAATACACGAACAAAACTTTTTTTATCAAACAGCTCATCCGCCACCTCAATCACAGGCTCATCCGATTCGGCCGTTGATTTAAATGCGGCACTGGCACCATCACCATAAAACGTAAAGCCCAATGGCAACCCAAGTACCGCACGGACATGGAGGGCAAACTCACTTTGGCTTTGGGTGATGAGGGTGACCATCCCCGTGTCGTGCGGACGGGGACTCACTTCACTAAAGTAGACCTCATCCCCTTTGACAAACAATTCCACCCCAAACAATCCCCGACCGCCCAGTCCATCGGTAATGGCTTGCGCGATGTTTTGGGAACGTTTGAGCGCTTTTTTGGACATCTCCATGGGTTGCCAACTGTAGATATAGTCACCGTCTTGTTGGATGTGTCCAATAGGCTCGCAAAATACGGTCTCTACCCCATTCCGCGCGGTAAGTAGCGTGATCTCATAATCAAAACGGATAAACTCTTCGACGATCAATTCACTGGCATCACCGCGCGCCTCTTTGGCAATTTCCCATGAGTTTTCGAGATCAAAAGGGCTACGGGCGATGCTTTGACCATGCCCTGAGCTACTCATTACAGGCTTAATGACACACGGAAATCCTACATCGTCTGCCGCAGCGCACATATCTTCGTAGGTTGTGACAAAATGGTAACGGCTGGTTTTGAGTCCCAACGCTTCAGCCGCAAATCGGCGGATATTTTTGCGGTTCATCGTTTTATTGACCGCTTCGGCATTGGGGATGACACAAAACCCTTCCGCCTCCGCAGCAAACAACGCATCAATGCTAATGGCTTCGATCTCAGGGAGGATAAAATCGGGTTTCTCCGCACGAATGACCGCTAAAACCGCTTCTTGGTCTTGCATATTGATCACATACGAGCGATTCGCCACCAAATGGGCGGGAGCATTGTCATAACGGTCAATCGCGACGACTTCAATCCCCAAACGTTGCGCTTCAATGGCGACTTCTTTTCCCAGTTCTCCCGAACCCAACAACAACATTTTTTTAGAATTATTTTTAAGAGGCGCGCTAAAAAGCATATTCATAACCTTCACTCAATTTGATACGCAAGTGTACCGTATGGTTCGTAAAGGGTTTGTTAGAGGGGGCTATGGGATAAAAAAATTTAAGATACCAGTGCGTTAACGTTACGTAACATCCAATATCGCAACGCTCTAAATTCACTCTCATGATCCTTAAACTCATCCAATAATTGTTTAATAATGGTCTCTTTGGGTTGCTTGGCTAATATCACATCATTCATTTTCTTAACAAAATCATCGATAACTTTTTTCCGTTTTTCATTAAGATCGTCTCTATGGAGTCCACACGTTTTGATGGTATAGCATACTCGTTCATCATCAGAAGCGATGATACCCTTATCAAATTTAAGTTTATCACGTACATTCTCTAGTTCAGGATGGATCATTTTGGGCTGTTCGACTGCTTGATAGTCACAGGTGCTTGTATGAATCGCCGTAATAAAATCTTTATGATAGACCACTGGTGTACCTAAAAGCTCAAAATCATTTGCCTTATTTTGATTGCAACGATGACAACACCACAAAAGATTATCCCAACTGTACGCCAACCAATAATAGTGACTTTTAGGTCGATAATGTTCTACTGTACTGGAGCAATCTTCTAAAAGATTATTGGTACAAATACTAATTTTTTGTTCACAAAAAGCACATTTTCCATAGTAAATTTTTTTTAATGCCTCTTTGACATCGGCTTGTTTAAAGCGTTGATGAAAATCTTTGTTTTGATGGTACTTTTCATCTTTAATACACGTATTACGCCTTCGTACTGTCTTGTCATCCTCAAGAGAGATAGGAACAATAGTTAAATCTTTAACAACTTTGATCATCAATCATTCTCGTGTAAAAATGTATCCAATTCTTGCTCTATCATGCTCACAATCTCCTCTTCCACCATCGCGCTTTTCCCCCCAACCCGTTTGGCTATGGCTTGATGGATTTTCGTATAGAGGAAATCGTCGCTTGTGTCGATATTCTCATCACTGTTTCTTGCCCGTGCCGTCGTCATATCAAACAAGGGAGAGGTAGAGAGGTTATTTGCCATAAGATTTTTGATACTCTCAATAGGATTGGATAATTTGGTTTTCCCCTCTTCTTTATAAATTTTATAAAAAACAGCTTCCTCACTCGCTCCCAAAATCACCATGTTACTGTGGGTGGTCACAATAAACTGAATGAGGGGAAAAATATCTCTTAGCTTTTTCATAAAATCATATTGCCACTTAGGATGTAAATGTAACTCCACTTCATCGATCAAGACGATACCTCTAAATTCTTTTAGTTCTTTCACATACGCTTGATTGTGAGAAAGTCGTGAGAGGAGATCACAGATGATAATAATGACACTTTTATACCCTGATGAGAGGTGTTCAAACGTAACCAAAGCCCCTTTTTCGAGAAACTCTACCCCATCAGGTGTGATGGTAATCTCAATATCACGATTTAAAATCTCCCTCAAAAGCTTTTTTGCGTCTGAGGTAGAGAGGATGTTTTTTTTCCCTGAACGTTCGTTATAATCCAGATATTGCAACCACTTAATGGGGTCTATTAACTCCAATTCATGGCTAAAAAGGGTTAAATAGCCACTTTTCTCTTCGTTGGATTTACAACTATTGTTTCGATTGCTTCCATACGCAAACAGATTTTTATACGGCGCTCCTTGTCCGTTATAGAGCATTTTGTCCTCTGTCGTAATGGCTAAGTCAAACTCCCCTTTTTTGGCGCGAAATGCCCCTTGCCCATCCGCTTCACAATCTTTGAGGGCAATGGCAATGGCTTGCAAAAGCAAGGTCTTACCATCCCCATTTTCACCGACGATATAAATCTCTTTTTTGGCTTGAAGATTGTCTATTCGAATTGACTCTATAGAAAAAAAGTTTTTGATGGAGAGGGATTCTATCGTCGAAATGGTCTCTTTGGGCAGATGCTGAGATACTTCTTGGTTTAAATCATTTTCTAAGATGGTAAGGAGAAGGTCGACATCTTCGATTCTTTTAAGAAAAAGGGGCTCGATATTATTTTGGTTTTTACGCTTGAATCGAAAATCATTAATATTTTCTTCCAGTGTGATAAAAATGGATTTCCTTGCTATATCAAAATCTAATAGACTGAAATTTTTTCTCGAAAAAACAACAAAATGGGCGTTATAGCTTTCATCGGATTTTTCGTATTGCGCATAAAATCTATCATCTTTGTTAAAAATTGTCTCATTAATAATGTTGATTAAATCATTTTTTACATCTTCCTGATAAAAATAAAGACGTTTTCTTTCTTTTAACTTATAACCTGGTGGAAGGCTATGTCTTGAATTTTCTCTCGCATAAGTTGTTTGATCATTAATTTTAAGCGCAACTACTTTTTTCAAAAAAGCATGGTGTATAAAACGATCCACATTGATAATCATCGACGAACAAATATCGTGAAATTCTTGTGGAGAAATATTTTTTATAAGAATTAAAAACTTATCGCAAATGGACAATTCTTGATAATTATCAGGCTTATCCCAAAGCTCGTTTTCAATAGCGGGATTCTTTATTATTTGTTCTCCAAAAAAATATTGCAAAAACTCAGGTGAAAAAAAGGTGGCATTCTCTTTTTTGGCAATATTGAGTAAAAGTTTATACGATTTACATTGTTTCGGATTATTGGGATCAAAAATATATTTTTCTATCTCTTCTTGGGTGATTGCCATTATCTTTCCTTATTCCGCACTATTACATGGGTAAAGTTATAGCCTACAGAAACGTGATTGTCAAGAAATGGTAAAAAAGGGGGAAGAAAAAAAGGGAGATCAAAAAGTGCAAGGTGTAACCAAAGTGCCGAAGCACTTTGAAATTACAGGCGAGATTCGTAACGTCGCATCATATAGAGACGTTTTAACATCTTCTTGCGAGCGCTGATTTTGAACTGTTTGCGTTTTTCCGTTTCCGTTATATGGTTACGGCGCGCACGAGCTTCAGTAACAACCAAATTACGATCGGTTTGTTTTTTGAAGCGTCGGTATGCAGCATCAAAATTATCATCTTGACGTAAGATAATTCCAGGCATTCACATCACCTACTTTCTATTTAAAATTTTCGAGTCGGAATAATAGCATATCTATTATTAAACCAGCTAAAAGTAAAAATACAACGCCACCGTTTCAGTCACAAAAGGTAGGAGATGGTACAATTCGTTCTTATAAACCGTAACAAGGAAATGGGATGCAACCAGCGACAAGTGGGCTACAAACACGGATCATTACAGCAGTTTTTCTAGGTCTAGGGGTTCTAGCAGTGGGGGTGATTAATAACTTTTGGCTGATATGGCTGACATTAGGGGCGATCTATCTCTTGGCGTTTTATGAAGCGACCAAGTTATTTGGGGTAGCTAACAATGCCTTGTATGCGTATGCGGTGGTTATTTGGGGGATTGCGTCGATTTATCCCCACAGCGATGATATTTTGATCCTCTCAGGATTGATTTTTGTGGGGGCGGTTGCCTATACCCAAAACATCCCTTTTCGCGATTTTCTCCCTTTTCTCTACCCAACTGCGGGGATGTTGTACCTCTTTAGCCTCTATCAAGAGTACGGTATTGGTTCGTTGGCATGGTTATTGTTGGTCGTGGCTTCAGCGGATATTGGAGCCTATTTTGTGGGGAAAAGTATCGGTCGAACCCCTTTTAGCATCTCCAGTCCCAGTAAAACCCGCGAAGGGGTCTATGGGGGGATTGTCGTAGCGACCACGGTGGGCTTTTTTATCGGTATGGGGGTGATTGGCAATGGAATGCAAGCCATTGCCGTTTCGATGCTTACTGCCATTGCTGCCGTATTTGGGGATTTGTTTGAAAGTTATCTCAAACGTTCTGCTGGGGTCAAAGACAGCGGAACCATCCTCCCTGGGCATGGCGGGGTGTTAGACCGTATCGATGGTTATTTGTTTGGTTCCATCGTAATGCTCATCGCCCTACGAGGTTTGATGTGATACTGCTGGGATCGACAGGATCGATAGGGGTCAATGCCCTTGCCATCGCCAAGCAGTTTGCTCTCTCGGTGGATACCCTTGTAGCAGGGAAAAATATCGCGTTACTCAACGAACAACTCCGCCATTTTTCCCCCAAGCACGTCGTTGTGATGGAGGAAGCGGACATTTCCAAGGTCAATCATCCCCACGTCAAAGCAGGTGAAAAAGCGATTTTGGAGGCAATCGAAAACTCCCCTTCCCCAAAAGTGGTCAATGCGTTGGTGGGGTTTGCCGGATTTCGTCCCACCCTTAAAGCACTGGAGTGTGGCAAAGAGGTTGCCCTAGCCAACAAAGAGTCGTTGGTTGTCGGGGGGGCTTTTGTCGATACTGCCAACATTGTCCCCATTGATAGTGAACATTTTGGGTTATGGTATCTCAATCACACCACACGCCCCATTGAGAAGATGATCATTACCGCAAGCGGAGGAGCGTTTCGGGATTGGTCGTGTGAGCGTATTGCCAACGCGACACTACAAGATGCCCTCAAACACCCCAATTGGTCGATGGGACGTAAAATCACCATTGATAGCGCATCGATGGTCAACAAACTTTTTGAACTGCTCGAAGCACGATGGCTTTTTGGGGTGGGAAACTACGATGCGGTCATTGAGACCCAATCCCTTATTCATGCGTTGATTGCGTATGTGGATGGTTCCACCACCGCCCATTTTGCCAAAGCCGATATGAAACTCCCCATCGCCTACGCGTTGATGGGGGAAGTGACTGAAGCGTTATTAGAGCAGATTGATTTAGCCGCAATCGGTTCGTTGGAGTTTCGGGAAATTACCTCCGATCGTTACCCGATATGGGCGATCAAAGACGACCTGCTCCAAAACCCCCAACGAGGGGTGATTGTCAATGCTGCCAATGAAGTCGCGATTGAACGTTTCGTTAGGGGAGAGATCACCTTTGGAACCCTCTCTTCCTTTATTTTAGAAACCTATGACCATTTCCACCAAACCCCTTCGTCTTTAGAGGAGATTTTTGCCCTTGATGAAGAAGTGCGAGCGTACGTTCGGGGGCTTGAATGAAGACCCTCATTCTCCATGGGTGGGGAGGATCAGATGACCCCCATTGGCAAGCGTGGTTGGCAGGAGAACTTGCCAAAGGGTACGGAACGGTTGCTTTTCCCCTGTTAGACAATCCCCATTTTCCCAGTAAAAACCGATGGATGCGACAAATCAAAACGCTCTTAGCGGAGTTTAACCCCGATGTGGTCATTTGTCACTCCTTGGCGTGCATTGTCTGGTTTCATCTATGTCATGAGGGAGCTATTGCCCCCATTAAACGCCTTTTGCTGGTGGCACCCCCCCGATTGGACTGTGAGCTGGAGACCTTAAAAAGCTTTTTTCCCGTAACCATCCCCCCCACCCTTTGGGCGGAAGAAGCGTTATTGGTCACTTCGGATAATGATCCTTATATGAACATAGAAGAGGCATTAACGCTCCAACAAGGGTTGGGTATCACGATGAAACAGCTTTGTGCTGCAGGACACATTAACACTGATGCGGGGTATGGAGCATGGTCATGGGTCAAGGAATGGGTGATTTCTCCATCATCCTTGAGCTTGACACAAGGATCCATACCCAAATCGGAAGAGCTAGATTCCCGCCTTCGCGGGAATGACAAAAAAGAGGAATCCTTATGATCCTAAGTATTGAAAGCAGTTGCGATGATAGCTCCATCGCGATTACCCAGATATCCACCAAAAAACTGATCTATCATAAAAAAATTTCGCAAGAGTTGGAACACTCCCACTACGGCGGAGTGGTGCCTGAATTGGCCAGTCGATTACACGCTACGGCATTGCCTGCCATTTTAGCCGAATGTGAACCGTGGTTTGGTGAACTGAAAGCCATTGCGGTGACCAATGCACCAGGGCTTGGAGTGACCTTGATCGAGGGGGTGGTGATGGCAAAAGCCCTCTCCATCGCCCTAAACATCCCTATTCTCCCCATCCACCACCTTAAAGGGCATATTTATTCGTTATTTATTCAGCAAGAATCCCTTTTTCCCCTTACGGTCTTATTGGTCTCAGGGGGGCATACGCAACTTATCGAAGTCACTTCGTACACGCAGATGGAGACGGTAGCTACTACTATGGATGATAGCTATGGGGAGAGTTTTGATAAAGTGGCGAAAATGATGAAGCTAGGCTACCCAGGGGGACCCGTGATTGAAGCCCTTGCCCAAACAGGGGATGCGACCAAATACCCTTTTACCGTCCCGTTGTGGCAATCACCCTTAATCGCGTTTAGTTATTCGGGGCTTAAAAATCAAGTTCGATTGGCCATAGAATCGGCATCCAAAGAAGCGTATCCCAATATCGCCGCTGCGTTTCAAAAAACAGCGACTGATCATTTGATTCAAAAATTGAAAAAGTATGGAAAACAACGACCGTTCAAGCGGTTTGCGATTGTCGGCGGTGCCAGTGCGAATCTGTATTTGCGGGGTGAAGTGGAGAAGATGTTGCAGATCTATAACGCACCCTTGCTAGTGGCTCCCTTGGGATACTGTTCTGATAATGCTGCAATGATAGGACGATGCGCCCTTGAAGCGTATGAGCGAGGTGATTTTGTCACCCACCAAGCCATCGAAGTCAAACCCCGCTCTCCTTTGTAATTAATGGCTTACGCTACTCTGTCCAGCAGCAACACTCTCAGGTTGCGCAACGACCATCTCGTCTTGAAGCACGCCATCCCGATTTAACTGACGATAATCAAAGAGCGTCCCCGTCTCTTTGTGAATCCCATTACGATCAAAATCGTTGTTATCAAACGGGGTTCCTGTGTATTTATGAACGCCATCGCGGTCGAAACCATAATGGTCAAATGGCGTTTTAGTGTTTTTATAAATCCCATGCCGATCAAACCCATGCGCATCAAAGGGGGTTTTATTCTCTTTGTGAATTCCATAACGGTCAAACCCATATTTATCGACACGCGTTTTGGTGTCCTTATGGACTCCGTCTCGATAAAAACCGTAATGGTCAAAACGGGCTTTGGTGTCTTTATGAATTCGATGACGGTAAAAGCCCCAATGGTCAAACGTTTTTCCGGTATTTTTGTGCAACCCTTTTACATCAAACCCATAGGTATCAAAACGGGATTTTGTCTCTTCATGGAGACCATCGGGTTTAAATCCATACTCATCAACCCCCTTACCTGCCTCGTTTTTTTGACCCCTACAATCCAATCCTTGCACATTGTAACGGGTTCGGGTGTCCTTGTGCATTTTATCCCGAAAAAATCCATTGGTATCAAAACGGGCGTTGGTTTCTTTATGAATCCCATCGCGGTAAAATCCACGGATGTCAAACGACTCCCCCGTATCTTTATGAATTTTATCACGATCAAATCCATACGAATCAAAACGGGTTCGCGTATCTTCGTGTATCCCCTCTTTATCAAATCCATATTTGTCAAAACCATGAATATTTAACCCTTCAGGATTAAAAAGGGTTTCGGTGGCTTCATGAATTTTATCACGGTTAAATCCACGGTCATCTACCAATTTTCGCGTATTTTTATGAATTCCTTCTTTATCAAATCCATTTTGATCAAAGTGGGTTCCTGTCTCTTTGTGGATTCCGTGCTTATTAAATCCATAAGAATCTACTTTATTGCTAAATAGGGCAACGATGGCAGCAAGGGCCGAATTTTTTTGCAACATATTAAACACCTTTGTCTTTTTATGATAGCTAGCATAACAGTTAATCACTTCAATTAAAATAAGAAAGGGGTACCTTTCCCCTTTTTAGACGTTATTAATAAGCTAAGCACCCTGTTTTTTGCGTCAATCTTTAAAATAACTTAACACCATTTCTTCATTCTATAATTCAGAGTCAAATTATCCGATTTAAAATATACTTCTCGCATCAAATAAGTAAATACAAAAAGAAGGAGCCATTATGGCAACAACAAAATTCAAAGGTACTGATGTAGAACTTCTCGGAAATGAAGTTAATGTTGGAGATAAAGCACCAGAAGTCACGGTGGTTAATTCTGCTGGTTTAGGTGATGTGGTCGTTGGTGGCGCACAAGGAGTTAAACAACTTATCATCGTTGTCCCTTCATTGGATACTGGTGTATGTGCTACTGAAACCCGTAACTTTAACGCAAAAGCAGCTTCATTAGACGGCGTTAAACCAACAATCGTATCTTTAGACTTGCCTTTCGCAGCAGGACGCTTTTGCCAAGCAGAAGGGATTGAAAACCTAACTGTATGTTCTGATTTCCGTAACAAAGATTTCGCCAATGCGTATGGTGTATTGCTAGGTGGTTCTGTTCTTGCAGGTGTAACGTGTCGTGCAATTTTCGCAGTGAATGAAGAAGGCGTTGTTACGTATAAAGAGATCGTTCCTGAAATTACCGAAGAGCCTAACTACGAAGCGGCATTAGACGCAGTAAAATAAGTTCACTTCCTCTCTCCATTTTGGGGAGAGACTTTCCCCCATTTTTAGTCAAAAAAAATTCCTAAAAATCAGTGCTTTGGATGTTTTCCACCATCAGCATCTAACTCTTGCAGTTCAAAATATTGTTTTTGTAATCGTGCGTTTTCATTTTTGAGACGTTGTGTATCTTTGCTCAAAAAGCGTTGATAGGTATTTAAATCCTCTAAGACAAAATAGGAGTTATTCCCAAAAAAGAGGATCCAAATATAAAAAATAAAAGATCCTAGCACGCCAAGAAGAATAAGAAGCCTCCCCGTAGAGAGTCCAAAATAACGCTCCCCAAAATTTTCTTTGGGGGCGGTCATATCATCATCAAGTGGGGGCAACGGCTCATTGTAGTAGGTCATTAGTTAAACAACGCACTCCCAAGGTACTCGCCATACATTACTTCCGTTTCGATCTCTAAAAGACGATTGTACTTAGCCGTACGCTCACCCCGTGCGGTCGAACCGGTTTTAATCTCACCACAATTGAGAGCAACGGAAAAATCAGCGATAAACGCATCTTCACTCTCTCCTGAACGGTGAGACATAACGCATTTATACCCATTGCGTTGTGCCAAACGAACCGTAAGCATCGTTTCGGATACCGATCCGATTTGATTGGGTTTGATAAGGATAGAATTTGCAATCCCTTTTTCGATCCCCTCTGCAAGGATATTGGCATTGGTCACAAATAAATCATCCCCAACGAGTTGGATTTTAGCCCCTAATTTTTCGGTCAAAAGTTTCCAGCCATCCCAATCATCTTCACTCAAACCATCTTCGATAGAGACGATGGGGTATTTAGCGCACAGATCCACATAATATTCAACCAATTCTGCCGATGTCACGGTTCTGTTTTCCGAATCAAGAGAGTATCCACCCTCCGTGACCAACTCAGACGCAGCAACGTCCAAAGCAATCGCAATTTGTGTTCCTGCTGTATAACCCGCTTTTTCGATCGCTTCCATCAGAACTTGGATTGGTTCTTCATTGGAACTTAAATCAGGAGCAAATCCCCCCTCATCACCCAATGCGGTATTGGCACCACGATCTTTGAGAATTTTTTTGAGAGTATGGTACACTTCAGCCGAAGCGCGTAATCCTTCGCTAAAATCACTAAAACCAATGGGCATAATCATGTATTCTTGAAAATCAACGCTGTTATCCGCATGACTTCCCCCGTTGATAATGTTCAACATCGGCACAGGGATGACCATTGCATTCGCACCCCCCAAATAACGGTACAAAGGAATCCCAAGACTTTTGGCCGCTGCACGCGCCACTGCCATAGAGACACCTAAAACCGCATTCGCACCCAAATTAGCGTAGTTAGGGGTACCATCAATCTCTTTCATCACCGCATCCACCATCGCTTGGTTAAACGGGCTAAGTCCCATGATCGCATCGGCGATTTCGTTGTTGACATGACTAACGGCGCTCAGAACCCCTTTACCCAAATAACGACTATCACCATCACGCAACTCTAACGCTTCACGCTTACCGGTACTGGCACCACTGGGGACAATCGCGCTTTCACGTGTTCCATCACTCAATTGCACCGTTGCTTTTACCGTTGGATTACCACGAGAATCCATCACCTCAATTGCACTTACTTCATCGATAAAAATCATTCATCCACCTCATTCATTTCAGATTCACCCATGATCATAATGTTATTTACGCCCATGGCATCTTTTATTTTTGCCTCAATTTTTTGAGCTAAGGCAGGCTCATCTTTGAACTTTTGTTTGACGTTTTCACGCCCTTGTCCGAGTTTGGTATCTTCAAAGCTAAACCATGCACCACTTTTATCAATGATGTCCAGTTTAACTCCGTAATCTACTAACTCACCCTCTTTAGAAATTCCTTCTCCAAACATAATATCAAATTCTGCTTGACGAAAAGGGGGTGCGACCTTATTTTTAATCACTTTTGCTTTCACACGGTTACCAATTTGGCTCTCACCTTGTTTGAGTGTTGCAATTTTACGAATATCGATACGAACCGAAGCGTAAAATTTGAGTGCATTTCCCCCCGTGGTGGTCTCAGGAGAACCGTATCCCATCGTCCCAATTTTCATACGAATTTGGTTGATAAAGATGATGGTGCAGTTCATTTTATGCAAAACACCCGTGAGTTTACGCAACGCTTTGGACATCAGTCGGGCTTGAACTCCCACTTGCTGATCTCCCATCTCCCCTTCAATCTCGGTTTTTGGGGTTAATGCCGCAACTGAGTCAATAACGATCAAATCAACCGCGCCGCTGCGAGCGATGGTCTCTACGATATCAAGGGCTTGTTCTCCATAGTCAGGTTGGGAAATAAGGAGATTTTCAATATCAACCCCCAAATTTTTAGCGTACAGTACATCCAAAGCGTGTTCTGCGTCAATGAAGGCACACACGCCCCCTTTGCGTTGCGACTCGGCAATCATATGGAGGGTTAAAGTGGTTTTTCCTGAACTTTCCGGTCCATAAATTTCAACCACACGCCCCTCAGGGATACCCCCAATGCCCAATGCCAAATCAAGCCCCAAAGATCCCGTACTAATCGAGCCTATAGGTTCTACTACTTTATCTCCCAGACGCATCAGCGTCCCTTTTCCAAATGTTTTGTCCAGCTGTTTCATGGCTAATTCGAGCGATTTAAGTTTGTTGGGATCCATCATTGATTCTTTTCTCCTAAAAATGTCTGAGTATTAAAACGAAACACCATAATACGCCATAATCAAAACATTGATTAGAAATATGACACATTGCAATACCATACATTCATGCGGATATTTTAGCGTTATTTCGTTAAAATTTAGATAGATTGATACCGTTCTTGAGGAATACCGATGAAAACCATGCTTATTGCCCACTCCCCTGATGCGGATGATATTTTTATGTACTATGCCATCAAATTTGGATGGGTGGGTCGTCCCAACACCCTTTTTGACAATCTCCCTTTGGACATTGAAACCCTCAATGTGGAAGCGTTAAAAGGGACGTATGACATCAGTGCCATTAGTTTTGCGTTGTATCCCCATATCGCCCATGAATACGCGCTATTACGGACTGCGGTGAGTTTTGGCAGCGGATATGGTCCCAAACTGATTCGTAAAGCGACCACCACTCTCAAACGCTCTTTTAAAGTTGCTTTGAGTGGAAAATACACCACCAATGCCTTGTTATTTCGGATTGCCTATCCCTATGCCAAAATTGTCTATATGAATTTTTTGGAGATCGAACAAGCAGTCATTGATGGAACCGTCGATGCGGGTGTACTGATCCACGAGAGTATTTTAGGCTATGATGAGTCGTTGGTCGTAGAGCGAGAGTTATGGGATATTTGGTGTGAACTTAGCGGTGGTCACCTACCCCTTCCGCTGGGCGGAATGGCGATTCGACGCTCCCTGCCCCTGACTAGCGCACTCAGTTACGAAGCAACCCTTACCAAAGCGGTGCAAGTAGCACGCGACCATAAAGAACTCCTCTCTAAAATGTTGTTAGAGCGATCCTTGGTGCGTATCGATGGAACAACCTTGGAAAAATATCTTGAGTTATACGCCAATGATGAGTCGATTAGCTTAAGTGATCTACAGTTTGATGCCATCAATACACTTTTTGAGATAGGGCATAAGCACCACTTTTTTGAACACCTCCACGACGCACGCGATTTTTGTCTTCCCCACGAATACACCGCATTACGCTACACCTAAAAAAAGGGTACGCTGATGAACACCAAGAGTATCGATTTTTCACGGTTTAGTTCCATCCGCATTGGTCCTGTGGTTGAGGTTGCCCTGATCGAAGAGGATAGTGTCCCCCCTGACCATGTGATTGTGGGAAGTGCCAATAATCTTTTGGTCTCCCCAAATCCTCCGCCCCTCATGATCCTCTCCAAGCAGTACGATTTTATCCGCTTTGAGGGGAACCAATTGCATATCGGAGCAGCCACCCCCAGCGGTAAAATTGTCTCTTTTTGTAAAAAAAATGATATTGCCCATTTTGAGTACCTCTCCAAACTCCCAGGGACATTGGGAGGGATGCTTAAAATGAATGCAGGACTGAAAGAATACGAAATTTTTAACCATCTTATCACCCTGCGCACCCCACGTGGTTGGATGACCAAAGCGCAATTAATCTATGGTTATCGAACCACATCGATCAATGAAGTCGTGTTTGAAGCAATTTTTAGCGCAGAGCGTGGATTTTCGACCGATCAACTGGCACTCTTTGGGGCGATGCGTTCCAACCAACCCACCCAATCCAGCGCAGGAAGTTGTTTTAAAAATCCCGTAGGGGATTACGCAGGACGACTGATCGAAGCGGTGGGGCTTAAAGGTCTTCGTCGCGGGGCGATGGCATTTAGTGACGTACACGCCAATTTTTTGGTCAATTACGGGGGGGGAAGCTACGAAGATGCCCTCTTTTTGATCCACGAAGCCCAAACCAAAGTATTAGACTCCTTTGGTATCCCCTTGCAGTGTGAAATTGTCCTCTTGTAACCAAAATGACGAATTAACTAAAAAATATATTGACTTTATCCGTCGATATAGGTTATGATGACGTTTAAATTCGACAGATAAAGGAATTTAACCGCGATGGTCGTAAGCTATATTCGTCCTGATAAAGATTTCGATAACGTTTACGAGCAACTTAAGTTGATCAACGCCTACAGTGATCAGATGAAACTCCCCATTGATAAAGAGATGATTGATCAGTTTTCCCAAAACAAACGTCTTAGTGAGCGTCATAGTGTGGTTGAACTGTTTCGTTCCCTTAAAGGGGATACCCTTTTGGTATACGATGCATGGGTACTAAGCACCAATATTGAAGATGTGGTTCAAATGACCAGCTGTCTTTTGAAAAATGGCAATACCATCCACTGTGTCAAACAGGGGATTAGTGTCAATGCGCAAAGTGATATAATGGTTGTGTTAGGACTCATTGATCAGCTTCGTCAACTGGTTCAAAAAGAGGATAAAAAGGTGATCGGTCGCCCCAAAGGGTCAAAATCGGTCTCGAAATTTGATTTACAGTTAGAAATGATTGTCTCCCTCCTCAAAGAGGGGCGCAGTGTGAGTGAGATAGCACGTCAAATGAACGTGAGTCGTAGTTCACTCAAAGATTATGTGGAGTCACGAGAGCTTAAAGCGTTGGTACAAGGGGTTGTTTTGTTTAATGACGATTCCCAAACGCGAGCCATCATGATGGATACCATCCAATGCCCCAGCGTTGGAACATTTACAAAGGAGAGCGAATGAGTACAGAAGAAGTGCCTTTAAAAGGGAAAGCCTATTTAGCAGGATGGGTCTCTTGGCGGATTAAACGGTATTGGTTTTATGGGTTTGTTACCTTAATAGCCTTGGTTGTCCCATGGATACGAATTAATGGGAATCATCTCTTTTTATTAAGTTTTGATAAACTTAAACTTCATTTGATGTTTATCCCTTTTGATATGCAAGAGTTGTATTTGATGCCCTTTTTGCTCATGCTGTTGTTTATCGGAATTTTTGGGATCACCGTATTGGGCGGGCGTGTCTTTTGTGGATGGATGTGTCCCCAAACCATTTTTCGGGTCGTCTATCGTGATTTGATCGAAACCAAACTGTTGGGACTTCGCAAACGGATTAAAAACAAACAACAAGAGCCTGATTATTCCAAAGCGGAAAACAAAATTAAACGTTTGGTCGCTATTCTCATTTGGACAGGATTATCGTTTATTGCTGCAGCGGATTTAATGTGGTATTTTGTCCCTCCTGAGGATTTTTTAGCGTATATCCAAAACCCCAGTGAGCATCTCGTTTTGGTCGGTACGGTTGTGGGTATTGTCCTGTTTTTGGTGTACGATGTTATCTTCTTACAAGAGAATTTTTGTGTCTACGTATGTCCTTATTCCCGCATCCAATCGGTACTGTATGATGATGATACGATCATGGCGGTCTACAACCCTAATCGTGGGGGTGAGATTTACAATGAGCAAAAAGAGAAAGTATTTACCAAACAAAAAGATCTTTTAAGCGTCAATAGCACTGCTGAGTGTACGACGTGTGAGAGTTGTGTTACGGTCTGTCCAACCCATATCGATATTCGTAAAGGGCTTCAACTGGAATGTATCAACTGCCTAGAGTGTGTCGATGCGTGTACCGAAGTGATGGGCAAGCTTGGAAAACCAAGTTTAGTTGAGTGGTCAAGTGAAAAAGAGACCTTGTTTATGAAAGGAAAAACCCACTATTTCCGTCCAAAAATTTTGGGCTATATCGCTATTTTGGTCATTGTGAGTATTGTTTTGGGGATGATGGGAAGTACTAAAGAGTATATGCTTTTGAATATCAATAAAGAGAACCGTCTCTATTCTATCAATCATACGGATGAGGGAAAAGTACGGGTAGAAAATGCCTATACGTTCTTGTTCCAAAATACGTTAGACAAAAACCACAATTACTATTTTGATGTCATCGCCCCCAAAGGGATGGAGGGGAAAATCAAAATTGAGACCCCCACTGAATTCTTTAGCGTTCGACCGGGGATTGTCAAGAAAAAAGTGATTGTCTTGTACACCGATGAGATGTTGGTCAATGATGCGCGTAAAGATACGGTTATCCCCCTTACCATCAAAGCGTACGCGATGGATGATAAAGCCAAAGTGACGGTTATCCGTCAATCAACCTTCACGTTCCCCCGTGCGGATTTGGTGAAATAACATGAAAGCGTTTTTATTCATTATCACCCTCGCGGTGATGGGGACACTCTTCTCTGGGTGTTACCCTTTTTGGTATGATGGTCGTGGTGGCGGTGGCGGTCATCACCACCACCGTTATTAATAGCCTCCCTAAGGGGGCTTTAATCCTCTTCCTCTTTTCCAAACGTTTTTTCCAATCCTTTGATCAAGTCTGATTTTTCCGTATCGCTTAAGCGTGCTTCAGGATGGGCAAGAAGATAGGGAAGAATCGGCATTTCCCCCTCTTTGACCTCATCGGCTGCATCTTTAAGCTTATTTTTCTTTTGAACACCTATCATCGAAACGTTGAATTTTTCACGCCCTTCCTCAATATCGTGCATCACCAACCATGACACAGGGGCAATGTTAGCGTACCACGGATAGAGCGTTTGATGCGAGTGACAATCGGCACACGCACGATTAAAAAGCGCCTGAGTACGGGGAGCATCCCACTGAACTTCACTGAGGATAGGGGGATTGGTGTGATTTTTCCCATAAGGGATAAACTGGATCGCAGCAAAAAGCACCAACGACCCAAACGTAACGATTTTCATAGTGCGTGGCATAACAACGTCCTTATACGAATAGATATAGAGCGTCTATTGTAACATAGTCTTTACAAATGGTATAATCATCCCACTCTCTAACAAAAAGGAACGCCAATGAAAGAGATTATTAACAGCTATAAACGGCACAAGGTGACCGTCGATAATTTTATCTCTTCCTTGATGAAAAGCCTACCCAAAGACTATATCAACCAAGCCGATACTATCCTCAATCAATACCGTTATATCCAACTCATGTACGGGGTAGATGAACACTACCATCAAACAACCCCCATTGTCTGCCGAAAAGAGCGTGATACCCAACAAATAGGGAGTGATAAAGGACATTACTTTATCAAAATGCAACTCGATGAAGAGGGGATGTACATCTCCAATCCCTATATCCATTATCGGACGGGCAAAGCCAGTATCTCCGTCGTTCGCCGTATGGAGGGGACACTGTATGTTTTTGATATTAACCTTATCCTCATTTTAGAAGAACTTAAACTCATTGAGTACAACAGTACTCACGATAAATTTAAACGCGCGGTCTATTTTGTGGGTTCGAGTCTGCTAGCATTGGTCGCACTGACCCTCATTGGGTATGGGGGATATGTTTTGGTGATTTTATTGCTTTCCTTGGGGAGCCATGATTTTATTCACGAAATTTTTAAATCGATCATTGCCATCACGTTGGGATTGGCGATTTATGATTTAGCTAAGCAAATTTTTGAACATGAAGTGATCTTTTATTCGTTTCTATAATGCTCCCTTTTTTCAAGACCAGTAAAACAAGATTTTTAATTCCACCTCTT
>JAVHOQ010000069.1:0-2624 GCA_036170115.1 Sulfuricurvum sp.
CCGCCGGTACCGCAAACCGGTGCTCTATCCAGCTGAGCTACGGACGCATATTTGAAGAGAACGAAATTATAGCTCAAAACTCTTAAAAAAACATTAATTTAGCCAATATCTCAAACCGACCATTAATGTACCTCATCGCACACAGAAGAAGAGGTCAAAACACCATTGAGTCGCTCTTCTAGGGTGTACAAACGGTTTTCCACTCGCTCTTTATAGACACCCAAAGCGTGTTCAAACGACTCCAACGATTCCATGATAGGCGCGGAGAGTTCCTCAATATCATATACAGGTGCTTCATACCGTTGGGCGACTATCTCAGCGTATTTGGCTTCTTGCTGCGCGCTGATTGATTTCATCTCTGCAGAGAATTTTTTCTCCATCTCATACAACTCACGATGCAGTTCATCAATAGAATGGGAGATCGTTCGGATACGATTGGTCATCTCATATTTAGTACGGATCGAATAATAGATCACGGTTGCTAATACCACATTCATCACTATCACTAAAGCTACCATTACATTACCTCCTGTTGCGTCATACGTTTAATTAAAGACCGTATCGAGGATGATACACCCAAAAAACACAAAGCCCAAATACCCATTGACCGTAAAAAAAGCACGATCAATCTTCGTAAAATCTTTACGCACCAAATAGTGTTCATACCCCAACATCAGCAGTGCTAGTATAACCCCCAACTGGGCAACCATCCCCAATACAGCAGACTGCACAAAGAGTTCCCAAAAAACAAGGGTTAGCCCATGCAATACCAACGAAAGGTTCAACGTAACACGACTTCCGTATCGAGAAGGGATGGAGTGCAGTCCATTGGCTTTATCAAACGCCATATCTTGCAACGAGTAAAGCAAATCAAACCCTGCCACCCAAAACATCACCCCGATGCTTAAGTACAATGACCATAACGGAACCGAAGCACTCACCGCAATCGTCCCCGCCATGGGGGCAAGTCCCAACGAAAGCCCCAAGACCAAATGCGACATGGCACTAAAGCGTTTAAAATAGGAGTAACTTAATAACACGATCAAGACAGGGAAACTCACCGCAAACGCAACGCTATTAATCGTATACGCAACGCCGATAAAAAGAGCCACATTGACAAACGTAAACGCAATAATGGCATTTCCCCCTATGCGACCATCCACACTGGGACGATTGGCGGTTCGGGGATTATGGGCATCGAAACGCCGATCCACATAGCGGTTAAATCCCATGGCGGCATTGCGCGCACTCACCGCAGCCAATCCCCCTAATACGAGTAAGTTAAACCCAAACCACCCCTTTGCTGAGACCACCATCGCAATAAAAATAAACGGCAACGAAAAAATAGAGTGTTGGAACATTACCAATTCATTGAAATTTTTCAGAGATTCTCGTATTTTCCCCACAAACAGACCTTTGTATTCGTTTATTTTATTTTATCGTAATTTTTCTTTACCCTTTCGCCCCAAATTCACGAGCGAACCTCTACCATGGTATAATACTGCCATGAAACAACTCGCCATTATCGGATCAACCGCCTCAGGAAAAAGTGACTTCGCCCTTACCCTCGCCCACGAGATGAACGCCCTTATCCTCTCCATCGACTCCTTAAGCATCTATAAAACCATTGATATTGCTTCTGCCAAACCCTCCCCAAAAGAGCGTGCGACCATTGAGCATTTCGGGATTGATGTGTTGCTCCCCCATGAGACCGCTAGCGTATTTACCTTTATCGACGAATATCACCGTATTATCCAAACCGCTACCGAACACGAAAAAAATGTGATTATTGTGGGAGGAAGCAGTTTTTATCTCAAAAGTATGCTCGATGGACTCTCCTATCTCCCCCCAATCACCCAAGAGACCAAAACCATCGCCTCTAATATGCTCCATGATGTGGAAAAAAGTTACCATTTTTTAGCCGCTGTGGATCCTGTGACCATGACCAAAATTGCCCCCACCGATCCCTATCGTATCGAAAAAATGCTCCACCTCTATCTCCAAACCTCGATTCCCCCCTCTCAATGGTTTGCGACCCATCCCCCCAAACCAATCATCACCCACTGCCCCATCCTCGCTTTAACCATGGAGCGATCACTGTTACGCGAACGGATTGCTCTGCGTACCACCAAGATGGTAAAATCGGGATTAATCGATGAAGTAGCACAGCTTGAACGTCTCTATGGACGAAGCCCCAACAGCATGAAAGCCATCGGGATGATCGAAACACTCGATTTTTTAGATGGTAAAATCTCCCTAGACCACTTAGTCACCCTCATTTCAACCCATACCGCCCAATTGGCAAAACGGCAGAACACCTTTAATACCCATCAATTTTCCGCAGCACACCACGGGAGCGTTGAGGGGTTGTATGACATCGGTAAAGCGTTATTAACATTTTAATTTTTCTCGTAAGGTGTATTGAATAGACCCCGAATCGAGTTCGGGGTGACGATCTCCGTCATTCCCGCGAAGGGCGTAAAGCGTAAAAAATGATAATTTCTTATTATTTTTAGCTTGGAGCGGGGCATCGATGTGCAATAGCACCGATGTCACTAAATCCAGCTACGTTAAAACCTTTAAGAGATTTTTGAGTACACTGTGTGACCATAAAAATAGTTGGA
>JAVHOQ010000070.1:0-12751 GCA_036170115.1 Sulfuricurvum sp.
GCAAAAGAGGCACTCACCCCCCCCATGGTCGGATCGGTTAACAGGGAGATATAGGGGAGCTTTGCTTCGGATAATTTGGCCAATGCGGCAGAGGTTTTGGACATTTGCATCAACGAAAAGGTACTTTCTTGCATTCTAGCACCGCCACTGGCACTGACAATAATAACCCCTTGTCGTTTGCTCAGAGCACGATTGACCGCACGAACGATCTTTTCCCCCTCAACGGAGCCTAATGATCCCCCCATAAAGCTAAAATCAAAAATGACCAATTGAACCGCTACCCCATTGATGGTACACTCGCCACTCACGACCGAGGAGTGTCGCCCATTTTTGGCATACGCTTCTTCAATTCGTGCCGCATAACTTTTTTTATCCACAAGAGAGAGAGGATCAATGGGTTTTAGATTGGCATCATGTTCTACAAAACTTCCTGCGTCACTAATTAAAGAAAGACGCTCGTTAATTCCAATACGCAAGTGAAAACCACATTTTGGACAAACGTGATTTTGTTTCTCCATCTCCTTATAGTACATCAAAGACTGACACGAAGAACACTTCACCCAGTGTGAGGGGGCTTCACTTTTCGTGGGTTGCTGCTTTTTTTTGGAATCCCCAAACAAATTAAATAGACTCAAAACTACTCCTCTACAAATCTTCAAACCCTATCACTATGGATCAATCAAGTGTGGCTTAGATCATAAAACTTTCTTATTATAGCAAAAAGCACCCTAGATTCCTCTAAGGGGGGAATGTCCCTATCCGTTTAACAACGATTTGACCATCGTTCGTGCTGCTTCACGCCCATCATACGCTGCGGTAACCACCAAATCAGCGCCACGATAGCAATCACCTCCCGCATAAATCCCCGCCGTTGTGGTTTGAAAAGATTCATCGATAATAATTCCTCCCCAACCATTCACTTCAATCCCATTTTCTGCTAAAAAGCTGGGGACAACCGGATCAAATCCAAGTGCCATAATGATCACATCGGCATTCACCGTGAAATCTCCCCCTTTGACCTCTTCCATTTTTTGACGACCACTTTCATCTTTTGCCCCAAGAACGGTCTTTACCATACGAATGGCAACCGCACTCCCATTTTCCCCTAAAATGACCTCTTTGGGGGAAGCGTGAAAGACAAATTCAATCCCCTCTTCAAGGGCATTTTTATACTCTTTTTGGGAACCGGGCATATTGTGCGCATCACGACGATAAAGACACGTCACATTTTTTGCCCCTTCTCGTTTAGCGGTACGGACACAATCCATGGCGGTATCTCCCCCCCCAATAACAACCACATCCAAATCTTTAAAATCAAAATGTTTATCGTACATCAATCCAAAATTTTTGCGTTGGATAGCCGTTAAATATTCCATTGAAGCGTAGACGTTAGAGACATTTTCCCCAGCAATATGGGCTTTTTTTGCTTTCGTTGCCCCCAATCCCAGAAAAACGGCATCATGGGTATTGGCAATGGTATCGAATTCTATATCCTGCCCTACTTCGCAATTCAATAATAACGTCAATCCCGCCTCTTCTAAAAAGCTCACCCGTCGTTCCACAATTTTTTTATCCAATTTAAACCCTGGAATACCATACGTCAACAATCCACCTGCACGGTCAGATCGTTCATACATCGTCACCGAAATCCCTGAACGAAGTAAATAGGTCGCACACGAAAGCCCTGAGGGACCAGAACCAATGATAGCTACTTTTTTATCGGTTGTAATCCCTGGAAAATAGGGGCGTAACCCCTGCTTAAATCCTTCTTCATTAATAAACGTTTCCACAGAACCAATGGTAATAGCACCATGCCCATCGTTAAGGGTACAGTCCCCTTCACACAAACGGTCATGAGGACAAATACGCCCCATCACTTCAGGAAACGGTGAAGGTTCATTGGAAAGATTGAAAGCAAATTTCAAATCTTTTTCGGCAACGGCTTTGAGCCATTGGGGAATATAATTGTGCAAAGGACATTTATTCAGACAAAAAGGGTCGCCGCATTGGATACAACGGTCACTTTGTGAGGATGCATCATGGGACTCAACAACCTCATAAATCTCTCTAAAATCTTTAAGACGTTCTACAACCCCCCGTTTAGTGGGATCAAGACGTTCAATGGTTAAAAATTCTCTCATAATAATCAGTCCCCTTTATCAGGATTAAGTGGCAATTTGGTTAAATTTTTGGGGCGAATCAGCCAAAAATTTCGGATCTCATTTCGGAAATTATCCAAAAGCATTTGGGCTTTTAGACTTTGGGTCTCAACAACATAATCTTTTAAAAGACGTTTAAGATAATGGCGTGCTTCATCCCCTTCATCGGTATCAATACGAACCGCATCGATCAATTCACGGTTAACATTTTCGACAAAACTGTGATTTTCATCGTACACAAAGGCGATACCACCCGTCATACCAGCACCAAAATTGATACCAGTTTGACCAAGGATAACCACAATTCCCCCGGTCATATACTCACACGCATTATCACCTGTCCCCTCAACAACAGCCAATGCCCCTGAGTTACGCACCGCAAAACGCTCTCCTACCGAACCGGAAATATAGAGTTTCCCACCGGTTGCACCGTAAAGACAGGTATTTCCTCCCGCTGCGTACGCTTCACCTTGGTTTTGAGATTGAATAACGATTTTACCACCGTGCATCCCTTTACCAATGTAATCATTGGCTACTCCAGTGAGACGAATGGTGACACCGTGAATCAAAAAGGCTCCCAAAGCTTGACCCGCAATCCCCGTTAATTTAATATTAATCGTATCATTTTTTAACCCTTTGTCACCATAGTATTGGGCAATTTCACCGCTGATTCTGGCACCAAAACTTCGGTTAAGATTACAAATGGTTCGGCTAATACGGACAGGACTGTCAGGATGTTTAATCGCATCCATTGCTTCACTCAAGACATCAATTTCATACGCATTATCATCAAAAGGATCATTACTGGAGAACTGACACGTATTGACCCCCTCTTCCCGATGTAACACATGACTAAAGTCAAATTTACGGGCAAAATCGGTATCAATGGTTTGAAGCAAATCGCTACGTCCCACCAATTCTTCCATCGTTTTATACCCAAGTTTTGCCATAATCAGTCGCACATCTTCGGCTAAATAGGTGAAGTAATTGATCAATTGCTCCACGGTTCCTTTGAAGTGGTCTTCTCGTAAAGTCTCGTTTTGGGTTGCAATTCCCACCGAACATTTATTGACATGACAAATACGAAGCATCTTACACCCAATAATTGCCAAAGCTCCCGTACCAAATGCGTAACTCTCCGCCCCTAAAAGGGCTGCTTTGACAATGTCCATACCACTCTTGAGTCCACCATCGGTTTGGAGATGCACCAATCCACGAAGATTGTTCACTTTAAGGGCATTGTGCGCTTCAGAAAGTCCCAATTCCCATGGATTCCCTGCGAATTTAATGGACGTTAAGGGTGCTGCACCCGTTCCGCCATCACCTCCAGAGATAATGATTTTATCGGCATACGCTTTGGCAACCCCTGCTGCGATGGTTCCCACGCCCGCTGCGGAGACCAATTTGACCGCCACGGTGGCTTTGGGGTTGACTTGTTTCATATCAAAAATCAATTGCGCCAAATCTTCAATCGAATAGATGTCGTGATGCGGCGGTGGTGAAATAAGGGTAACCCCCGGCATCGTATAGCGCAAACGGGCGATAAGACCACTCACTTTATGCCCTGGAAGTTGTCCCCCCTCCCCTGGTTTTGCCCCTTGGGCTACTTTGATTTGGATCTCTTCAGCAGATCGCAAATACGCCGGTGTCACCCCAAAGCGTCCTGAAGCGACTTGTTTGATTTTAGAATTTTTTAACGTTTCAAAACGCGCTGCGTCTTCTCCCCCCTCCCCTGAGTTGCTTTGCGCGCCAATGGTATTCATCGCGATTGCCATACACTCATGCGCTTCCGGAGAAATTGATCCCAAAGACATGGCAGCTGAAGCAAACCGTTTGAAAATGGCCTCTTTGGGTTCTACTTCACTAATATCAATGCTGGGACGGTCGGAGCTAAATTCAAAGAAATCACGGATAAATTTTTGCCCACGCTTATTGATCAACGCACTGAGTTTGTCAAAATCTTCCCGTTTTCCACTACGAGAAACCGCGTGAATAGCATGAATGACCGCAGGATTAAAGGCGTGGTACTCTTGACCGTTGTAAAATTTATAGAATCCACCGATTTTAAGCGGGAACATTCGGTTAAAGCCATTTTGTTCAAACGCCTCTTTGTGATCACGATCCAAACGTTCATCAATATCTTCATACGTTAATCCAGGGATGAGAAGATGGGATTCCCCAAAACACTCTTCAACGATCTCATGGCTTAATCCAATCACATCAAAAAGACCCGAATTTCGGTACGATGCGATGGTCGCAATCCCCATTTTGGACATAATTTTCAACAAGCCTGCATTCAAAGCGTATTGGGCTGATTTAAATGCCTCTCCACAATTTCCCTCACTTCCATTGTTCGCTTGCTTACTGCGCGCGGCAATGGTAGTCAACAATAAATGGGGATAAATGGCACTGGCACCATACGCAATTAAGGTCGCTGCTCCATGGGAATCAACAACTTCGCCACTCACCGCTACAATCGAGGCCAAATGGCGGATTTTCGCGTCCAACAATGCACGACTCACCCGTCCAACTGCCATAAGCATGGGAATAACTTTATGCTCTTTGTCTAAACCACTGTCATCCAAAATAATGACACGGGTTCCCTCTTCACGAACATCATGCAAGATGTGCGCAACCAATGCTTCAATTGCGGTGCGTAAACTTCCACTAAATGCGGTCGAAAAGGTTTTGTTGGTATACGATGGGTTAAATCGAGGGGATTTTTTATCCCCAAACGATTTCAATACATCCAACTTTTCTTTGAGCATAATGGGAGAAATTGCTTTTAAGCGGTTAGCGTGGGCAGGAATTTCATCCAAAATATTATGCACTTCCCCAAAGCCTGTGTTGAGACTCATCACGACTTTTTCACGGATAGGATCAATAGGAGGATTGGTTACTTGGGCAAAACGTTGCTTGAAAAAATCGCTGAAATTACGTTGTACCGTACTAAAAGCGGCCAATGGAGTATCATCCCCCATGGATCCAACTGCCTCTTTTCCGTCGCGCATCATCGGTTCAATGACTTGTTCTATAATCTCTTGGGTGACGTTAAAATAGCGTTGGCGCGGAATCAAGTCTTCTGAAGAACACTCGCATTTGGCTTTATAGGGGTGTTCTACGTGTTCTTGAAGATAGGTCATATGCTCATTAAGCCAACGAACATACGGATTTGATGTTTTTAAATAATGGTTAATATCAGCATCTTTCAATACTTTGCCAAATTTCAAATCCAATCCAATCATCTGACCCGATTGCAAACGTCCACGCTCTTTGATGTTCTCTTCGGCAATATCAATAACCCCATATTCACTGGCAATCAACAGCGTATCATCGTGAGTGATGATGTATTTAGACGGGCGTAATCCATTACGATCCAACACACATCCGATATAACGACCATCGGTCAATGAAAACGCCGCAGGACCATCCCATGCTTCAAATACCGTCGAATGGTACTCATAAAAAGCACGTAGTTGAGGATCCATATGGGGAGCATTTTGCCAAGGTGCTGGGATAACCGCACGCGCTGCTTTGAAAAAATCCATCCCATTGGCAATCAAAAATTCAAAGAAATTATCCGCACTGGCACTATCGGAGGCGTGAAGTTGTAAGATAGGTAAAATTCGCGCAATCTCTTCATCGGTAAAAACATCACTTTTAATTGATTCAGATTTGACCGCGACATTAAAACGGTTGGCTTCTACGGAGTTAATTTCTCCATTATGAGCAACGCTACGGAAAGGTTGTGCTAAACGCCACTTGGGGAGCGTATTCGTCGAAAAGCGTTGATGAAAAAGGGAAAAAGAGATTTTAAATTTTTCATCTTGCAAATCAACATAAAATTCCTTGATGTGCGTGGGCATAATAAGCCCTTTGTACGAAATAACACGCGCACTCATGGAGGGGATATAAAACTCTTGATCCCCTACTAATGTATGCTCGGTCTCTTTTCGGCTCAAATATAAGAGCGCATCAAAACGTTGTGATGCCATCAAAGAGTTGGGGGTGATAAAGATATGGTAAATTTCAGGAAGGGTTCCTAATGCTTGTTGCCCTAACGCATTCGTATCTACCGGGACACGTCGCTTTAGCACCACTTTCAAATCGTTATTGCAACACGTTTTTTCCAATACGTCCAATTGGGTTGCATCTTTGGTAAATACCACAGCAATAGCATACATTTGAGGGAGTTCAACCCCATTTTCCAATGCTTTAGCGCGCATAAACTCATGCGGAATGGACAGCAACAACCCGCTTCCATCTCCTGTTTTTCCATCAGCAGCTACTGCACCACGGTGCATCATTCTTTCCAATGCGGTAATCGCATTTTCCAGTGTCTCGTGAGACGAACGGTTCTTAATATTGGCGATCAGACCAAACCCACAGTTATCTTTAAACGATCGTAATAAATCTTGGTATTCCACTGACATATCACCTTATACATCGGAAAAATCCGGAAATTATTTCTATTTAATCTCTTTTTAAACACAACTAGTTTAAAGAGGATGGAAATTGCTTAATTTTACCAGTTATTAGGTTAAAACGGTTTAAAATGAGAGGGTAAAAAGAAACAAAAAAATGAAGTGGGCAATCAAGTAACATCATGCAAGGATTCATCATTAAACTTAATCGGGTCAAAGAGGAAGATATGATTGTTACTATCATATCGGAGGAAAACTTAACAACTCTTTATCGTTTTTATGGCGCACGCCATAGCCCTATCAATCTTGGGTTTAAAATTGATTTTGAAAGCGAGACCTCACTTAAAAGCTCCATCCCCCGTATGCGAGATCTCCTACATCTGGGATTTTCATGGATGGGAGAATATCATCGTATCCAAATATGGCAACAGTTCATCGCCCTTTTTTATCCCCATTTAAACCATACAGAGACCATTGGATCTTTTTATTTTGATCTTTTGGTCTCCCTCTCCAATCGCTGGAAAGATCAAAATCCCAAACGACTTGCTATCGAGGGGTATGTGCAACTCCTTGAACATGAGGGAAGATTGCATCGCGAGCTTCATTGCTTTTTTTGCGATCATCCTATTGAGAGTGACATTTCCCTCATACGGGCTTTTTTACCTGCCCACAAGGAGTGTTCCCATACCCTTTCGATTAACCCCAAAGGGCTAGCATGGCTGTATGATCATCACTCCACCCTTTTTTTGGATGACACCGAGATAGAGCGGTTATGGTATATTATCAATGAAGGCTTTTAAATGAACCCCTTAGAGTATGATGTCATTATTATTGGCGCGGGTATCAATGGGTGCATGAGTGCCTATTATCTCCATCACGGGGGATTACGTGTCGCCCTTGTCGACGCTTCCCATATCGCCAGTGGAGGAAGTGGAGCAGCAGGGGCGTTTATCTCCCCGAAAATTTCCAAAGCGGGTCTTTTAAAAGAGATCATGACCCAAGCACATACCGAAGCATTAACGTTTTATAACCAACATTTTCCCCACTGTACGTTACAAAAACCTCTCCTTCATATTACCAAATCCGCAGAAGAGGCAACAACCTTGCGCCAATTTAAACAAGAGACCCAACTTCATTCTACATCCATAGATGAAGCAACTTGGAATCTTTTAACCCCTCAAGCCCACACTTCTGAAGCGGTGTATCTTTCAGAAGGAGCCGTTGTGGATGCACAAAAAGTGTGTCACGCATTGGCGAAAGGGATAGATTTTTACCCATTTAAGGTAGATCAATTACGCCAAGAAGAGCATGGATGGGGCATTGGTCACCTTCGCGCCAAACACGTCATACTAGCCATTGGGGCGTACCCAAAGCTCCTTCCCCTACCTTATTTAACCCTTCGCGGGATTTGGGGACACCGTATTGATATTCAAACCTCCACCCCACTTCAAACAATTTTGCACCATTTTGTCTCCATCTCTCCCACTTCACACGAGGGGGTTATAGCAATGGGGGCAACCCATGATGTCCACTTTTCCCCTTTTGATGATCGCATTTACGATGTAGAAGCGGGGCGAAAAGAGCTATTGACCAAAGCGTCTCAAACCCTTGATCTTAAAGAGGTGAGAATACTGCGGGACTACACAGGATTACGTTCAGGAGCTAATGACTATCTCCCTATTTTGGGGACGCTTGTGGATGCTTTTGCAACCTTAGCACGTTACCCTCATCTTCGACATGGGAAAAAAGTGGATCCCAAAGAGTATGTTTATTATCCTAATGTAACCATGATTAATGGCTCAGGCGGGTATGGATTTGTGTTAGCACCTTATTTGGCAAAACGGTTAAAAGAGTATTTAGTGGATAAAAAACCTTTGGATGAGCAACTCTCACCCGCTCGATTTTTCCCACGATGGGCAAAAAAAGGTTAATTGTAGTTTTTTAGGCTATTTGTATCATTAAGAGCGATACGCTTGGCACAAAGAAACCGTTTTTGATAATAGCCCAAATTAATTGAGTCGTACTGAACTTTTCGAGAACGGTAGGACGCATGAATCATTTTCCCATTACCTACATAAATAGCGACATGGGAAGGAGCGTGCTTATAGGTACGATAAAAAAGTAAATCGCCCGCTTGGAGATTTTTAAAATCTACCTTCTCCCCCAATTGCGCTTGTTCCGCTGCGCTGTGGGGCAAACACACCCCGAAACTTTTAAATACTTGTTGCGTAAATCCTGAACAATCGGTACTCAAAGCAGTACGACTGCCAAAACCGTATCGAACCCCTAAATACTCTTTTGCTTTTCCTAAAACGTTTGTTTTAGCAGCGGTCAAATGGGAGATGAACGAGGGTTCATTGTCCGAAGAGGCATTAAGGGTTGAGGGGTCTTGATTAAATGAAGGGTTTAGGTTAAGCGTATCGGAAAAAAGAGAGGTGGTAAAAAAAAGGACAATAAAAGTAAAAAGTAGCCTATTCATGCGGCCTCCTGTATCTTAGTTGGTGATGTAACGTTTGACATAAGCCATTATAAACTTAAAGAACTTTGATTCTCATTAGAATTTAATATTCTTCTGATGGCGTTATGATACACTGCCATTCTAAACACATCGTTAATGAGGCGAAATGAAAGAAGCAATTATCCTTCTCAATATGGGTGGTCCCAATAATCTCCATGAAGTGGAACTTTTTTTGACCAATATGTTTAATGACCCTGCTATCATCCGAACCAAAAGTTCCGTATTACGTCGTTTTATCGCCGCAATGATTACCCTTTCTCGTACCGAAAAATCCCAAGAAATTTATCGACGCATTGGGGGAAAATCGCCCATTGTAGGGTTAACTACCTCTTTGGTGACCAAACTCAAAGAGGCATTAAAAGATGAAGTAATCGTCGATTTTGTGATGCGTTATACTCCCCCTATGGCACGTGAAGTGATTGAAAAACTTCAACGCAATGGGGTCGAAAAAGTCTTTTTGATCCCCCTTTATCCCCACTACTCTTCCACCACCACCGCCTCTTCGTTGGATGATTTTGAAGCCACCGCGCACGCGATGGGGTGGTCTCCTATTATGGTAGAAATTAAACACTTTTTCATGAATGATCGGTATAACACCCTCTTGGTCTCCTTGATCCAAGAGACCTTAGGCAATGATCATCCCCAAGAGTTTGAACTTATTTTTTCCGCCCATGGCTTACCCCAAAAAATTGTCGATCAAGGGGATCCCTACCAACGGCACGTCATGACGCACGTTGATCTTTTGACCACTAAACTCCATGAAGCAAACCTCTACTTTAATGCCCTCCATTTGGCATACCAATCCAAAGTGGGACCTATGAAATGGCTTGAACCCTCACTGGAATCGATGCTTCAGGGGGTAAGAACTCCCAAAGTGATCATTGTCCCCATTGCCTTTACCATTGATAATTCGGAAACCGATTTTGAACTTTCCATTGAATACGCTGAAATTGCTCATGCACTGGGTATCACCGATTATCGAGTCTGTTCTTGCCCCAATGACCACCCTTTATTTGTCGATGTTTTGGTCAGTTTTTATCATAAAATGCAGTAAAAAAGAGGAGAAAAATTTCAAGAAGTGTAAGCGATTTGGTTACCAAGCCAGTAACCAAATCAGAAAGAAGAGATTACAAATCCCCTTCGATCACTTTTTGGAACGTTCCATAATAGATACGTTGCATTGCAGCAAGATTCATGGTCACGGCATTGACACTAAAGGTATCACCACCCACGGTTCCAATTTTTTGACACGCCAATTCACCCACCATCGCTTCAAACGCTACACAGTTTTCAGGGGCAACTTCGATGATGGCACGAGACATACTCTCCGCAAAAATATCACGCTCATCATTTAGGGTAATCGAAGCATTTACCCCTTTATCACTGACGCACGCCATTTTTGCCAATGCAATCGCAACACCGCCTGAGCTACAATCTTTTGCCGATGCCAAAAGTCCTTGTTTATTGGCTTCAATCACCAAATTCCAAAGCGCACGCTCGTTATTGTAATCAATAACAGGCATGGTTCCCGCAACGACGTTGTAAAGCTCTTTCATGTAGAGTGATCCGCCAAATTCGCTACGGTTTTCACCCACAAGATAGAGGCTATTTCCTGCTTGTTGAAATGCGGACATTAATACTTTATGCTGATCTTCGTTCACACCAACCATCGCGATGGAAGGAGTCGGGAAGACTGATTTACCGTTCGTTTCGTTATACAGTGATACGTTTCCACCGATAACGGGAGTGTTCAATTCCGCACACGCTTCTTTGATCCCTAAACATCCTTGTCCAAACTGCCACATCACTTCAGGGTTTTCTGGATTACCGTAGTTGAGACAGTCGGTGATTGCTTTAGGCGTTGCACCGCTCATCGCGACATTACGACCGCTTTCGATTACCGCTGCCGCCGCTCCTGCTTTTGGGTCGATAAAACAGTAGCGAACGTTACAGTCGGCACTCATCGCCAAGGCTACGCCGTTTTCTTTGATACGGATAACGGAAGCGTCAAGTTCGCCCCCTTTTTTGACCGTATTGGTTTGAACCATGGAGTCGTATTGCTCATAAATCCAATGTTTATCGACTACTTCCATCGATGCAATCAGTTTTTCAAATGCTACTTGGTTATCGACCACATCAAAATCACTGAGTTCTACGTTGGCGATCTCATCGAGATACGCGGGGCGTGACATCGGGCGATCCAATACGGGTGCTTCTTCACTCACCGGATCAACCGGAACTTCCGCACATTTTTCACCGTGCCAGAAAAGTTCCATATTCCCCGTCGCTGTTACTTCACCGATAACGGCACAATCCAAATCCCATTTTTCAAAAATATCAATAATTGCTTGCTCTGTCCCTTTGCGCGCACAGATGAGCATCCGTTCTTGGGATTCGGAAAGCATAAACTCGTAGGGCATCATCCCCTCTTCACGCGCAGGAACTTTATCAAGGTGCATAATCATACCGCTGCCTGAGCGTCCCGCCATCTCGAATGAACTCGACGTTAGTCCCGCCGCTCCCATATCCTGAATCCCGACGACGTAATCAGTTTTGAAAAGTTCCAAACACGCTTCGAGAAGGAGTTTTTCGGTAAACGGATCCCCCACTTGTACCGTCGGACGAAGCCCTTTGGACGCTTCGGTGAAACTGTCCGAACTCATCACCGCACCGCCAAGTCCGTCGCGTCCTGTTTTAGACCCGACATAAATGACCGGATTGCCGATCCCCTCCGCTTTTCCGTAGAAAATCTCATCACTTTTCGCCAAACCGAGCGTAAACGCATTCACAAGGATATTACCGTTATAGCACTCATCAAAACTGGTCTCTCCGCCGATGGTCGGAACTCCCATACAGTTACCGTATCCGCCGATACCCGATACGACACCGCGTACCAAATAACGCTGATGCACACTGATGGCATCATCGTTAAGAACATTTCCAAAACGCAACGCATTGAGGTTGGCGATAGGACGCGCACCCATCGTAAAGACATCCCGCATAATACCGCCGACACCCGTAGCAGCCCCTTGGTAGGGTTCGATAAAACTGGGATGATTGTGGCTTTCCATTTTGAAAACCGCCGCATATCCGCCACCAATATCGATGACCCCTGCATTTTCACCCGGCCCTTGGATAACCCATGGTGCGCTGACTGGGAAACCACTCAAATGTTTTTTGGAGGATTTGTAACTACAATGTTCACTCCACATCGCCGAAAAAATACCGATTTCCACAAGATTAGGCTCGCGCCCGAGGATTCTTTTGATGTGGTCATAATCGTCAAGAGAGAGTTTGTGTTGCTTAAGAACTTTTTCAATGTCTGGGAGGGGAGTGCTCACGGCAGTTTCCTTAGTATGTAATAATAGTGGCGCGATTATACCCAAGGGCAAACAAACCCCCCCTTAATTTACCTTCTATTTACAAAATTGCTTTAGATTTATCCCCTAAAAAATTCTAGGAGGTTTACACCATGACCATCTTGTTGAAACGTCTTTTAATCCCTTTAGGGGCTGTTCCCCTCATACTCACTGCGGCAACACCACCATCAGCTCCCAAATCACCCTGCGAAAGAGGATGCCCTTTTTGGGGATTTGAGGAGATGGAAAGTTTTTTTAATCGCCCTTTTTTTCGAGGGACAACGCTTTATA
>JAVHOQ010000071.1:0-12634 GCA_036170115.1 Sulfuricurvum sp.
TGCCCAAGCATTTTGGACACCCAAAGGATGTCCTCCCCACGAGAGATCATCATAGCGGATAATTTTTAGATCCGCTCCCAATCCCAAACAATACTGGACAATGTTATAGGTAAAACTATCATAATTATCAATCATCACGATCATAAAAAGCTCCATATATTTTAAAACGACGGGGGGATTGTAACCAATCTCTTTTCTATCTTTTCCATTTAAAGTATCACTTCTTGTTTATGTGTGTCTTTTTTTGAAACTTTCATCAAATCACTAATCTTATGATTAATCCTAGCCAAAAAAGCACTACTCCAATAACCAAAATGACACTAAAGAAAGCTGGGATAAGATAGATTTTGACGATGTACAGTAACCATGGTGATGAATGATTTTTATGGTGAAAATGGGTTTTCCACCACACGTTACTATACCATGCTATGAGGGTGATGATTGTTCCAAGTAGGAGGAGCAAAACGCTACCCTTTTGTACTATTGCTTGTTTGGTATTGGAGGGGCTTGTACTGCTTGAAAGCCAGAGAAAGGTCTCTTTTTGAAGAGGATCGGATTCCATGGAGGTTACCCATTTCCCATGGTGTACTTGCCATTCGATGAGTTGAGTATCTTGAGGTAGCGATTTTGGGGTTTTTTTGGCTATACCATAGAGTCGTGTAGCGTCATCTACCAAAGAATTGTAACTTTTATGGGAGTTCAATTGGACAAGCATTTGGACTAGGTGATCATCTTTCAAGAAAAAACCGATCACTTTAGCATTAACGCCATTAAATTGGTTAATATCTGCATAACAACATCGATCTCCCATAATACTTGATTCATCGTAACAACTAAGCCCTTCATAGCGTTCAAAAATATCTATTTCAGTGAGCTGTTCATTGAGTTCATCGACATCCAAAGTAATCGTTTTATTCCGAGGTTGGGAACTGTTTTGCTCTAAAAAGCTCTCCATCGTGGGGTAATATTCTTGAGAGAATTGAATGTCATTATGCCCAAATGCGGTAAATACTTTAGCTTCAACGTTTGAGGGGCGAAACGTATTGTGCAGTGTGAGTGAATGGTTATTGGGGACAATGGTATCACGTTTGGCAATGAGAATGAGGGTTGGCACATGGATAGAGTGGACACGACTGAGGGAATCGTATTTATCCCACAACATCCATGTAATCGGAAAGATAGGGAATTTTTCTTGCGCTAGAGCTTCAATGCTATCAAAAGGGGTCACTAAAATGAGTTTGGCAATGGATCGTTGAGAAGCGAGATACGTAGCAACACCACTGCCTAAACTTCGTCCGATGACCGAGATGGTGGTATGTTTGGCTTTAAGGTGATCGTAGAGGAGAAGGGCATCGTGATTCAATGCTTCTTCGGTAGGTTCTCCACTGCTACGACCATACCCTCGATAATCGACGAGATACACCGTGTAATCTTTAAACGTATTGGCAAAATCATCTGCAGCATTATCAACCGACTCCCCATTACCCCCAAAATAGAGCAACACATTAGGCTTGCCTTCATTAAGTACGGTGATATTAAGTTTTTCCCCTTGGGTCTCTAGGTGCATCGAGGGGAGATTAGAGTGAGTGGAAGGGGCGGGGAAATAGAGAAAAGCGCGTTGAAAGATCATAAGGGTCATGGCACTGATCCCATACACGATGAGGATCACCAATAAAATACGATTAAAAATCCTTCGCCATTGAGTCATCTTTTCTCCTTTTTAACCCTTACCACACCTTGAGGGTGTTGTACAGACTGTCCCGCTCAATGGGTTCAAATCCGCTGTTTTTGATGAGTTCCACAAACTCTTGTAGATTCACGCCATGCGCACTTTTTGCCCCAGCAGCGGAGTTGATCGACTCTTTTTCGATGGTGCCATCAAGGTCATTGGCTCCATACTCTTGCGCAACCAGTGCCAAATTGACCGTTGAGGTGACCCAATAGGCTTTGAGATTGGGGACATTGTCTAGCACGATGCGGCTAATTGCCATCGTTTTAAGAATTTCGTGGGCGGTGATGGAGGCTTTGACATTGAGAAAATTGTTTTGAGTTTGGTACACCAGTGGGATAAAGCAGTTAAAGCCCCCCGTGACATCTTGCAAATCCCGAATGCGGAAGAGATGATCGATGCGGTGGGAACGCTCTTCAACGTGACCAAAGAGCATGGTAACATTGGATTTCATCCCCCGTTCGTGCCATTTTCGGTGAATGTCGAGCCATTGGTGTGAATTGACTTTCCCTTTACAGATGTAATCACGTATCTTTTCATCGAAAATTTCCGCTCCTCCTCCGGGCATCGAATCGACTCCATTGGCTACCATCAAATCCAAAATGTCATCGTAACTTTTGTGGTACGCTTCGGCGAGAAAATGGACTTCGGCTGCGGTGAGGGCTTTGATGTGCAGTTGGGGGTGACGTGCTTTGATTTTGCGAAAGACTTCCAAATACCACTCTAATCCCGTATCGGGATTGTGGGCAGAGACGATGTGGACTTCCGAAATGCCCCGTGAAACGATGTCATCGGTGATGGCAAGGATCTCTTCATGAGACATGGTATAAGGGTTGGGATTTTTACGACTGGCACTGTAGGCGCAAAATTTACAGACATCTTTACAGACATTGGTGGGATTAATGTGGCGATTGATGTTAAAATAGGTGCGCTTGCCGTGCAACGCCTGTCGTTTTTCGTCCGCCAATTCCCCTAAAGTCACGAGGTCTAAATCGTATAAACTGACCGCCTCATCGAAGGTCAATCGGAGATTGTTGCGTATTTTTTCTAAGCAATTCATGAGCGTATCTTTAAGGTTAATTTGTCCGCGCATTATAGCAAAACTCCAAAAGGGGTCGTGTTAAAACAAAACTAACTGGTAGCTTTGAGGTAGTTTGGATAAAATTTCCCTTTAAACTTGCCAAAAAGGTGGTCGTATGTCGCTTGTATCTAAAATTTTTCTCCTTGCTGGGGCGTTGCTCTTAACAGGGTGTTTAACCCCAACACCTCCTGCTCCTGTGGTAAAACACAAACCCAAAATCGCCCTAGCCTTAGGGGGCGGTGCGGCTAAAGGATTCGCCCATATTGGGGTGATTAAAGTTCTCGAACAAAACGGTATCCATGTCGATATTATCACGGGAACCAGTGCGGGATCGGTCATTGGAAGCTTGTACGCATCGGGGTTGAATGGGTATCAGTTGCAACAACTGGCGATTAATTTGGATGAGAGTGCCTTGACCGATTACACTTTTTCCAATGCAGGATTTGTCAAAGGGGAAGCATTGCAAAATTTCATCAATAAAACGGTCAAAAATCGCCCTATCGAACAGCTCAAAATCCCTTTTGGTGCAGTAGCCACCAATCGTACCACAGGGGAAGCGGTCGTCTTTCGTCAAGGAAATACAGGGCAAGCGGTACGCGCATCGGCGAGTATCCCCAATGTCTTTCAGCCTGTCGTAATTGGAAAAAATTCGTACGTCGATGGGGGATTAACCCAACCTGTCCCTGTGGAAGCGGCTAAAAATATGGGGGCAGATATTATTATCGCCGTGGACATCTCTGATCGTCCCAAAGCGGGGAATACCTCAGGATTGTTAGCGACCTTTGATCAAAGTATCAATATTATGAGTCAAGTCGCCCTCAACAAACAGCTCAAAATGGCAACGGTCGTTATTCACCCTGACATCAGTCACCTCCCCTCGGTTTCGTTTGATCAACGCAATCAAGCGATTTTAGAAGGGGAAAAAGCAGCAACCGCTGCAATGGGTAAAATCCGTCAAGCACTGGCGCGTTAGGGCTTGGGTGTATCATGATACGTGAATAAAAAAAGTGGGTAAAAGAGGAGATTCCGTGCCGATGCACGGAAGAAGAGAGAAAAAGTTATTTTACTTTTTCCATGTATTCACCATCAACAGTGTTAACACGGATAGTATCTCCCTCAAGGACATGATAGGGGACTTGAACCACAGCACCGGTTTCGAGGGTAGCGGGTTTTTTAGAGGCACTTGAGGTATCCCCTTTGAAGTTAGGGGCAGTCTCAACGATTTGAAGTTCCATGATTTCAGGGGCTTCAACGCTGATGGCTTTGTTATTATGGAAAACGATTTGGACATTGGTGCCATCTTTGATCCATTTTTTCGCGTCTTCGCATTGCTCATAGCTAAGTCCCAATTGCTCAAAACTTTCGTTATCCATAAATTGAAGCATTTCGCCATCATCATATAAAAACTGCATGGTGGTGTGTGTCATATTGGGGACTTCAAATTTATCGCCCGCGTGAATCGTTTTTTCAACAACTTTACCATTCAAAAAACTTTTAACTTTACAACGGACAAATGCCGCCCCTTTTCCGGGTTTAACGTGTTGAAAATCGATTACTCGGTACGGTACCCCTGTGATTTCAAGGCGTACCCCTTTTTTGATGTCGCCCATTCCGATTGTTGCCATATTTGATTCCTCATCTGTATAATTATCCGAATTTTACCCTAATTGGCTTTGAATTTCAAACGTACCCATTTTGGGGGTATCGTTTGGATAAAATTTCCTTCTTTTGAGTTTTTTAAACTTTTACTCAGTATAATCGCCTTATTAAAACTATAAGAGTTACAAATAGACTATAAGGATGGTTCCCCCTGATGGCATTTCCCTCACACCGATTGGTATTTGCGTTATTCTTAAGTGTTCTGAATTTACAGGGTGCTGCATTGTCTTTGGATGAAGCAATTGCGGTACTTAAAGCGCAAAATTTAGAGATTAAAGCGGTCTCTTTGGACGCAAAAAATGCCCATAATGATCTTAGAATCGCCCAAGGGTATAATTTTGGTTCCCTCGATTTTACCCAAAGTGCGGTTCGTTCCAACGATGCAGGTAATGTTTTCGGGTTTAAACTTAGCTCCCGTCAGGCGAGTTTTGCCGATTTTGGATTTAGTGAATTTTCTTTGACGAATCCCAATATTCTTACGGTGCAACCCAAAGATCTTAATTATCCAATGTATCAAAACTATTTTCAAAGCAAGTTGACCTATATGCTCCCCATTTATACGGGGGGAAAACTCAGTGGTTATTCCAAAATTGCTCGTGAAATGGAGAAGATCAAACAACTCGATGCGACCAAAGTGACCGGAGAAAAAATTTACGAAACCCGTAAAAGTTACTACGATATGGCGTTGTTGCAACACTCATTGGAGCAGATGACCATTATCCAAAAAAACATGGAGAAGTTGCACGCCAAAACCAAAGAGATGGTCGCTGAGGGGTATGCTAAAAAAGTGGATCTTTTAGAAATTGAAGCCAAAAAAGCCAATGTCGATCGGATGGTTTTGGAGATGGGGAGCAATAAAAAACTCTTGTTGCACTATATTAGTTTTTTGTTGAACCAAAAAACCGATGAGATTGCTATTCCTAAGGATGATAAAGCCATCACAACCGCCGATGAAGCTTCGGTGATGAGTAACAACACCGATTTGAAAAAAGCTTCGCATGGGTTAGCCGTCCGTTCGTCCATGGTGGATGTGGCGATGGCACCTTTTCTCCCTACTTTGGGTGTTTTTGGGGAGGCTTCCAGTGCCAATGATACGTTGATGCGCAATATGCACGCTCATGCTGCCTACACCGTGGGGGCAAAACTGAGCTGGAACCTCTTTAATGGAGCCGTTGATGCCCATAATTTTGAAAAAGCTCGTATTGACCGCCTTAAAACCGCCACTGAAGTAGAAATGGCGAAAAAAGGGATTGCCCTTCAGTACGATAAATTGCACACCGAAATCGACAATTTGGATGAGCAAATTGTGAGCTTGGAAAAAGAGCGTCTTTTAGCAGGTGAAATTACGAAAAACTATGAGGGTCGCTACCATGAGCATTTGGTCTCTATGAGTGATCTTATCATCAAACAATCCAATGAAATTGAAAAAATTATGACCCTTCAATCGGTGAAAAATCAACGTAATGAGCGCATTTTTACCCTCGAAAAACTCAACTATGGAGCTGATCAATGAAATTTTTCGTCCCTTTTCTTCTTTTAGGTGCAGTGCTTAATGCTGCTGGATTGACCCTTTCGGGTGTGGTTATTTCCGATAACCAAAAAATGATTACCAGTCGTAACATGGGATTTGTGACGGGTGTCTATGTTTCTGAAGGGTCTAAAGTCAAAACAGGGCAACTGTTGTACACCATTGATACCAAAGAGGTCGATTCAGCGCGAACGCAAGTCCAAAATGGGATCGAGCAAGCCAAAACTTCCAGCCTTTCGTATCAAAATCAATACGACAATGTGACGTTGAATCTTGAGCGATACCGACGATTGCTTAAGCAAGACATGGTTTCTCGTTATGAGGTCGAAAACATGGAACTTGCCCAAAAGAATCTTGCCAATATGGTCAAAATTTCCCAACAACAAGTCAAACAAGCCGATGCACGTCTCCAAGAAGTGAACAATCAATACCGTTATTTACGCGTTGTTGCCCCCAATAATGGGGTTATCGTCTCTAAGAATGTCAAAGTAGGGGAGATGGCGATGCCGGGGATGCCTGCAATTGTTTTATCCGATTTGGGAGCGTTAAAAATCGAAGCAGAGGTCTCTGAAGATAATTTAAAATTTGCCCCCGTGGGTAAAAAACTGACCATTGCAATCCCCTCAACCGGATTTAAAGGGACGGGAACCGTAAGCTCCATTGTCCCCAGTTCTAACCCTATGACCCATACGTTTAAAATCAAAATCTCCTTTAGCGCAAAACAAACCATTTACCCTGGAATGTACGCTACGGTTGAATTGCACTAGGAGCTTTGATGTCCTCACACACTGCACCACACCCTCCTAAAGACATTGCTGGAAAACTGGCAAAAGGTTTTTTACGCAATCCCCTCACGTCCATTTTGGGGATATTTCTCCTTGTGATTGGTTACATTGCACTCATAATGATGCCACGGGAAGAGAATCCTCAGATGGTGGTGAGTGGTTCGACCATCATCGTCGCCATGCCCGGAGCTACGGCAAAAGAGATTGAGACGGTTATCGTTAAACCCCTTGAACGAAAACTCAAAGAGGTCAAGGGGATCGAAAACATTCATGGTATGGCGATGGATAATGTCGCGGTCATCAATGCTGCTTTTTACATCGGAGAGGGAAAAGAGGGGTCTAATCTCAAGATTTATGACAAGATTATGCAAAATATGAGCATCCTCCCCAAAGGGGCGATGCAACCCATCATCAAACCCTTGGATATTGATGTTGATATTCCTGTCGTTTCGGTTGCGTTTTACTCCAACAATCATGCCATTGACCCTACGATACTGTATGACCATGTCAAAGAGATTCAACACCATATTAATGGCTTGCCCAATGTCGCGGTCACCGATGTCAAAGGGGCAAAGCGACACCAGTTTAACATTCAAGTCGATATTAATCGCCTTGCGGGGTACAACCTCTCCTTGGGGCAAATTGTACAAGCAGTACAAGCCCTTTCGTACAATGTCCCTGAGATCAAAGGGAAAACCCAATCCAATGAGATCGTGATGATTGGGGTTAAAAATGCCATTGATACCGTTGAGGATGTAGGGGGTATCATCGTTGCCCAATACGGAGGGTCGGTGATCTATTTACGCGACGTTGCTACGGTCACTGCGGGGCAAGATATCCAAAACTTTAAATCCGCACTGGTCAGCGTAAAAGGGGAGAATGGGAAGTTTTCTCCGTTTAAAGATCAAGTGACCTTGACCGTCTCAAAATTACAAGGAACCAATGCGGTCATTATTGCTGAAGCGGTAAAAACGGAGTTGGAAAAATACAAAAAATCGATGGAAGCGGAGGGGATTCATTACGTTATCACCCGTAATGATGGGGAACGTGCCAATGAAGCGGTCAATGAGTTGGTGTTCCATTTGCTCCTTTCGATCGTGATTATCGCCATTTTGTTGGTCTTTGTGTTGGGATGGAGAGAGTCGCTGATTGTCACCTTTACCGTTCCTGCCATTTTGGCAATTACCCTTTTTGTGGCGTATCTTACGGGTCAAACGATTAACCGTATTACGCTGTTTGCCTTTTTGCTGAGTTTGGGACTGTTGGTGGATGCGGCGATTATCGTCATTGAAAATATCCATCGCCATTTCCATGCCATCGATGCCCATACACGCGATGTGGATGAACTCATCGTAGAAGCGACCGATGAGATTGGCGCACCCACCAATATCGCTACCTTCGCCATTATTTTGACCATGGTTCCCATGGCGTTTGTCGGACAGATGATGGGGCAATTTATGAAGCCTATCCCCGCCAATGTCCCTGTGGCATTGGTCGCATCGTTGTTTGTGGCGTATATCTTTACCCCTTATTTAGCAGTACGATTGCTCAAAAAACCTGAGCGTCATTCAAAGGCACACTAAAATGTATGATAAATTTGAACACATTCTTTTGAACATTCTTCAAACCCCTTCCAAAAAAAGGTTGATGTTGTGGTTAACCCTTGGAGGATTTATCCTTGCTGTGGGGATGATCCCCACCAAATTGGTGATGGCAAAAATGCTCCCAGGAAAAAACAACGACACCTACTCAGTCTACATTGATCTCCCTTCGGGCAGTTCGATTGAACAAACCAAGCACGTCAGCGAATGTGTTACTACCATTCTCCAAAAAGAGCCAGAAGCGTTGGACATGGAGGTTTTTTTAGGGTCGGGTTCTCCACTGGATTTTGCGGGATTGATCAAAGGATCGCATTTTAAAAATTCGGAAAATGTCTCCGAAATCGTGTTGAATTTGACCAAAAAACATGATCGTTCCGAGCCTTCGTACCTTATGGTGCAGCGTCTTCGCCCCATAATCCAAAAAAAGTGTGAAGCCATTGTCCCCCAAACCAATATCAAATTCGTCGAACCCCCCGCAGGGCCTCCAACGATGGCAGCGGTCGTTGCGGAAGTGTATGGCAATGATGCCAAAGGGATTCGCCATTTGGCAGGACGCATTCAAGACGTTTTTCATAAAACCAGTAGTCTGGTTGACATCGATATTATGCAAGATGAAATTTACAATAAATTTGAAGTGCGGGTCAACAGCGACAAAATCGCCCGTTCAGGTCTAAATATCAAACAAGTGAACGATATTTTGTATCTTGCTTTTGAGGGGATGCCCATTGCGGTCAAAAACTCTTCGGATGTTTCAGAACAGATCCCTATCTTTTTGGTACTGGATCCTGTAGGGAAAAAGTTTACCTCCAAAGACCTCAATGGGGTGTTGTTTAAACTTTCCAGTCTTAAATTGATGAACAGTATGGGGATGATGGTTCCCATTACCGAAGTGGTCACTGTCGTGTCGGTCAAATCCAATCCGATGATTGTGACCAAAAATCTCCACCAAATGACCAATGTATTAGCCGAAACCGATATGGTCTCGCAAGTCTATCCGTTGATGGAAGCGCGCGATACCATTTTGTCTACCTTTACTAATGAGTATGAGATCACCAAAACGGGTCTCTTTAATCTTGAATTGGTAGACAAAAAAACCCATGAACGGTATGAGCTGTTATGGGATGGTGAGATGAAAGTGACCCTTGATACGTTTGTTGATTTGGGGGGTGCGTTTATTGCTGCCTTGATTTTGATTTTCTTGTTGATGGTGGTCTATTATAAAAGTTTCACCCTCAGTGGGATTATTTTGTTGGGAAGTTTCCTCTCCATCGTCGGGGTGATTGTGGGGCATTTTATTATGAATATTTTCACCGCCGATACTTTTTTCTTGACTGCAACCTCACTGATTGGGTTTATTGCCTTGATTGGGATTAGTTCGCGTAATTCGTTGTTGTTGATCGATTTTACCAAATCGTTGATGTTGGAAAAAGGGATGCACAAAAGTGAAGCGATTGCGTATGCAACAGCCACACGGGCAAAACCCATTTTCCTCACCGCTGCAGCGATTATTTTGGCATCGACCCTCTTGGCCAGCGATGCGGTTTTTGGCGGATTGGGGGTAGCGTTGATTTTTGGAACGATCGCTGCGGTGGTCGCTTCGTTGATTGTCGTCCCTATTTTATTGGATAACTCCGATTTGGAACGCCATTTTAATTTTCATGAACGTAAAGCGGTCTTCGCGATTCGCCCCTAAGCTCTTACCCTTCGTCATTCCCGCGAAAGCGGGAATCCAGCTACGTTTAAACCTATTGTACGAACACTAAAATCCTCTTTAGCAATGGTCAGTTTTAAAATGACGATATACTATGAAAATACTTTTATCAGGGACATTTTTTATGAGAACGACCGCTCTTTTGCTCCTCACCGCCCAAACACTCATGGGGATGGATTTAACCTCGTTGCTTCCCCATGCCAAACACAATCTTCGCGTTGAATCGAGTCGTCTTGAGATGCAACAGACTCAATCGCAATTGGAAGAGGCAAAAACCGCCTACTTTCCGACGCTTAAGTTAGAGGGTCTGTACCGCAAAAAAGACAAAACCACCGCATTTGAACCCAAAATCGTACAGGGTGTCGAGCTTGGGGGGAGCTTAACCTTGTTCGATGGATTTCGTCGCGAAGCGGCATTAAAAGCACTCCATGCTTCGGTTGATGCTGCTTCTCACACCGTGGAACACGAAGAACAGACGGTTTTTATGGAGACGATTTTGGCGTATTATGACTATTTCGATGCTGCATCCCGCCTTGAAGCACTCCAAGCCAAAAAAACTGAATTGCTCGAACAAATCAAACGGGTCAGTGTGTTGGTGGAGAATGATCTCGCCACCCACGATGTCCTCCAATCCCTCATCGCCTCTAAGCTTGAGGTGGAGTATAACCAGCAACATGAACACATTATTCGCCAACAGAGCCAAAAAAATTTGGAACTCCTGAGTGGTCTGCCTGTGGATACCCTTGAATATCACGATTTGGTTATGAAACTTCCCAATCACCAAGCGCGTCATGACCTTCAAGCGGATCAATTACAGGTTGAATTTCTCCACCAAAGTGAACAAAACTATACCTATCTCCCCACCCTTACGGTGCAAGGGAAACATAAAACCATGGACTATCGCAATTACGATACGATGGGGGGGATCAATCTTCAGCCCATGAAGCAAAATGAGATAACGGCATCGCTTTCCCTCACCCTTTTTGATATGGGACGGATTGCCAAAGAGCGGGAGCAAGCGCGTCTTATGACCCTCAAAGCCCAAAAAATGGTCGACTATAAACGACAACGACTCCATAATGATGAAGAAATTTCTCAGCTGACACTTCAAGCGACCCAAAGTGCGTTGAATGCCGCCCAAGCCGAAGCGTCTGCCCGTCGTGAAGCGTTTGCGATTATCAAAAAACGCTTTGAGGTAGGACTAATCCCCACCACCACCTATTTGAGTGAACTCAGTGCCTTGAGTCTATCACTTGCCAAAGTGCAAACGACTCATCACGCTTTGCAAGTCGCATACGCCCATTGTGCGTACGCATCGGGGATGAATTTAGAAAATCTTTTGGAGAAACAACCATGAAAATGTTAGGACTTTTAGGTATCACGGTGGTGAGTTTGTGGAGCGCGGAGGTGTACGCCACCTTTGAAGCCCAAGGGGCGAAGGAGACCCTTTTGGGGATGAACGCATCGGGGATTGTCAAAAAAATGCTGGTTCAAAATGGGTCTGTGGTGAGTCAGGGGGCGTTGCTGTTGGAATTGGAAAATAGCGAAGAAAAACTCTCCCTTCAAATGGCACAAGCCGATCTCACCGCCGTAACGCATGAGTGTGACTTTTTGGGTACCCAATACGCCCGATACGAAAAAAGTGCGCAGGTGTTTGATAAAAATACCCTCGAAAAACTCAAAACCGAACTCGATACCAAACGTTCGCAGAAGCAACGGGCGCAATTGGCAGTAGCATACGCCCAACAAAAATTGGCTAAAACCTTTTTGTACGCCCCTTTTTCGGGGAGCATTGGGGATAAAACGGTCGAAGTAGGGGGGATGGTCTCAGGAATGGGGGGTGCGCCGCTGTTTAAACTCATCAGTAATCACACCAAATTGGTTCTCCATTACGATTCCAAATATGGGTCGAATGTCAACGTGGGGGATCGATTTTGTCCGGCGATTGATGGGAAAAAAATGGGACAGTGTACCAAAATCACCCGAATTTACCCCTCCATTAACCCCAAAAATCACCAAATGAGTGCAGAATCGGATATGTCAGGGTTTCGTGCAGGAATTTTTGGTGATGGCATCATCACCACCCATTAGGAGTTTGTATGTATAAAATCGCCATTCTTCGCCCCATCACCACGGTGATGTTCGCCCTTGCGCTGATCTTTTTTGGGTTGGTGGAACGCAGCGGTATGCCCTCGGCGTTGTATCCCAATGTGGATTTTCCCATCGTTATTGTCACCACCACCTACAAAGGGGCGAATGCCGATATTGTCGAGAGTAAAGTGAGTGATAAAATCGAAGAGGCACTCAGTGGTATCTCGGGTCTTGATACCCTAAGCTCGGACAGTTCCAAGGGGATTAGCATCGTCGTGGCGCAGTTTAAACTCTCCAAAAATCTCGATGAAGCGGTCAATGATGTGCGCGATAAAGTCGCCAGTATCCCATTACCCAATGAAGTCGACAAGCCCGCCGTGGATAAATATTCGATCACCTCGTCCCCCGTGATCACCCTCTTTTTGGCTGGGAGTGACACCCAAAAAGTG
>JAVHOQ010000072.1:0-2542 GCA_036170115.1 Sulfuricurvum sp.
CATCCCCAAACCCAAAAATCGCCGCACGACCATGGACTCTACGTAATTCTTGCGCTTCGGTAAAGACCTCCCCTAGGGGAAATTGTCCCCCCGTATTGGGCATTTCACGGTAATCTCCGATATTGAGTTTTGCCGATTCAAAGGGGGAATCGTAGTAGAGTGTCCCTCCGCTGTTATGGACTTTTCCACACTGTGCCACGTCAATTTTAGCTTTAAGGGCGCGTCCTACGCCGCGATAATATGTTTTGTCATACGCCAATGAATCGACAAAAGCATCGGCTTCGTCCTCACTCATGCGCCCTAAATGGGGATGCTCGATCACTTTGAGCTTGAGTTTAAACAGCTCTACCCGCAGACGAAACGCATCCATCCGAAAACTGGTCGATTGGATCAATGCCACCAAATCAAAAGGATCAAGGGCTTCGAGTTGTTGGCGGGTCGTTTCGGGAGGTTGAGTGTGAAAATCGATAAATAGTGCGTCAGGCAAGGCGCGTTGATAAGCATGAAAAAGGATCATTGAGATACGGCACAGGGTATCGTAGACCACAATAGCGCGCGCTGGAGGAGTGTGTTCAAATGCTAACGTGAGGAGATCGTTAAGATGGTGATGCGCTGTGGTGATGAGCAGTTCATTCGTTTGGTGGCGATTGTCCATGGGCAGTCCTTGGGGAATTTGAGGGGGTACTAAAAAAGAAATTATAACCTAAGGTAGAGGGAAATTTTATGAAAGCTCATTATGCCTATTTTTTCACCTACTCTTTTTTGTAGCTAAAAATTTTTAAGAGAAAATTAAACATTTGTTTAAGTTATTCAGCTCTACAATGTGCTACCAATGTTACTACTTAAGGGGGGGTGGATTATGTCTGATAAAATAGAGGCAGTGAAAAAGCTGTTTACGTCTAAAAGTTCCCGCATCGATACGAATAAGGGTGAGTTGTATTATCAAGAGTTATTTCAGCGATGCGAAGCACGGTTAAATGAACTGCGTTCTCAGGTACCTGCTAATCGAATAGATTTTATCGAACTGCTCGAAGACAACGGCATTGACCGCCGTGAATTTATGAAATGGGCGAGTGCAACGACCGCCATGTTAATGCTCCCCCCTATGTTTACCCCCCTTATCGCAGATGCTACGGTGATGATGAATCGTGCGCCTGTTATTTGGTTGGAACTATAAGATTGTGCGGGTAATTCTGAAGCTTTATTACGTGCTGATGGACCCAAAATCGACGAGATTGTTTTGGACATCATCTCCCTTGAATTTCATGAAACCTTAATGGCTCCTTCCGGTCATCAAGCCGAAAAACAGCTTGATGAAGCGATGGAACATTTCAAAGGAAAATATCTTCTCTTCGTCGAGGGATCCATTCCTATGGGGATGGAAGGACACTACGGCACCATCGGAGCAAAGGGTGAAACATTCCATGACCATCTCATGCGATGCGCTCAAAATGCTGCAGCGGTGGTTGCAGTAGGTGCGTGTGCCACGTTTGGGGGTGTTCCATCAGCTTCTCCTAATCCCACAGGTGCGGTGGGGGTGATGAATCTGATTAAGGATAAACCAGTGATTAACATCCCTGCGTGTCCTGCTAATCCTGCTAATATGGTGGGGGTAATCTTGCACTATTTACTCACGGGACAAGTGCCTGAGCTTGATTCACTGTTGCGTCCGAAATTCGCATTTGGTTACCGTATCCACGATAACTGTGAACGTCGCGCCCACTTCGATGCGGGTGAGTATGTCGAAGAGTGGGGCGATAAAGGGGCGCAAAACAATTTTTGTCTCTACAAAATGGGATGCAAAGGTCCTATGACCTTTAACAACTGTTCCATCGTCCGTTATAACGAAGCGGTCAACTGGCCAATCGGGGTAGGTCGTGGTTGTATTGGGTGTTCCGAACCCGATTTTTGGGATAAATACGCGTATGAGCGTCCCATGGCGGATGCTACAATCAAAGCCCCCACCGGTGGTGTTGAAAAAAGTGTCGATGAATTTGGATTGGGACTACTGACCGCTGCTGGTATTGGTATCGCTATCCATGCAGCAGCCAGTGCCGTAGCTGGAAAACGAGAAAAATCAGGAGAAGACCATGAATAAACATATTATAGTTGACCCTATCACCCGTATTGAGGGACATTTACGTATTGAAGCGGTGATTGATGAGAACAACACCATCGTAGACGCGTACAGCGCATCGACCATGTTCCGTGGGATTGAGACCATTTTACAAGGGCGTGACCCGCGTGACTGTGGATTGTTGGCCATGCGTATTTGCGGTGTCTGCACGGGGACGCATTATCAACGTTCCATCGAAGCGGTCGAAGATGCGTTTAAAATCACTATCCCCAAAAATGCTCGAATCGTCCGTAATCTAATCCAAGGTGCATTGTATGTTCATGACCATTTGGTTCATTTTTACCACCTTCATGCCCTTGATTTTGTGGATGTGGTATCCGCACTCTCCGCTGATCCGGCTAAAACCGCAGTCGAAGCGCGAAAATGGGCAACCGTTGCGGGAGAGACCCCCTTTATCGATGGGGA
>JAVHOQ010000073.1:0-2474 GCA_036170115.1 Sulfuricurvum sp.
TGTTATTGCCTTTGACTGAAACATGATTGCCCATTGTCTTATCTCCTTTTATATAATCTCCATAGTGATTATGGATGTTTTTCTCTCTGCTTTCAGGTCGCTCAATCCCATTGAGCAACTGCGAGACACTAAAATGCTTCCGAAGTTTACCATTAAAATAGTCCTCTATTCGCTCGTGTTCGTAGCCGATCAGCTCTTGATAATCGACCCGTTCGGTAGAATTGGGCAATGGGATCATTTCAGCAACGGTCAAGGCGGTAAATTTGCTATTAATCTCCGAAAATCGTTTCCGAATCACGGCGAAAAAGTCCCGTTTTTGCTCCCCATTGACGAGGATGGTGAACCGTTTTTCCCGAATATCGACTTTGATGAGGGCTTGGGTATGGGTGGAGGCATCTTCCAGTACCACCCCCGTGCGCCATCGGAGGGTATCTTTGATGTCCGCATGGCTTTTGACGATGAAGGTCGCCATCACCGAAGGGGGCAAAAATCCATAATCAATCTCGAAGCGTAACGCATCGGTGGTATCAAAATTAAACGTTTTTTCATCAATTTCCAGTGCAGAAGGTACCAGAATCTTCTCGTCATCAATGGCAAAACACAATTCAAACTTTTTCATCAGGGCGATAATGTACTGATGTGTTGAGGCGGGATATTTGGTACGATCCAAAAGGGTTTTAAGCTCTGAAATCGCTAAAACACCCCCATTTTTTTTGAGCGTTTCGGAAGTGACCAGTGCGTAGACCCCATTGGTGATCCATTGGGGATTAAGGGTGTGGATACTATCGAGATTAAAATCATCGAAATGGATGGCAATTCCCAGATTATTGAGATATTGGGTCAATACCTCTTTGGCACACTCATCGACTTCATACGTATCACAAAGGGTTAAAAAATGGTCATGATGGATGTAGTTATCGGGTGAGGATTCAACAGATTCTTTGACATTTAGCCAACTCAACGGCCAGCGACTCTTGATAAATCCGACAGTAGGGATAAAGCTTTTGAGTGCTTCAAAAAACGTTGAAATACCCATCTGACTGTTACACGAGGTTCGGTAAAAATCCAAAATATTAGGGTATTTTTCTTTGAGATGTTTACGATTGAGTTCAAAAGTGGGGTTGTCATCAATTTTGTTTAGGACGACCATTACAGGGGAGTTTCCCCCGAAAGTTCGGATGAAATTAAGCCAATATTCGCTGTCCTCTTCCTTACGACCATCGAGGACGAGGACATAAAGGGAACGATGGGAGAGGAAAAACTGATGGGTCGAGTGCATCATCTCCTGCCCCCCGAAATCCCAAAAGTGGGCTTTGATGGGGGTGTCATTGACTATGATCGTACGATCTTGGATTCTAATACCGTGGGTCATGTTTTCGTTGGGGTCGAAGGTATTGTCTAGTACCCGCTTGATGAGCGAAGTCTTCCCCGCTCCACCATCACCGATGAAGATCACTTTGAGTTCATTGAGTTCTTGTGAACCTTTTTCTAGGGCGGTAAAATGGGCTTTCATCGCCTCATTCCCCTGTGCGACGATCTCTAGCGGGGGTTCTTGGATGGGGTTCTTGTCGATAAAAAGTTTTCCTTTAAAGCCCTTGGTATAACTTGGTTTTTCGAGGGTAATCTTTAAATTAAGGGAAAGTAGTGATTCAGGGATATGTGTGATTTGGTTGTTCTCTAAATTCAAGTAGGTGAGTTGCGTAAGCTGAGCAAGGGGGGAGAGGTCGGTGATTTCGTTGAAACGTAAATCCAAGCTGGTGAGTTGCGTCAGTGAGGCAAGGGGAGAGAGGTCGGTGATTTGGTTACCCCCTAAATTCAATTCGGTCAGTTGCGTCAGTGAGGCAAGGGGAGAAAGATCGGTGATGTGGTTCCCCCCTAAATCCAAGGTGGTAAGTTCTGTAAGAGAAGCAAGAGGGGAGAGGTCGGTGATTTGGTTACCCCCTAAAATCAATACGGTAAGTTGCGTCAGTGAGGCAAGGGGAGAGAGGTCGGTGATAAAGTTATTTCCTAAATCCAAGTCGGTGAGGTGCTGACGTTGGGCATCGTTGTTCCAGTCAATCTTATATTTTTCTTCAATGGCGCGGATGGTTTTGAGGGCTTCGGGACGGTACACACGATTTCCTTTTTGGGGTGGTTTTAGACCCTGAATCAAGTTCAGGGTGACGGTTGGGCGTACAGGATGACGATCTCGGTCATGCTGAACTTGATTCAGCATCTCCTCTTTTAGACCCTGAGTCTAGCTCAGGGTGACGAAACCTGTCATTCCCGCGAAGGCGGGAATCCAGCTAGACTCCCGCCTTCGCGGGAGTGACGGGGTGGATGACAAAAGGTGTTACGGATTTTTCGGGATAAACGTCTCCATCACATCCCCTTTACGTTGCAAGACAATCACATTATTTTCCAATGCTTTTTCTTTGAGGTCTTGAGGCATATAAAATGAGGCTAATGCTAAATGGTGATTATAGTCTTTATAA
>JAVHOQ010000074.1:0-12238 GCA_036170115.1 Sulfuricurvum sp.
AAATCGGATGGCTTATTTGGAGCTTCAGAAGTTGAAGGGTGCGTAAGGTCAGTTAATAAATCACGAAGTCCACTAGCCCCGCCCGTTCCTAATGACTGAAATAACGAAAGACTTTTTAAAGATGTAGCCATAGACCCCCCTGAGTGTGTAAAGATGGGGAGATTATAACTTATTTCAATGGAATTCCCAAAAAAAGGGGAGAAGAAATTAAAATTCAAACGTATTGGTGTAACGGGTATCCGCTTTGAGGTTATAGTAACGTTGTTTATCCCCAACAGAGACTTTGGCTAAAATATCCCATCGCCCAATTTTAGGAAGATCAACCGCAGCAAACGTATATTTCCCATCGCTCACCGTTGGATTAGAGAGGTTAATATCGAATTTCGTAGTATCAGGACGGGTTAATACCACTTTAACGGTAGCATTATCCACCCCTTTACCTGCTTTATCGGTAATTTTATAGGCGATGACCGATTGTTTTTCCTCAAGTTTTTGGGTCAAAAAAGTAATGGTATACGCTTTATCAAACGCGATTTTTGATGTGATAATATTATTGGCATTATCATCATAGGTGTGATACCCTTGCATCCCATAATCCGATACTTCTACAGGATTATTCACAGCAATTTTAACGGTTGTAATCCCAAAAGTGATAACCGCAAGCGTGGATAAAGCAATAATCCACGGCCATTTTCTACCACTACTTTTATCCATCGTACTCATACTTAATCCCTCTTTTTTAAAAAACGCTTCCAAACATACAGACCAAGTCCGTAAATCATAATAGCATAAAAAATAAAACGGATAAGATCAATAAAATCTCGGCTCCCATTACCCGCAGAGGAACTGAGGGTTTTTCCCTTCGATGCAGCAATTTGCTCGGCAACATCGGCATAACCATTGTACATTGCTACTGAGTATTTGGCCACTGTTTCTCGACCTTTGGTGTGTTCCGCCAAAATGGGTAATACCGTTCCTCCACGATTAACCATAAACTCTTTAGCCTCATCAACAGTATGAGCAAACATAAGAGAACTCACCACTGCACCGATAAAGGTGGCATTGGGACTCAACACTTGAGCTTTATTAAAACTATCATATAAAGATGTTGGACGTGCTAAAATATCCACTTGTTTTTGAAGTTCCACAAAGGTCATAATCACCGCAGAATCATTAGTCTCTTTACTAATACGTTTTTCAAAATCACTAATGGATTCATTAGTGTCCAAATCACGCACCATAACCAAATAGAGCGAAACACCTGTTTTAGCTTTAAGCTCATGACCAACAGATTCAATTTGTTGAGCGAATTTTTGATTTTTGACAACATCATCTTTATATAAGAATTCAGCATGGAGAGAAAGGGTAGAAAAAGCCAAAAGGATGAGGGCCGCTAGCCCCCGTGAGAATCTCAAAAAAGACCCTTATCCAACATACAAGTGATTCGGTGTTAACACCGCCCACAACGTTACCGCCGCAGAAATCACCAACGCAACCGCAATGAGTTTATCCATGATACTTGCCATCCCAAACTCCTTATTTCACATCAATACGATGTTTAGCATTATCGGTGCTAATCATCTGTATCTCTTTTTCTTTGTCAATTTGATAAAAATTAGCCGCGCTGCCTTTTTGAACCCCTAGCCCCCAGACCGTTAAGCCTGCAAGGATAGAAAGAAGCAACACGGTAGCAATCAACATGCCGGTAATACCGTGTAGTGAAAAAATACTACGATTTTCCATAATTTGCCCCTTATTTTTTACTCAAGCTTGAAACATACGCGCCAAGTGCTTTGGTTTGAACTGCCGTCAAGTTTGTAAATGCTGGCATTTGACCAATTGCACCTTTTTTACCATCTTTCAATACGGTTGCTACCATACCAGCTTCCCAACCATTGATTTTTGGAGCAACGGACGGCATTCCTTCACCATTTTCCCCATGACACGTGTTACACGTACCGGCTGCATAAGCCGCTTTTCCAGCTGCATCATCGGCTTTAAATCCTGATGCAACGTATTTAGCAACGGCATCCACTTGAGCAGGATCTTGTAACAACATCGGTGGCATACCACCTGCGTAATCGGTTTTGAAATTATTTGCACCATTCATAACGATATGCTTAACGGATTTTTCAACAATACGTTGGTGCAAGTTAGCCGCTTTTCCATCCATACCATCGGCTTGTAGACCATGACATGGCGCACATTGAACGATAAAGACCGATTCACCCATTGCATTTAAGGTTGCATCGTCCATTTTAGCAAATTGCGCTTCAAATTTCGTATCGTGCGCTTTTACTTCTTGATTGTATTCACCGATTTGTGAATACGCATTAACAGGGTATCCTGCGAGAAAATACCACATTGCCCAAACAATTGAACCAAGAAAAATGACCGCCCATCCAAAAGGAAGTTCGTTTTTATATTCTCCGATTCCATCCCAATTTTCATCTGCAAGCTTACCACCTGCAGTATCGCTTTGCATCTGTCGAACGTATTTGGTAACAACGAATGCTGTGATAATAACGAGAACAACTGCACCCAATACGGCGAGTTTATTAACCCAGTCACCATCTCCACCCATACCGCCGGCAGAACCGACAGCTACGTATGTGAAACCAAGCATCGCAATTACAACTACAATAGCAGCTAAAACTGTCTTATTCATCTATGCCTCCTACTTTTTTATCTCATCGGTTTTTGAGATCTCTTCGATCGGTTGATCGGTGATATCATCATGAAGTGCGATATTGCCATACTTTTCATAGTCACGTGTACCTTTTCTCTCTGCGCTATACAAATGGTAAATATACCCATACAACACGGCCACTAAAAAGGCCGTGAGAAAAAAATACCCATACGCTTGAAAGGTTGCAATGTCCACGTCAAATTCCTTATTTCAAACTATTAAGGTATGCAATAAGGGCAACGATTTCAGGAATCTCACCTTTTGCTACTGCATCTTTAACATCTTGATCTTTCATATCGGCTGCAATGGCTTTTGCTTCTTCTAATGCTGATGCTCTTGCACCCTCAACAGAATCTGCTAAGACAACTTTTGCTTTTGAACCATCCGCCATTGGAAGATCTTGATTATAAGGTGTGTTAAACACTTTATTAACCGTTACTTGTTCAGCATACGCTGTATCAACATCCGCTTTATTTTTAAACATCCAACCGTATGCTGGCATGATTGAACCCGGAACAACGGCTGCAGGATCTTTCATGTGATTTTCGTGCCAATCGGTTGTACGGTAGTTACCTACACGCATCAAATCAGGACCAGTACGTTTTGAACCCCAAAGAAATGGACGATCATACGCATATTCTCCACTTAAACTGTAGTGACCGTAACGGTCTGTTTCAGATTTAAATGGACGAACCAATTGTGAGTGACACGCATTACAACTGTTTTTAATGTACACGTGACGACCAGCAAGCTCAAGCGTCGTATACGGTTTCGTACCGATAACCGGACGAGACGCTTGTGCAAAGTTAGGCAGAATCTCAATAAGACCTGCAAAGGCAATAACAACAAAGACAGCAACCGCAAAAAAGAACGGGTTTTTCTCTAACCAGTGAAACATTTTCCCCTCCTTAATTATGCGCCCATAGGCGATGCTGATTGAAGCTCTGATTCTTCAACACGGCGACCACTTGTCATCGTTTTGTACATATTGTACGCGAACAAGAACATACCCACTAAATACAATGTACCACCAACGGCACGAATCGTATAATATGGGTGCAAGACCGTTACGGTATCGATGAATGAGTACGCAAGGTTACCAAATTCATCATGCGCACGCCACATCATACCTTGAGTAATCCCTGCAATCCACATAGAAGTGAAATACAAAACGACACCCAATGTTTGAACCCAAAATTGGGTATTCATCAACGATTTAGAGTAAATTTCACGTTTAAATACACGTGGAGCCATATGGAACAATGCAGCCATAATCATGAATGCAACCCAACCAAGAGTACCATCATGTACGTGACCAACGATCCAGTCGGTAAAGTGAGCCAAAGCATTAACGGATTTGATCGCTTGAATTGGACCTTCAAGTGTAGAGAACATATAAAATGTTGATGCAAGAATCATGAATTTAATCAACGGACTTGCAGCAACTTGTTGCCATTCACCCTTCATGGTCAAAAGCATATTGATGGCTGAACCCCATGATGGAAGAATCAATACAACCGAGAATACAGAACCCATAGTTTGCATCCAGTCAGGTACCGTAGAGAACAACAAGTGGTGTCCGCCCGCCCAAAGGTATACAAACATCAATCCCCAAAACGCAAGCAAAGACAATTTATACGAATAAACCGCTTGACCTGATTCTTTTGGAAGGAAGTAATAGATCATCGCTACGATAGGTACAGTAAACCCAAACGCAACTGCATTGTGTCCATACCACCACTCTACAAGTGCATCATTGGTTCCTGAATACATAGATACCGAGTGATACCATGCCCCAATTCCGCCTGATGCAAAATAGGTTGGAATTTCCATGTTATTGAAAAGATACAACATAGCAATACCCAAGAAAGTTGCAATGTAATACCAAATAGAGATATACAATGATTTTTCACGGCGAATACCGATCAAACCAAAAATTGACATTCCCCAGGTTACCCATACCACGACAACCGCGATATCAATAGGCCATTCAAATTCAGCGTACTCTTTTGACGTAGTGATCCCTAACAAAAGAGAACCAACAACCGCCACAACAACCAATAGATAAAGGGTAAAATGTAATTTTCCGAGGAACATCAAAAATTTTGATTCCGCCATAGAAACTTTTAATACACGCTGACCTATATAGTACCACGTAGCAAAAATACCACTAAGGGTAAATCCAAAAATGACTGCATCAGTATGCAAAGGACGAAGACGACTAAAGTTTGTGTACTCTGCCAATCCCGATCCTGCAATCGTATTTACAGCAGGGAAAGCCATTTCCCATGCCAAAATCACACCGACAAGCATCCCGACAATACCGAGAACAACAGTTGTAAGCATAAACATCTTCGCAACCGTGTAATCATACTCCAATGGACGATTCTCCATTTACGACCTCCTTAAAGATTCAAAGCATAAAAGCCTATCCACACTTTATTTAACACAAATGTAACACTTCTAGGCTATTAAACACTCTAATGATAGCCATGGGTTCTTTTAATCCATCTTAAATAATTAAATAGTTTTCGCGTTTAGCAAACTTAGTGATATTTTTAAGGTTAATAAAAGATTAGAGGGAAAAAAAGTAACACCGTACCAAAATCGGTGTTACGAAAAAGGGGATTTAACGCTGAATGAGGGAGAGAAATTCCATGAAAATAGCCCGACTTTCTTTGGGCCCGGGACTGGCTTCGGGGTGGTGTTGTACCGAAAAAACAGGGCTGTCTTTGTAACGAAGCCCCTCAATCGTATTGTCAAAAAGATTGACATGAGTTACTTCTGCAATGGCACGAACCGCTTCAGGGACATTGTAATTGTGATTTTGTGCGGTAATTTCGACCATCCCTGTTTGGATGTTTTTTACCGGATGATTTCCCCCATGATGACCAAACTTGAGCTTATGGGTATCGTATCCATGGGCTATACTAAGCAACTGATGCCCCAAACAAATCCCAAAAAGGGGAATTTTTCGCGCAATCAGTTTTTTGATCTCTTCTTGCTCTTGCTTTAACACCAAAGGATCCCCCGGCCCATTGGAGAGAAACACTCCATCGATCTCTTTGGCATCGTAGCGGGCAATCAACACATCGGCACTAAAGGTATTGGGGATAACTTCCACCTCAAGCCCCACTTGGGTGAGTTCGTTGAGGATATTACGCTTAACCCCAAAATCGATCGCCACAATACGCCCTTGCACTGCTGGGGCATCGTTATAACGGAATAAAAAAGGATCATACACTCCACTGGTATGGTGATACGCCGTTTTAGTACTCACTTCTTGGATATAGTTGATCTCTTCGATACGAGGAGAGGTTTCAAGAATCTGTTTCAACGCTTCACGATCACTCACTTCCGTCGAAGCGACCATCATCATCGCCCCTTGAGTTCGGATCATTTTGGTCAAAAAGCGGGTGTCAATATCACAAATGCCAAGCACACCTTGTTTTTCCAAAAAGGTGTGCAATGCCTCTTGCGCGCGAAACGAGGAGTGTTGCGATTGGTATTGGCGGACAATGACCCCTTTACAATGGGCATTACTACTCTCCATATCCTCATCATTTACCCCAACGTTTCCAATTTCTGGCATCGTAAACGTAATAAACTGTCCCGCATACGAAGGGTCAGAGATGATCTCTTGATACCCTGTGAGGGAGGTATTAAAAACGATTTCACCAACACTTGTCCCCTTCGCACCAAAACTTTTGGCTTGAAGGTAGGTTCCATTTTCAAGATAAATCCATACGTTTGTCATTATGCCATCCCTCTTCGTGCTACTTCATCTTTGTAGAGTTTTTCGTATAAAATTTCATATTCATCAGTGCCTGGAATCAATCGGCGTTTATAGCTTTTGATTTTGTCATACACCGCATTCTCAATGTCACCCGTATCGGCGATGCACTGCGTAATGGCATCGTAGATGATATTCTTAACCCGATTTTCGCTCACGTCATAACGGATTAAATCCTCTTCGTATAAAACATCCAAAATTTTGTGGGCAATGTCCGAATAACGCTCATCGTACGCCAAAATAACCCCAAATTCGGGGGCTAATTTTCGTTTGATCATAAAAAAGAGTTGACGTTCATCGGCTAAATAGTAGTCAATTTGCTCTTCGTTGGCATTAACAATCGCTTTAACTTTCTCTTCGAGTGCCATTTCCCGTTTAACACTCTCAGTCAAGATGGTTTCCGCTTCACGAGCAACGACATCCAAACCGTTGGTCATGGTTACCAATCCACTTTTGTTGAGTTCTACGGCAACACGACTCGAAATATGGGGTAAATGGGAGAGTGAAACTTTCATGAATAGCCCTATGTGCTTTTTTAGTATTGTACTTCAGATGACCTCTAAAAAGGCTTAGAGTCATCCCATGATAATGGTATCGTTACGATCAGGTGAGGTGGAGATCATCCCGATTTTGGTTTGGGTTAGTGCTTCAATAGCACGAAGATAGACTTGTGCGGTGTGGGGTAAATCCTCAAAACGACGAACCCCTTCGGTTTTATCCCACCCTGCAAAGGTTTGATAGATAGGTTTGACATTCTCTAAATCAAGGGGTAAATAATCGATCACTTCGCCGTTGACTTCATACCCGATACACACTTGAATCTCATCAAAACCATCCAGTACATCGAGTTTCATAATAGAGAGATCATCGCATCCGTTAATACGACTGGCGAATCGACACGCAACGGCATCAAACCATCCACATCGACGTGGTCGCCCCGTAGTCGTACCAAACTCATGCCCTTGTTTACGGAGACGCTCCCCAATCTCACCGTGATCTTCGGTGGGGAAAGGACCATTACCTACGCGGGTACAATAGGCTTTGACAATCCCTGTTACTTTGCCGATGTCTTTGGGATTGACCCCAAGACCCGTACACGCACCTGCGGAGATGGTGGAGGAGCTGGTGACGTAGGGATAGGTTCCATGGTCGATGTCCAACATCGTCCCCTGCGCCCCCTCAAGGAGAATTTTTTTCTCCTCATCCATCATTTTCCACGCCATTTGGGTTGTGTTTGCCAAAAAAGGCACCAATGCTGCAGCAAAGGTAGTCAACTCTATAGTTAAAGCTTCTTTGGTGGGCAACGCAATCTCCAACGCATCAAAAATCGCTTTGTTTTGGAGAAAATATTCCATTACCCGATGGGTAAGCGTCGTAACATCCCGCAACTCTCCCAAACGAAATCCTGCACGGGCAATTTTTTCGCTGTAGGCTGGACCAATACCCCGTCCTGTGGTACCAATCGCTTTTTCACCGCGAAGTTTCTCTTTGGCTTGGTCAATCAACGTATGGAACGTCAAAATCATATGTGCCGATTCTGAGACAAACAACCGTCCCAACAAGTTATCAAACTGTTTCATCTCTTTGATCAACGCTTCTGGAGAGACCACGACCCCATTACCGATAATATTGATCGCTTTGGGATTCAAAATCCCTGAGGGGATGAGATGAAGGGCGTGGGTTTTACCATCAACAACGATCGTATGCCCCGCATTATGCCCCCCCTGATAACGGGCAACACAATCGTATTTTTGCGCTAACAAATCGACAATCTTCCCTTTTCCCTCATCGCCCCACTGTATTCCTACGATTAAATCTGCTTTCATAGTGTATCCCTACTCTCATGTATTTTATTGATCAAAGCATCCGTATAGATGGCAAAACCCACCGATACAATGGCTTCATTGTTATACCGTCCACCCATGGCAAACGTCTCATTTTTATCAATCACGCGGAAAAAAAGTTCATCATAATAGAGCATTTTAGCGTAATACAAGGGGGCTATTACCCTATTGGAATACGCTAACTCTGCGCACAACTCTTTGATTTTAAGCAATTCTGGTTTAATCGCTTCAGGGACGATCTCCACTACCGCATCGATCTCACTGGGGTATTGCATATAGACCAAACGGGTCAGCCAAGGGATAGCGAGGGCAAGCATCTTTTCGATGTTCATATAGCGAAAATCATCCAAACTCAGATCCAACATTTCACTTAAAAGACGAGGAATATTGATATTGGAAATTTGCAACAAGGGCTTCATCTCCAACGCGTTCAAAATAGCCGTCGCTTCTCGTAGTGCAACCGAAAGATTGGGTTCATCGATAATCTCTACCCCAATTTGGTACTGCTCATCGGCGGGATAACGGTACACCGGTTGGATATAAAACCATTTTTTGTGTTCCGTATTCCCCCCAAGCCGTTTGTTGAGGATACGTACCACATCAATGGTCGAATCCGCGCGAAGGCTGATGGGGTGGTTTTCGCTATCATTAACCCGAATAAGCTCACGCTGATCACAAATACTGAGATGTTGGTGATACGAAAACAACGGCGTTAAAATCTCTTCAAACCCTGCTTCGCTAAGTAACGTACTGGCTTTGGTCTCAATGAATCGTTTGGTTTTTGCCGTACTGGCAAAATAAAGCTTCGACCCCTCAGGGATTTCGTGTTCAAATACCATACGACTAGAGCCAAAAATAGACGGTGTTGAACACACGAGAAGCCGTTCCATCGTACGCACGTCGACCCATTTTAGCCAATGCCAATTCCACACTATTCACCGCCCAACACGCCTCATACGGAGCAACAAGACCCATGTGATTGATGCGGAAAATCGAATCTTTGATATGGTCTTGCCCACCGGCGACATTGACATCGAACTCTTTGAGAATTGAACGAATTTTTTTAGCTTCACTGTCCCCTACGGTCGTCATCGAATCAGCAGGATTTTTAGGATAAATACTCAATCCTATCGCCCGCATCGCTTCGCGAGTTGCGTTAGCACGGCGTGCGGTATCGGCGTAGAGTTTATCCAATCCCCCCTCATCTTTGATACGATTTAAAATAGACTCTAAACCAATGGTCAATGTTGTGGCAGCTGTCCATGCGGTGGTATTTTTACGCTGATTTTTGATCTCGGTCGCAAGGTTAAAATAGTACCCTTTACCGCTGCCGATTTTGTCAATCGCCGCGTTAGAAAGCCCCATAATCGCCAATCCCGGAGGGAGCATTAATGCTTTTTGACTCCCTGAAATCAAACAGTCGATATTGGTTACGTCGATCTTTTCAACACCTACTGCCGTGATACCATCGGCAATGACCATAATGGAGGGGTTATGGGCTTTAACCGCAGAGGCGATGGCTTCGACACTGTGGCGCAATCCCCCCGCACTTTCGCAAATTTGGATCGCAATGGCATCAATATCAGGGTTCGTATCCAGTGCGGCTTGGACTTCCTCTACAGTTGCTGGGGTATCCCATTCGTGCTTGATCTCCACATTAGCAATCCCGTGAGCTACGGCGATTTTACCGAAACGCTCCCCGAATTTTCCCGAATTGATCGAGAGGAGTTTGGAATGGGCAAGATTAATCACGGCACCTTCCATGGCACCTGTACCTGAGGAGGCTAGCATTAACACCTCATCCATCCCCAAAAGTTCAAACAAGAGGGTGCGGGTTCGCTCAAAAATCGCTTCAAATTCAGGCGTACGGTGGTGAAGAGTCTCACCTGCCATCGCAACACGGACAGATTCGGGAACCGGAGTGGGTCCTGGGGTAAAGAGAAGCATATTTTTTCCTTGCTCGTTTTATGAGAATAACAGTATACATACCAAAGGGGCAAATTATAGCCAACCCCAAGTTAGGAGAGGTTTAAGCTATAATACCACCCAAAAAAAGAGTCCCCCTATGACCATCATTGATTCTCTCCTTTTAGGCGCCCTTGAGGGGGTGACCGAATTTCTCCCCGTCTCCTCTACGGGTCATTTGATTCTGGCTTCCCAACTGTTGGGATTAAAGCAAACCGCTGCCCATAAAGCCTTTGAAGTCTCCATCCAATTGGGGAGTATTTTGGCAGTGTTATTTTTGTATGCCCAACGACTCCTCCAAGACAAACAACTGTGGTTTAAAATCGCCATCGCCTTTCTCCCCACGGGGGCATTGGGATTTTTCTTGTATAAACACATCAAAGCCCTTTTTGGGGTAGAGACCGTAAGCATTATGCTCATTGTCGGAGGAATACTTTTTTTGGTTTTTGAGTATTTTCACCGCAACCAACCCATCACGGAGGGGAAAGATCTCTCCCAGCTGAGCATGAAAGAGGCACTCACCATCGGATTTTTCCAAAGCCTTGCGATGGTTCCAGGAACCAGTCGTTCAGGAGCAACCCTCATTGGAGGTTTGTTTATGGGACTAAATCGTAAAAGCGCGGCAGAATTTTCGTTTTTATTGGCGATTCCGACGATGTTTATCGCCACGGCGTACGATTTGTTCAAACATCGTCATGAGATGATTGTGGATGATTGGTCAATGCTCATTGTGGCATTTATCACCGCCTTTATTTTTGCCTTTGCGACCGTCAAAGCCTTTGTAGGATTTGTCAGCCGTCACACTTTTGTCCCCTTCGCCCTTTACCGTATTATTGTTGGGGTGATTTTCTTTTATATGATTAGTGAAATCCCCGCATGAGGGTAGAGGAGTTAAAGCAACACCTCATCCTTCATGCGCAACAAACCACTCAAGAGTACACCCGATTGTTTCACGGACGGGGGCATAGCTATGGAGCGTACTCCTTTTTGACCGTGGGCAGCGTTCATACTGTCCTCTTTGCCGTACTCTTTGATCATGATGATGCAGAAGATGCCCTCATAGCAATGCTCAACGATTTTTATACCCAAAAGAACAAATGGGAAGCGTTCATCCTCCAGCGTCGCTACCTCCCCTCTTCCCCCTCAACGCTTCTAGCAGGGACGCTACCCTCTCAAACCTACGCCATCGAGAAGGGGCTAAGATACCATGTCGCGTTTCAAAACGCCCAAAATATCGGATTTTTTCCCGATATGAAAATCGGTCGGGAGTTTGTCGCGTGCCATGCTCAAGGGAAAAACGTTCTCAACCTTTTTGCCTATACCTGCGCTTTTTCGGTGGTGGCACTCCATGCGGGGGCAACGTCGGTGGTCAATGTCGATATGAACAAAAATGTCCTCTCCCTTGGGCGTGACAATCACCGTCTCAATGGCATAAAGACCACAAATGTCCGCTTTATGCCCTACAATATCCTCACTTCATGGAGCCGTATCCGCAAAGCAGGCCCTTACGATCTCATCATCATCGATCCCCCCAGTTTCCAAAAAGGGTCGTTTGCCGCCACACACGATTACGCCAAAATTATCCGCCGACTCCATGAATTGGCAGCGCAGGAGTGCATTGTCCTTGCCGCGCTCAATGCCCCTGAATTGGGGAGTGACTTTATCAAAACCCTCTTTCAAGAGAACGCTCCTGAGTTTATCTACGTCAAACGGCTCGAAAATGTAGCCAGTTTCCCCGAAATAGAAGAGGAACGGGGATTAAAGAATTTGGTGTTTATAAAGAAAAACTAATATCCGTCCTTACAAAAACATCCCTTCGTTGAGTATGTATGACACACAGTAAAACTAGAAAAAATTTACCTATCGTATCAAAGAGCACCCTTTTAGATCACCTATTTAGTCAGCCCTGAAAAACGAAATTTTGGTTCAATTTTTAGCGCGCGTGAG
>JAVHOQ010000075.1:0-12202 GCA_036170115.1 Sulfuricurvum sp.
TTTCCTGAATCGTTACCGTATTCGTGTAAAAAATCACGGAGATCTACAGCATTATCCTTAAATCATTCACCCGTAAAAATTTGCTCACCTTTAGTCCCTACGTGCTTTTTAATAATACTGGTTGCGTTGTTAGCAAACAATTCATCCCACTCGTCTTGAGTGTGCATAGCTGCACCTTTAGTACCATTGCCATGACAGTTTTTACACGTTTTCAAATAAGCTTTTTGCCCCTTTTTAACGTCTGCTGAGGCTGTTGTAGCCATCATCCCAACAGCAACAACCGCCGAGAGGAAAAGTAATGTGAATTTGGTCATGTTTTATCCTTTTTTTAAGTAGTGAAAAATCATACCCGACAAAATATAAACGAATGATTAATACGTCAGGTTGCTAAAAAAATTTAGGCTTCATCGTCACTTTGTGTTACTTTTGTGATTTTATTGGCACGCACCTCTTGACGAATCTTCTCTTGGCGAATTTTTCGATACGCCTTATGGTGCGCTAATTTAAGCTCTTCGACCGTAGAGCCAACCTCATGTGCAATCGCATCGCTGCTTAATCCCGCTTCATTCATCATAACGATTTTAAGCTCTTTTTTGGTCAAATGACGTTTGAGTGACGCATACAGTTCGCGTTCATCTTCCTCAATTTCGACCGCGTCGCATTCGTAAATACGGGTCAATACATCGCGAATTGTTTTTTCAGGGTTGTAGCGCAACCAGAGTGAATTTTCTAACATTCGTTAAATACCTTTGTAATAATTTGGGTGAGGTCTTTGGTCTCAATAACAATATTTGCCTCTTTTTTGAGAATCTCTTTGGCACAAAACGCTACGCGTGTCCCTGCATGGGCGAACATGGAGTGATCATTGGCACCATCGCCTACCACCAACGTCTCTTCTTCACTCACCCCAAAAAGCCCTTGAAGCCGTCGCAACATATCCCCTTTGGAGGTATCAAACATCATATCTCCCCCCACTAGTCCGGTGAGTTTTCCCTCTTTGACGTGTAAAATATTGGAAAAATCGGCATCATACCCCAAGATAGTTTGGGCATACGACGTAGCCGTGCGAAAGCCACCGCTAAAACAAACCACTTTAATGTCCCGCTTTTTCAGCTGGGCAATGGTCTCACGCGCACCGTTCATGTACGGAAGGGTGTGACAAATTTTTTCCACCACACCATAATCAAGCCCCTTTAAAAGTCCAACCCGCTGTTGTAAACTCTCGAAAAAATCCAATTCCCCCTGCATGGCTTGCTCGGTGATCGCACGCACTTGATCGCCGATCCCCAACGCCTCTGCAAAAAAATCGATTGTCTCCCCATCCATCAAGGTAGAATCAAAATCAAATACCGCTAACTTAATCAAAATAGACTTCCTACTTTTGTTATAATGGCGCAATTATATCTAAAGGCACCTTGTGTTCGAAACCTTTCTCCATAAACTCTCTTGCGGTACGTGTATCACGTTAGAGACTACGCCATCGCGTTCCGCTCAATTTACCCCTACCATTGATAAAATCGCAGCATTGGGTCTGGATCAGCTCGTCGATGGATTTAGTACTACCGATAGCCCTTTGGCAAAACTCAAATACAATCCCCTTTTTGCCGCTATGAAACTTCAAGAGCGTTTTGGTAAACCCACCTTAGCCACCATGAGTATGCGCGACCGTAACCGTATCGCCCTCCAAAGTGATCTACTCGGTGCCAATGAGGTCAATGTCCGTGCCATCCTCGCCCTAACAGGAGATAGTGCGCACGCTTCGGATCAGCCCCACACTAAAGGGGTATTTGAGGGAAACAGTAAACTTTTACTCGATATTATCACCACGCTTAATGGCGGTACGGATATGGCAGAGCAAAAAATTCTCTCTCCTGTACAAGAGATTTACCCTTTTGCGGTGATTGATGCGTACTCTAAAAGTGCTGCAACACTCCAAAAGAAAATGACCAAAAAAGTAGCTCATGGCGCACGTGGGATCATTTCTCAACCGGTTTACGATGTGGAAAATGCCCAAAAACTTTTGACGATGATGGACAATGCCAACCACGAAAATGGTACGCAATGCGTCTTGATCTTGGGTTATTTCCCCATTACCAAACTAAGAACCGCCCGATTTTTGGATGAGAATGTCCCTGGGATTTATGTCCCCGCTGCATGGGTAGAGGCACTGACAAAAGCTTCACTTATCAGTGCAGAAGAGGAATATAACGTAGGATTTGAACTGAGTAAGAAATTATTTGAAGAACTCAAAGCCCTCCACCCCAAAATGCACATTATGACTGCCAACCAATTTGAGTTGGCAAAAGCGATTTTAGCGTAATTTACGCGGCAAAACGACCGATCAAGGTCTCCCCTGCCCGAACATCTGCCCCCAAATGGAGAGTCACAATGGCATCTTCGGGGAGATACACAACCGTTCGCCCCTTAGCCAAAAATCCATAGCGGGAACCCTCTTTGATCTTTTTCCCCTCATCCCCCTCAATGGCAATCGAAAAACAGCTACGGTCACTTAAGTGTTCCATTACGATCTCATTCCCATCCACCGAGCGAAACGAAAGGAGTGCTTTTTCGTTGAGTTTTTCCGATAAGGGGTGATTCAGCGGGAGGGAGACCCCATGACGCACCTGACACCCTTCCATCGTTCCATCAAAAGGGGCGCGCAACATAGAGACACTCCATAAGGAGTTCAAAAAGGTGATTTTTTTCATTTTACGTTCCCCAATGACGCTCTCTTCGATCCCCAAAACCACCCCATCAACACTGCTAACAATGGATAAAGGTTCATGGAGTTGAGAAGAGCGTTCGGGATTACGAAAAAGGATCAGCAACGCAATCAACAATCCCCCAAACGAAAACTCAAAAAGGCTCCATCCCGTGACAACGAAAAAAAGAAACAGTGCGGCGGTAGAGAGGATGGGGATCCACCCTTGCTTGGAAAGGATAAAGGTATCTTCAATGGTGTGTCCCATACTTGGCTCCTAGAGTGATTTTTTCGGGGACAAGCGCGTCTCCATCCCGTTTTCAGTCTCATACGCTTCAATAATATCACGCACTTGATCTCCGGTGATATTCTCTTTGGCGTACAACAATTCTACCATACGCTCAATGGCATCACGGTACGCTTCCAAACGGATTTTAACGTCAGTATACCGCTCTTGAAGGGTCGCTTTAATAAAGCTATCCATATCTTCCGCCATTTTTTCACTGTACTCTTTGGCTTGCGCCATCCCCCCACCCAAAAAGCTGCTGCGCTGTTTTTCCAGTACCATCAAACCTGCCACATCACTCATCCCATAGACTTGAACCATCGCTTTGAGAATATCGGTGGAGCGTTCCAAATCATTGGCTGCACCGGTGGAAATCTCCCCGATGAACACCTCTTCCGCCGCACGACCGGCAAGCAAGACATCCACTTCTGCCATAAGTTCATGACGTTGCATCAAATATTTATTCTCTTCAGGGGTATTAAGGGTATACCCAAGGGCAGCAAGACCGCGTGGAACGATGGAGACTTTGGAAACTTTTTTAGCTCCCTTGGTCGTTTCGGCTAAGAGGGCATGACCACTTTCGTGATAGGCAACGATCCGTTTCTCTTTTTCATCGATCCGTCGCCCTTTTTTGGACAATCCCGCAATCGCACGCTCTACCGCTTCACGTAAATCAGCTTGGCGAACCGTTTTTTGACTTTTACGCCCCGCTAATAGGGCGGCTTCATTGATAATATTGGCCAAATCTGCCCCCGCTAACCCTGCGGTCATACGGGCAATCTCTTCCAAATCGGTATCGGTATCGTTTTTGACCTCTTTGATATGGACATTAAGAATCTCAATACGCCCTTGGAAATCGGGTTTATCCACCAAGACTTGACGGTCAAATCGCCCCGGACGCAATAATGCTGGATCCAAAATCTCAGGACGGTTGGTAGCCGCCAAAATAATCACAGGAGTATTCGTTCCAAACCCATCCATCTCCGCAAGAAGCTGATTGAGGGTTTGCTCTCGCTCATCATTCCCCCCCATGGGACCACCAGCGGCACGACTTTTACCGATGGCATCAATCTCATCGATGAAAATAATGGAAGGGGCATCTTTTTTGGCTTGTTCAAACAAATCACGTACCCGTGCTGCCCCAACGCCCACAAACATCTCGATAAAACTGGAACCCGAAACGGAGAAAAAGGGGACTTCTGCCTCTCCTGCAACCGCTTTGGCTAGCAATGTTTTACCCGTTCCAGGGCTTCCTACAAGCAACACCCCTTTGGGGATTTTGGCACCCAATTCAACGTATCGTCCGGGAGATTTAAGAAAATCAACAATCTCAAGCACCTCTTCTTTGGCCTCTTGAACTCCTGCCACATCCTCAAATTTGGTTTTAGGGCGTTCGGAATTGACCAATTTCTTGGAGCTTCCCATCCCTAAAATCCCCCCTCCCATACTTTTTTGCATTCGACTGGCAAAAAACATCCAAATGGCGATAATCAACAAAAATGGGAAAAGCCATCCGAACATCTCCGTAAACCAGTTGGTCTCGTCAAACCCTTTGTAATCAATTTTTTGACTGTCCAACAGGGTGGTTAGATTGGTATCTTCCCCAAAAATTCGACGGGTGGTATACATAATTTTGCTATTGCTGCCACTCCCTATCGCACGGATATAGGTTTGCCCTATCTCCACTTTTTCGATCCGTTTGGTAGCAATAAGCTGTTTAAGTTCCGCATAGCTGACCACTTGGGTTTTGGAGACGGCATTGGTTTGCGTGGCTAATTGCCCCTCGTCCCCCATAAAAAGCTTAAAAAGGACGATAATAACAATCGAAAAGAGGGCAAACGTTATGAGCGGATTTTTGTTAAAAAAATTATCACTCTTTTTTTGAGGATCTTGTTGTTCTGTTTGAGACACGTGATTCTTCCTTATTTAGTGAGTACAAGCGTTACCCATTCGTTTTCCACGATGCGTTCGCTTAAGGTATACGTTTTATAGGCACGTAGCACTTTATCTTCATATTTATCCATGATACCTGAAAGGATCATCACACCCCCCTCACGTAACCGTTTTTTCAGATCACTGGCGATAAAAACCAACACATCCGCAACAATATTGGCGACAATGACATCGTACATCCCATCCGTTTCTTGGATCGAGCCTTCCCATAGCCGTTGATACACCAATCCATTGGCAAGGGCATTTCCCGCAGCATTCTCCACCGAAAGGGGATCGGTATCGCACGCATCGACAATGGCTCCTTTACGTAATGCTGCCATGGCTAAAATACCACTACCACACCCCACATCGACGACATAATCACCCGCTTTGACATAACTGCCAACCGCACGTAAGCACGATGCAGTCGTGGGATGGTGTCCTGTTCCAAAAGCCAATGCAGGATCAATGGCGATATTAAGCATCCCCTCTTTGGGGGCTTCCCATGTGGGATGAATGTAAAAAGGGGCAATTTCAATGGGGGAAATTGCATTTTGGTACTGGGCAATCCAATCGTTATTTTTCTCTTTGGTGAGGGTTAGCTCCAAATCAATCACCTCCCCCAACGCGTTTTGCAACGCTTGGGCAAACTGCTCAATTCCCCAACTAATGGTTTCTAAGCTCTCTTCACTTCGGATAATAAATCCATCGTCAATCTCTTCAAAACCTACAGGTACCACATCCACTAAAAAATCACTAAACAACTCAATGTGCGCCGATGGCTTCACCACCAGCATAAAGTAATAATCGTCCATTCAACCTCAGTATCCAAAATTTTTAGCCCCCATCATAACCAAATGAAGTTTGTGTAACGTTTAAAAAAAACGGTTTAAATCAATTCGACCCTCATAATAGGCTTTTCCCACAATGACACCGGAGACTTCCCCCGTTGCCATTAACGCTTCTAGGTCACTGTCGTCTTTCACCCCGCCACTGGCGATGGTAGGGATACCTGAAGCACGGGCAATGTCGAGGGTAAATTCCACGTTCACCCCACTTAAGGTGCCATCCCGCCCCACATCGGTACAAATGATCGCTTCTACCCCCGCATCGGCAAACGCACAAGCCAGATCCTTAGCCCGCATGGTGCTAACCTCTCCCCACCCCTCAACGGCAACCCAACCATCAATGGCATCGATCCCCACAACGATAGGGTATTTTGCTGCCATCGTTTTGACAAACTCGGGGTCTCGTAAGGCAATGGAACCCAGAATCAAACGGTCAATTCCCAACGCCAAATAGCGTTGGATCGTCGCTTCATCCCGAATACCACCCCCCAATTGCAATTTCACATTACAATGTTCCCGAATGGCACGAATTTGCTCCATATTTTTGGGTTCACCGGCAAAAGCACCATTGAGATCAACCAAATGGATCCACTCTGCTCCCATTTCTTCAAAGGTTTTGACCAACTGCCATGGGGTGTCGGAATAAATTTTAGCACTCTCCATTAGCCCTTTGGTCAGACGAACCGCTTTGCCATCTTTAAGATCAATTGCGGGAAAAATAGTCATCAATAGTATCCTTTAGTGTTAGAGATTAATAAAATTTTGTACAATTTTGAGACCATTGGTATGGCTTTTTTCGGGATGCGGCTGAATCCCCATCACATTATCATGGGCAACGGCGCTGCTAAAACGGTAGCCATACACACTCTCCCCTACGCTATGGCGTGCATTGGTACACACCGCATGATACGAGTGGACAAAATAGAGATAATGGGCTTCATCCAACCCCTCAAACAGGGGAAAATTTTCGTGGGTAAACATCCGATTCCATCCCATATGGGGGACTTTTAGGGGGGATTCAAAACGGCTTTGATCGAAAGCAACCACATTACCTTCGATCAATCCCAATCCCGTATTAAGACCAAACTCTTCGCTGGAATCAAACAACAATTGCATCCCCAAACAAATCCCCAAGAGGTATTTTCCACTGCGAGCGTAATCAACAATCGCTTCATCCATCCCCCGTTGCCCCAAATGCTCCATCGCATCCCCAAATGCCCCGACACCGGGTAAAATAAGTTTGTCGTAAAGGGCTAATTTATCGGGATCGGATTCGACCACCACTTTTTTGCCCAAAAGATCAAACGCATTTTTAACACTGGCTAAATTGCCCATATTGTAATCCACAATCGCTATCATCCCTGATCCCTCACTCCTGTTAGACGAATGTACACCGCCAATCCAATCAACAAGGCAGCCACGCCGCCAATAATATAAATCGCATTAATCAACATAGCAGGTTCGGTCATCGCAAATTTAAAGACCAACATCAACGCCTCAATGGACAACGCAATGATGATTGACCCTAAAAAGCGCACCATTGTTTTGTGCAAATCCGAATCATGATCCCGCTTACTGCGCCCTAATACCTCCTCTTCAAAGAGGGTTTTTACCAAATCAAAAATTGCCAACGAAAGGGTCAATAAAATGGTCGATTCAAAAATATCTTTGATCTCAATTTGGGCGTAATGACCAAAGCCGTACATCAAAAATCCCTCAATCCCTTTGACAAACAACAATAACGCCACCGCTGCCAAAGCAAGGGAAAAAAGGGCATACACCGCACGAAAAAATTTACCCGTACGACTTTCCAACGCCAAAGGATGAGCAATACGCAACACTTCACTCAGTGGCATATCCAAACACGCGACGTACTGAATCTCCCCCATATCATTAAAAATAGGCTCCGAAGCGGTGACCGTTAATTCATCCGTGAGCAACGAAGGATACGGGTCGGTAATGGTACACCGACGCTCTTTCATCGCACGGTAATAATAGGCACGTGTTGAACGATTTTGCCCCGCATCGTCCTCTTTTTTCCCCTCTTTGAGGTAGGTAGCTCCCACTTGCGTACCCGTAGCATCAATGAGATAGACCGCTTCTGCCCCTTGCAAATCCCCTTTGATTTTACGTAAGCGATCGGTGATATGGTCTGCAGTGGCAGAGGGGAGATGGTTGGGGAGATTTTTTTGGAAAAGGTAACAAAAATAGGCGCGCGCTTTGGGACGAATTTCGGAAAATTGTTGTATATCTTGAATAACCATGCGCTTTTCCCCCTCATCAAATAATGGCGCGATTATAGCTTAGTTACCTTTACAGCGATTTAACGGACAATTTCCTTTTCAAATACAGTACACTCAAGGGTGCGAGGGTCAAGCACACCGATCCTACCCATCCATAAAAAGGGTCAGAGGAAGCAACGAGTGTTTCATCCGTCGTTTGGGTATTCCATCCCCCATATTCAGGAGATTGGGAATCGAAAATCACTTCATATTTTCCAATAAAAGGGACTCCAAAACGGTACGCTACATGGGTAGTATCGGCAAAATTGCACACCACATAGATATTCTCTTCGGGAATATCAGATTTACGGATAAAAGTGATGCAATTATGGAGGGCATCTTGGTCGTTGATCCACTCAAACCCCTCCCGTTTTTCATCGAACCAATGCAAAGCGCGCTCTTGAGAGTAGAGTTGATTAAGATCACTCACCATCGTTTGAATCCCCGCATGGAGGGGATTGTCCAGAATGTGCCAATCAAGTGAGGTTTTATAATTCCATTCCGAATATTGGGCAATCTCTCCCCCCATAAAGAGGAGTTTTTTCCCCGGATGTGCCATCATATAAGCGTACAATGCCCGTAAATTCCCCCCTTTTTGGTTGGCATCTCCGGGCATTTTGTTGATCAGCGACCCTTTCATATGGACGACTTCATCGTGACTTAAGGGGAGCATGAAATTTTCATCAAATCCATACCACATACTAAAGGTCAATTGGGCATGATGGTGCTGTCGCGCTAAGGGGTCATAACTCATATATTTGAGCGAATCGTGCATCCATCCCATGTTCCATTTAAACCCAAAGCCCAATCCCCCCACACTCACAGGGCGAGTGACCATGGGAAAAGCGGTGGACTCTTCGGCAATCATCACGATGTCGGGAAAGGCTCCATACACGGCAGTATTGAGTTTTTTGAGAAACGCAATCGCTTCGAGATTTTCGTTCCCCCCATGAGCATTGGGGATCCATTCCCCCTCTTTGCGGGCGTAATCCAAATGGAGCATCGAGGCGACCCCATCGACCCGAATCCCATCGATATGGTACATCTCCAACCAAAACATCGCCGAACTGATCAAAAACGACTGCACCTCATTGCGACCGTAGTTAAAGATAATACTCCCCCACTCAGGATGAAACCCTTGACGAGGGTCATCGTGTTCGTAAAGGGCGGTACCATCAAAATTGATCAGTCCGTGCATATCGACCGCAAAATGGGAGGGTACCCAATCCATAATTACCCCAATGCCATTTTGGTGGAGGGTGTCGATGAGATACATAAGGTCATGAGGGGTTCCCAAGCGGGAAGTGACCGCAAAATAGCCCACCACCTGATACCCCCACGACCCATCATACGGGTATTCGGTCAGGGGCATAAACTCCACATGGGTATAGTTCATCTTCACCAAATACTGAGTCAATTCAAGAGCTAACTCCCGATAGGTTAAAAGGCGATGATCTTCAAGGACGTTTTTACGCCATGATCCCAAATGGACTTCGTAGACGCTGATGGGGGCGGTGTGGGCGTTGTGCGCATAGCGCGTTGCTTGCCACTGCGCATCTCCCCATTCGTATCCCGCAAGATTCACCAAACGGGAAGCCGATTTGGGGGGAATTTCGGCGAAAAACCCAAACGGGTCACTTTTAAGATGGACAATATCGTGAAACTGAGAGGCGATATGGTATTTGTAGGTGATCCCCTCTTCAATCCCCTCGATCATCCCCTCCCAAATACCTGAATCATCAGCGCGTAATCGTAGGGGATGCGCGTGTGGGTTATAGTCATTGAAATCCCCCACGACACTCACCGCTTTGGCATTGGGCGACCATACGCTAAACACGACCCCACGTTTCCCCTCATGCTCAACGAAGTGACCCCCGAGTTTTTGATACAGTTGGGTGTGATTGCCTTGTTTAAAGAGATAAATATCCAAAGGGGTTAATAAGGAAAAAGTGTACGAAAGGGGATAGTGTTTCATCACCCTTTTCTCCCCGCAACGATCTCATAATACAGACGCTCATACCCTTGCGCGGCAACCTTCCAATCGAAACGTTGGCGCATCGCATTGCGTTGGAGCGTGGCAAATCCGCTGGGGTCATTAAACCACGTATGCACCGCCCATCCTAGGGTATTGACCAACGCATCCTCAGTCGCATCGTTAAATTTAAACCCATTCCCATGAAGCGAGTCGTTGTGATAGTTTTCAATCGTATCGTCCAATCCCCCTGTGGCACGGACGATGGGGAGCGTCCCATACCGGAGCGAATAAATTTGGTTGAGTCCACACGGTTCAAAAAGCGAAGGCATCAAAAACAGATCACTCCCCGCCTCAATTTGGTGGGAGACCCTGTTGTCATACCCAATCATCACCCCAAATTTATGGGGATAGCTTTGGGCAATGGTGGTAAAAAACGTTTCTGCCCACGGTTCGCCCGCCCCTAACATCACGATTTGAATCTCCATTGCCAAGAGTCGGTGGATGGCAGAGGCAATCAACGCAATCCCTTTTTGGTGCGCTAACCGCCCCACAAATCCAACAAGAGGGACATGAGCATCCTGAGGGAGACCAAATTTCTGTTGCAACTGCGCTTTACAGATCGCTTTACCGCTCATATCCTCCACATCAAAACGGTGGGGGATAAGTCTGTCCACCGCAGGACTCCACTCCTCATAATCGACCCCATTTAAAATACCATGGAGTTTAAACGCACATCCATTGACCACCGATTCCAATCCCCATCCAAAGGCAGGAGTACGGATCTCTTGGGCGTATTTGGCACTGACCGTGGTCACTTTATCGGCATGAATCATCCCCCCTTTGAGGAGATTAACCCCACCCCATTGTTCAAATTCGCTTAGGTGTTCCCACCCAATCCCCAAAATATCCATAATCCCCGTACCGCAATGCCCTTGGTGTTGGAGATTGTGCAGGGTCAACATCGACCCTGTGTAGGCAAAATCGGGATCGTAGGCGTAGGTGGTATTAAGCAGTGCGGGGATAGCTGCGGTATGCCAATCATTGACATGGATCACATCGGGATGAAACGCGATTTTTTTGGCCAATGCCATCACCGCGTGGGAGAAAAAAACAAACCGAAGGTCGTTATCCTCATACCCACTCCCCTTATCATCGTACAACCCACTGCGCCCAAAATAATCATCGTACTCGATCAAATAGATAGGAACCTCACTGTTGGGTAATTTCCCCTCATAGACCTCTGCCCACAAGTCCCCATAGTTCCCATGGGAACCGCCAAAGAACCTTCTAAAGGGGTAAGCTGATAGTTGATTTTATCCACCCCATAATAGCGGGGCATCACGACACGAATATCATGCCCAAGGTCGTGGAGTGCTTTGGGCAAAACCCCCACCACATCAGCAAGACCCCCTGTTTTGGCAAACGGGACGACCTCTGAGGCCGCCATCAGTACGTTTAATGGATTCATCGTTTTCCCCTTGATAGTAGTTTTGCCCCCTCAAGCGGGGCATTGGTTAATACACTGTGTTCAATACGTAACGATTCAAGCGCAGGTTTGAGGGCATAATGGGCGATGCTTTCCCGTAAATACGGAATCAAATAGGGATTATGATCCATCACGCCCCCCCCTAAAATAAGCACTTTGGGGTTACTGATACTCACCAGTGTCCCTACCGCGTGCAGCAACCCCTCTTCAAAGCCTTTAGCAATCGCACGCTCTTTGGGATCATTGGCGTGTTTGAGTTGTTGGAGATTGGGATAGTCGTTTTTGCCATAATGGCGCAACCATTTTTCCATTCCCGATCCAGAGACCCACAGCTCCAAACAATTGGTACGACCACATCCACACACCAATGGGGTTGGAGCGTAGGGGATATGCCCCAACTCAAACGCCATATTACGTGATCCTCGCACCACATGACCCCGATCCATCACCGCAGCACCTAATCCACTCCCCACAAAAAGTAACGCACACGTATCACTTGCCCAATACGCCGATTCGGCTAAGAGGGCGCATTGGAGGTCATTGTCGATCCGTAACTCAATACCATAGCGTGCTTTGACCTTCTGAGCGATAGGAAAAGGGGCTTTGTGGTCAAGATTAGGGGAAGCAAGAATCACCCCCTCATCCACTTGACCGGCATACGATACCCCAATAAACACAATATCAGTGTGTTT
>JAVHOQ010000076.1:0-12175 GCA_036170115.1 Sulfuricurvum sp.
TTTAAAGTGCCTAATACAGGACGTCTTTAGGGTTTTTCAGGGCTGACTAAGTAACTGGATTTATGAAGTTTGTGATTTTAACGATTTTTCCAATAAAACGGTTTTTGATTTTGGTGCATAATGGCAATGATAATGATTTCATTATTAAGATATTGATAAACGACACTAAAGGGAAAACGGTTGGTAAGACACCGTCGTGTTTTATCTGTCATAGGTTGCCAAGCGTAGGGAAAGTCACGAATGCGGTGGATGGTAGCGTAGACTTCTTGGGCAAATTGTAATCCTAAATTTTTTTGAGACGCTTCGTAATAATCAATTGCGTGGTTAAGTTCACTTTCCGCATCAGGATGAAAACGAAATTTCATGGTTCAAAACGGGCTTTTATTTTTTGAAAAACGTCGTTTCCATCGATGAGTGTGACAGAGCCTTTTTGGATAGAAGCAACCCTAAAGTTAATCTCTTGTTTCCATAATGTCTCTATATCATGATGAATAGGGTTGAGACTGCTGAGTAATTTTTCGATGAGTTTCGTTTTAAGATCGATGGGCATGGAATCAACTTCAGCGAATACCTGATGTGCAGTAAGGGCAATCATGACGAACCTCATTTGGATAGATACGTTATTATACCATTTCCAATCGTTAAATCCGTTCTTAACCCCTCTCCCACTATAATCCCACACCCATTTTTCTGAAGGTTTTTTTTGATGAGCGCGACACCCCCTTTTACCCATTTACATTTGCATACGGAATACTCTCTCCTTGATGGTGCCAATAAAATCTCTGCTTTAGCCTCCCGTGTCAAAGAGTTGGGGATGACCTCTGTGGCGATGACTGACCATGGAAATATGTTTGGGGCGATTGATTTTTATCAGCAGATGAAAAAAGCGGGGATTAAACCTCTCATCGGGATGGAAGCGTACATCCATAATGGGGAAGAGTTGGGGGATAAAACGATCAAACAACGGTTTCACGTCTGTTTGTTTGCTAAAAATGAGGTGGGGTACAAAAACCTCATGTACCTCTCTTCCCAAGCGTATATCAACGGATTTTACTATTTTCCCCGTATCAATAAACACCTTTTGCGCGAAAACTGTGAGGGGATTATCTGTACCTCGGCGTGTTTGCAAGGGGAGGTCAATTGGCATCTTAATACCAACAGCGAACGTAATGTTAAAAACGGGGCATTGGGATACGAAGAAGCCAAACGGATTGCACTTGAGTACAAGGCAATGTTTGGGGAGGATTTTTACCTGGAGATCATGCGTCATGGGATTGCCGATCAACTGTTTATCGATGAACAGCTGATTAAAATTGCCCAAGAGACGAATACTAAACTCATCGCGACCAACGACACACACTACACCTTCCCCGATGATGCCCAATACCACGAAGCGTTTATGTGTATCGGGATGAATAAACTCTACGATGACCCCAAACGGATGCGTCACTCGGTGCATGAGTTTTACATCAAATCCCCACAACAAATGGCACGACTGTTTGCCGACATCCCCGAAGCGTTGCACAATACCCAAGAGATTGTCGATAAATGTCAGTTGGAGTTGAAATTGGGCAATCCTACTCCCCCCAATTTTAAATTTACCGCCGAATACGCCCGTGAAGAGGGTCTGGCCATCGACGAAGATGCGGCGTATTTTATCCACCGATGCCGTATTGGTCTTGATGAGCGTCTTGTCCACGTTCCCTCTGAACGGCACCAAGAGTACCGTGATCGATTGGAATTTGAGATGCAGGTGATTAATCAGATGAAATTCCCTGGCTATATGCTTATCGTTTGGGATTTCGTCCGTGAAGCCAAGCGTATGGGAATCGCCGTGGGGCCGGGGAGGGGATCAGCCGCGGGAAGTTTGGTCGCGTACAGCTTGGAAATTACCGACATTGACCCCATGAAATACGATTTGCTTTTTGAGCGTTTTTTGAATCCTGAACGGGTCTCGATGCCCGATATTGATATGGACTTTATGCAAGCACGGCGGGGGGAGATTATTGATTACGTGGTGCGCAAATACGGTAGGGAACAAGTGGCACAGATCATCACCTTTGGCTCGTTGTTAGCCAAAGGGGTTATCCGCGATGTTGCGCGTGTTTTGGAAATGCCCCTTTCGCAAGCCGATATGATGGCAAAATTGATCCCCGATGAGCTGGGGATCACCCTCAATGGGAAGACCAAAGGGGGAGAATTCAAACCCGGTGCGTTTCAAAAAGAGCCAAAAATTGCCGAATTGGTCGAGTCCGATCCCCAAATCGCACGGGTGTGGGAGTTTGCCAAAAAACTCGAAGGGCTTAAACGCAATGCAGGGATGCACGCCGCAGGAGTCGTTATCTCCAACGAACCCTTATGGAAAAAAACCCCCATTTACAAACCCTCAGGGGAGGAGACCTTCGTCACCCAATATTCGTTGAACTACCTCGAAGACATTGATCTGATTAAATTTGACTTCTTGGGACTTAAAACGCTCGATGTCATCGATAATGCGATTAAATTGATCCAAAAACGGTACGACGTTGCGGTCAATTGGCACACCATTGATGAAAATGATCCCAAAGTTTACGACATTATCCAAAGCGGTGACACGATTGGGATGTTCCAAATCGAGAGTTCAGGGATGCAAGATCTCAACCGACGGCTTAAACCCAGTGTGTTTGAGGATCTCATTGCGGTACTGGCACTCTATCGCCCAGGACCCATGGAATCGGGAATGTTGGATGATTTTATCGAGCGTAAACACGGTCGCCAAGCCATCACGTACGTTTTTCCCGCATTGGAAAGTATCCTTAAACCCACCTATGGAGTGATCGTTTACCAAGAGCAAGTTATGCAAATCGTTCAGACCATCGGGGGGATGAGCCTTGGCGGGGCGGACATCGTGCGCCGTGCGATGGGGAAAAAGAAACTCGAAGAGATGCAAAAATACAACAAAGAGTTCTCCCAAGGGGCGAGTGATCAGGGGCTTGATTACCAAAAAGCGTCCGAATTGTTTGACCTGATCGAAAAATTCGCGGGATATGGGTTTAATAAATCGCACTCTGCTGCGTATGCTATGGTCACCTTCCAAACCGCATGGCTTAAAACCTATTATCCCCAAGAGTTTATGGCGGCATTGCTCACCTCAGAAAAAGACAACACCGACAAAGTAGTCAAGTACATCGAAGAGGCCAAACGGATGAAAATCTTTTTGGGTGCGCCGGATATTAACCACTCACAGCTTGAATTTTCCGCGATTAACAAAGACGACCAAGATCAAATCCTCTTTGGTCTTGGGGCGATCAAAGGGGTGGGGGAAGCGGCGGTAGAGTCGATTTTGGAAGCGCGTTCAGAGGGGATCTTTGCCTCCATAGAAGATTTTATCAACCGTATCGAACCCCAAAAAGTGAATAAAAAGGTGATTGAGTGCATTATCAAAGCGGGGGGATTTGACCCCTTTGGCTACTCCCGTCGGGCATTGTTGGATCAAGTGGAGCTGATGGTTGAAACCGCCAAAAAAGGGTCATCGTTAAAAAAAGATGCCCAATTTAGCCTTTTTGGGGATGATGAGAGCGTTACGGCAGTGGAGTTACATCTCATCCATAAAGAGGAACACGACCTTAAAACCCTCCTTGAATACGAAAAAGAGACGTTAGGATTTTACGTCTCAGGTCACCCTTTGGATGGTTTTCGGGATCAAATGGAGACCATTAGCTACACCCTCTCCTCGGATATGGACAATATTGCCGATGGTTCAACGGCAATCTTTATCGGAAAAGTGGAAGAGATCACCAAAAAAATCTCCAAAAAAGGGTCACAATTTGGGTTAGTGAGTCTCATGGATTTTCACGGCAATATTGAGATGATGCTCTTTAGTGACAAGCTCGATGAACTAGAGAAGATGGATTTGGATGAACCCATCGCCTTTAAGGTCAAAGTAACCCATACGGAGATGTTCACCCGCATCAGTGTTCTCAAAATCATGCCCTTAAATGAAGCCAAAAAAGAGTCCAAAAAAGTGACGACCAAAATTATCGATAACGTCCCCCCTCCAGAACCGTTGCAATTGCGCCTTCGACTCAGCGATGACCTTGAGATGCTCGAAAAACTCTACACGCTGATCCGCCGTTATCCGGGAAAACGGGAGATTAAACTTATTATCGTCTCGAAATTGTGTGATGTGGTGATTGATTCGGCGATACGAGTCGATAATCGGGTGATTGAGGAGTTAAGCGCGTTGGTAGGGGTGGAGGTTATTTAACCCTCAAGGGGGTGAGGGTAATGATAAGAGACACAGTTATTCTTTGAGGCGTTGAATGTTTGCTCCAAGGGCGCGTAATTTTCCCTCTAAGTCTTCATACCCTCGATCAAGATGGTAAATACGATGCACATTGGTGGTACCCTCTGCTACCATAGCCGCCAACACTAAGGCACTTGAAGCGCGTAGATCGGTTGCCATGACATCGGCACCAAACAACGCTGTTCCCCCTGTTACGGTTGCGGTATGACCATTGAGCATAATATCCGCACCCAGTCGTTGTAACTCACTGACGTGCATAAAACGGTTTTCAAAGAGACGCTCCTCGATGATGCTGGTTCCTTGGGCAAAAATGGCTAAAGCTAAAAATTGCGCTTGCATATCGGTCGGAAACGCGGGGTACTCTTGGGTGATGATATGGACGTGTTTAAGCTCTTTGGCAGGGTGAAGGGTCATGGTGGTGTCGGTGACATTGATACGGCATCCCATTTGTTCGAGTTTGGCAGTGACTGCATTCAGATGGTCGTGACGGACGTTTTTCAGCGTAACGGTTGAATTGGTAATGGCGGCCGCACACAAATAAGTACCCGCTTCGATACGGTCAGGGATAATCTCAAAATCGACCATATTGATGGTTTTTCCTCCCGTTCCGATGATGGTCAGTTCTGAACTTCCAATTCCTTGAATGTCAATGCCGCTGTCGCGTAAAATTTCGCACAGTTGAACCACTTCAGGCTCTTTGGCACAGTTGGTCAAAACGGTTTTTCCATGCGCCAGTGCTGCTGCCATAACGATATTGGCAGTTCCTGTTACGGTGATTTTATCGAAGACAATGTGTGATCCTTGAAGTCCTTGGGGGGCGGATGCGTGGACGTATCCCGCATGGATGGTGATGATCGCTCCCATTTGTTCGAGCGCTTTAAGGTGCAAATCAATGGGGCGTTGACCAATGGCACACCCCCCCGGAAGGGAGACCTCACAGTGACCAAAACGGGCAAGAAGTGGCCCTAATACGAGGATGGAAGCGCGCATGGTTTTGACGATGTCGTAATTTGCCATGGTGTGATGAACACTGGAAGTATCGAGTGTTAACACATGGTTCTTTAGGGTTTGGGTCGCGCCCAGATTTTCAAGCAGTTTGAGCAACGTTTTGATGTCGGCTACTTCGGGCGTATTGGTCAAGGTGACGGGGTTATGAGCCAAAAGGGTCAATGTAATGAGGGGAAGGGCAGCATTTTTAGCCCCTGAGATAGTGACCGTTCCGCTAAGTTTGGTTGGGCCTTGAATTTGTAGATAGTCCATGAAAATCCCCACTGGTAAAAAAGTGCGCCATTATAAGGTAATGTTGTTGAAAGTGTTATAATTTTCAAAAAAGGGTCAGGGTTAAACGATGGTGATTTTTTTGGATACCGAAACGACAGGATTGCAAAGCGGTGATCGTATATGTGCTATTGGTTTTGTGGGGGAGGGAACCTCCCATTATGAGGTGATTCATCCTCAGAAAAAAATCCCCCCCGCTACGTCTGCCATTCACCATATCACCAATGAGATGGTTGCCGATGCCCCCGTTTTTAACGTATCCCAAAGTTACCACAAACTCCAAGCGTATAATCTTTGTGAGAACGTTTTGGTCTCCCACAATGCCCCTTTTGATCTGACAATGTTGGAAAAAGAGGGGATTGTTTGGCAGGGAAAAGTGATCGATACCCTTAAATGTTCCAAAGCGTTGATGGAAGATTTAGAGGGGTATGGGTTGCAATTTTTGCGCTATGAAGTGCGATTGTATCGTCAGGAAAGGGACTATTTTGGGGAGTATGGGGTAGCCATTATGCCCCATCATCCTCTCAGTGACGCGCTTCATACCAAGATGATGTATGAGTATCTTTTGGATTTGGCAGATGAAGAGCAATTGATTGCTTTATCGAATCAGCGGTTATTACTCACACGTCTCCCTTTTGGTAAATATGCCAAAAAACGCATTGAGACCATTGCCCTCAAAGATCCCCGTTATTTACAGTGGATGCTAGAGAGTATGATCGACTTGGATGAGGATTTGCGCTACAGTATTGAGTACTATCTAAGAAGGTTATGAATGGTTTACAATAAATGTTTTAAACGCCTCTAAGGGGAGAGGTTTGGAGTAGTAATATCCTTGAATCTCATCGCACTGATGCTCTTTGAGAAAATTTAGTTGTGCTTGTGTCTCAACCCCTTCGGCGGTTAACGCGAGATTAAACGTTTTGGCTAAGGCGATGATGGCATTGACCACCGCAACGCTCTCCGATGAAAACGGCAGATCATCGACAAACGATTTATCAATTTTGAGTCGGGTAATGGGGAGCTTACGCAAATAACTTAGCGACGAGTACCCCGTCCCAAAATCGTCAATGGCAATATCGACCCCTTTGGTGCGTAACGCTTGGAGGGTATGCAGTGCTTTATGTTGCTCGGTCGCCAAATAGCTTTCGGTGATCTCTAATTCCAGTTGTTGGGGGGCAATCCCTGTGGTGGTAATAACATTTTCGAGGGTTTGCACCATATCGCTTTTGTGGAGTTGGAGACTTGAGACATTAACGCTGATGTGTTTTAAGAGGTACCCCTCGTCCATCAAATGGACGAAGTCGTGGCACGCTTGGTGTAAAATCCACTCTCCCAAGGGTATGATAAGTCCTGATTCTTCCGCAAGGGGGATAAAATGGTCAGGATAGACCATCCCAAGGGTGCTACTGTCCCACCGAATCAATGCTTCTGCCCCCATGATTTTACCCGTATAGGGGGAGACTTTGGGCTGATAGAGGAGGTAAAACTCATGTTTGGTTTCTATAGCGGTTTTGAGGGCATGGAGATGGTCGTTACGTTTTTGGAGATGGATGGCAAGATCGGTGGAAAAAAAGCTAAAGGTATTGCGCCCTTTGCTTTTGGATTGGTATAACGCCAAATCGGCATATTTGATTAACGAGACAAGATTTTCCCCATCCTCGGGAAAGAGGGAAATACCGATGCTAGCGGTGATAAAAATGGTATTTTCTGCCAATTCAAACGGAGTATTAAAAAGATGGACAAGGGTTTGTGCCAAATTAAGAAGGGTAGAAATATCGGAAAAATCTTCGATTAAGAGGGTAAATTCATCCCCTCCCATACGCGCCAAGAGGTTTTTTTGAGGTAAGGCTTGGGTGAGTCGAAAGGCGACGTTTTGCAACAGTTCATCGCCAATATCATGCCCTAAGGTGTCATTAATCGCTTTAAAATCGTCCAAATCCAAAAAAATCACCGCAAGGGTGGTGTTATGGTGTTGCGCTAGGGTAATGGCGTGTTCCAACGAAGCATAAAAGAGTCGTCGGTTGGCAAGTCCGGTGAGGGTATCGGTGTTGGAGAGGTGTTCGAGTTGGTGTTGCGACGCTTGGAGTGCTTTTTCCCGTTTATCAATGGTTTGTGCCAATGAGTTGAGTTCGTGTGAGAGGGTTTGGAATTCATCTTTGGTATGCAATACAGGGCTATGGGTATAGTCATGTTGATCGATTTTTTGGATTTGGCGCATAAGGGTATCAAGGGGTTGGGCTAATGTATGGTTAAGGATATAATGGGAAAACGCTAAGGCAATAAAGGCGATGGTGATCACCAAAAGTAAAAAAGTTTGTCGATTTTCACGCAATGCGGTATCTAAAAAATGGTTATTTAAGCGTGCAACCACATAAAAAGGGGTAGGTGTTGGCATAGCAATACTGCCAAGATAGGGTTGATCGACACGGGGAGTTTGGAGCGTTGCAGGGTTATAGTGGGGATCATTACTCCCAAAAAGATGGACATCTCCCCCCTCAGCAAGGGAGCTAAAATAGGCACTTCCCATGGTATAGGCAAGGGTGATAGAGACCAAATTTTGGTGCGTGTTGGGGTCTTTGAACGATTGATTGGCTTGGATGGTGAGGGTATTGGCATGCGTTTTGTAGCTGATGGGCGCGTTTGAATGGGGTGGTGCGATTCGTGGCACATAGGGCTTGGGGAGATAGGTCGTTTGGTTTTCATAACGGCTTAAGCAGATGGGCTTTCCATGGGTATACGAGATCACATTCAGCTCATACCCCTTGGGTGTTTTGGTCACGTATGCGATGGGATCGTGGTTGTGATCGTAGGCAACAATTTCGCTATTGAGGGAGAGTTTGACCCGATAAAGCAATTGTTGCGCAATCTTTTTTTCTCTTCATCTAAGAGTATAGCAGGATAATTTTGGGTGTCTTGGTAGTTATTAATGAGTTCGATTGAGGCGATAAAGGACTCATCATCTTGGATAAACAAGACCCCCTCTCGTAACTCCTTTTTGATTAAACCAACCCGTGTAGTAAAATGGTCAAGGGTATAGTTTATCCGCTGTTGGGCTTGTTCGCGGTATTTTTGCGCTAAAAACGTGTTAAAGTAGATTTGTAAAATGGTCACCGTCATTACGATAGAGACGATCAGTAAAAACGAAAGTTTATTGGTGAGATTAAACGATTTTGGTCGATACAGCATCAAAAAATCGCTTTTATCTGGCGCACATTGTCAGGGGTGATCAATTGAACGGGGATGCGTATCTCTTTGGGAACTTTTTTCCCGCTAAACAACCGTTCCGCCACCGCAACGCTTTGCACTCCCCCCAAAGGAAAGAGGATAGAGGCACTTTGTGTCCCCTCGTGAATCGCTTTTTTGGCTTCGGAGGTATAGTCGCATCCCACGGTAATTAACGATTGTGGAGGAATACCATGACGATTCAATACCAGCCTCGCACCGCTGAGCATACTGTCACTTTCAGAAAAAATCGCATCAATTTTCGTATGAGAGGCCAATAAGGGTTCCATGACATGGATGGTGTCGCTGCGGAGATAATTCCCTGTCCGTTTGATTACATGGATATGGGGATAATGGGCTATCTCTTCCCTAAATCCTTGGGTACGAAGACGGGTGACATCGGTATTGGCAAGCCCTTCCAAAAGGAGTACTACCCCTTTTCCTTTGAGCCGTTTTGCCACATAGCGCGCCCCTAATCTTCCCATCATGCGATTGTCCGAATGGATAAAGGTCGTGTAGTTTTTTCCTTGAATCCCCCGATCCAAAATGAGAACCTTAATCCCTTGGTAATACGCCTTGGCAATGATGGGGACGACCGCTTTTTCATCATTGGTACCGACGATGATAAGATCCACTTTGCGATCAATAAAATGGTTGATCTGATGAATGAGTAAGGCGGTTTCCCCCTGTGCATCGCTGGAAAGGAACGTCCAATTGGAATGGGTTGCTACGGCCTTTTGAACCTCAGCTACTTGGGCTTTGCGAAAATCATTCGCGAGGGTATCTTGGGCAAACGCGATGGTATACGTTTGAGCAGCGATGAGGGGAAAAGGGAGAAAAAAAAGGACTAAAAAAGTGATATTCAAAACGAAAAATGGCATAAATAATCCAAAAAAAGTGAAATGATTGTTGTGTCATTGTAGCATATTGGAGATGGATTTGAATGAAGTAACAAAAAATACCTACGAGTTTGTTTCTCTTTCGTACTATAATTCAGAAATATAATCCAAAGGAGCGAAAATGTTAAAAGATTTGGTCTATGCAGGGATGGGCGGGGCGTTATTGCTCAAAGAAAAAATGGAAGAGGAGCGTAAAAAACTTCACGAACTTAGTGGTGTCAATGCCGCCGATCCCCAAGCATTTTTAGAAAGTCTCAAAGCCAAAGGGGAGGAAGAAGAAAATCGTCTCAAAGAGGAACTCAAAACGACCATTAAAGAGGTGATTGAAGAATTGGGATTGGTGACCAAAAAAGATCTCGAAGCGTTTCGATTGTGAAATTTTTCTACTCTCCTCTGCGTCTTTGGCGGGTTTTTCGACTTTTGGTGTCGTTTTATCTCCTTATCAAAAAGCGGGAACGGTTTATGGGATTTACCCCCCTTTCTCCCGTGGAATTATCCCATACCATCACCGTATTGGGGAGCAGTTTTGTCAAATTGGCACAGGTTTTAGCCACCCGTAACGATTTTTTTGAACCCCCGTATCTGGAAGTACTCAAAAAATTGCACGATGATATGCCCAAAATGCCCTTGGCGGATTTTGAAACCGTATTTCATCGGGCGTTTCCCACCTCCCCTTTTACCCAGTTTGATCCAGACCCTATTGCCTCAGCGTCGATTGGGCAGGTGCATAGCGGATGGATAGACAAACGTCACGTCGCGGTAAAATTGCGACGGTTGGGGATTGAAAAACACGTTCGTGCGGACATTGCCATTTTAAACCGTTTTAATGCCCTCTTTCGACCTCTTTTTTCCCATACGACCCGACACTCGATTGAATCGGTCATTGCAGAATTTTCGGTGATGATTATCCAAGAGTGCAGTATGACCCAAGAGTTGGGCAATTTAGAAAAATTTTCGACACTCTACGCCCAATCGGGGGTGATTTTCCCCCGATCGTATCGGGAGTATTGCAGTGATGATGCGTTGGTGATGAGCTATGAAGTGGGGTGGCGGTTTGATGATAAGGTCGCTATTGACCACAGTGGGATCGATATTGCCCCCTTGATCGATAAACTGGTGCGCTTTTACACCGATCAAATGTTGGTTGAAGGGTATTTTCATGCCGATCCCCACCCGGGAAATTTATTGGTCTCTCCCCAAGGTGAATTGATTTTATTGGATTTTGGGATGGTCAAACGGGTTGCCAAACCGACCCGTATTGCCATTATCGAACTGTTACAAGCTGCCAATGCACAGGATTACGAAGCCTACATTAGTGCTTCCAAACGGTTAGGGACGGTCGCGTATGATGCCCCTGTGGCAGAATTAGCCGAATTTACCCAGCGGATGTTTGAGATTTTTGCCAATGAGGCGTTGGATAGCAGCAGTATGCAAGCGTTGGCATTTGCGGTGATGGAGCAAACCCGTAATTTACCGTTTAAACTTCCCCAAGAGGCGATCTATATTTTACGGGTGAGTGCCATCATCGAGGGGTTGGGGACGACGTATATCGAAAATTTTAATGGGATCAAAGACATTCTCCCCATTTTGCAAAAAAATATCCCCCGAGCATTGGGGATAAAAGGGTCACTTACGGAGACCATTTATGATGAGTTACGTGCGTTGCCAAGCGATATTGCGGCATTGAGAGAGACCCTTCGTCGTGCCAGTCGGGGGGAATTGGTGGTGGAATTGTCTCCCTTACAATTAGGGAGCATTGAGGAAAAAATAGCCAAGGGTTTACGCCCCATCGTGATGAGTGTGGGGTTAGGATTAGGGGCGATGGGGGCATGGATGATGGGCTTTTCCCCTCTAGCATATCTGTTATTGGGGGGAGCGATCTTCCGATTAGGGTATCGATAACAAGGAGTATGAGATGAACATAGCCATCAGTGGAAGCAGTGGATTTGTGGGTAGTGCATTAAAAGAATTTTTGACGCACCAAGGGCATACGATCCTCCCTTTGCGGATTCGTCAAACGACATCATTAGCAGAGATACACGCCGTTTTAGACAAAAGCGAGGTGGTCATTAATCTCTCAGGGGCGAGTATACTGGGACGATGGAGCGAGAAATATAAAAAAATACTGCGTCACAGTCGTCTGGATACCACCCAAAAAATTGTCGATGCGTTGAGGATGATGTCCCATCCCCCCCACACGTTTATTAATGCTTCGGCAGTGGGGATTTACGATTCGATCCATCACCACACCGAAGAATCCAGCGAATTTGCCAATGATTTTTTAGCGACCTTGGTGCAGGAGTGGGAAGGGTGTGCATTGCGTGCGCAATCGTCCCAAACACGCGTGTGTTGCACCCGTTTTGGGGTCGTGTATGGCAAAGGTGGGGGGGCGATGGCAAAAATGCTCCCGCCATTTCGTTGGGGATTGGGGGGGAAGATGGGAAACGGAGATCAGATGGTCTCGTGGATTCATATTGATGATTTGGTACGT
>JAVHOQ010000077.1:0-2409 GCA_036170115.1 Sulfuricurvum sp.
TTTATACCACGCTTATCCCGAAAAAATTATTTACTGCGTAAGGTCAGTGAGTAATTCACACTTGGTCATTAATTGATTATCAGGCATCAGATAATAATCCTAAGAATTTTACCAACAATATGAAAAACACTCTGATCATCTGGGTCTACCGTCCAGCTTTCATAGTCTTTATTGGCACTTTTAATATGAAGACGTCCATAGTATAATGCATGTGTTCGACACTGTAGATAGTGCGCTAGAAGATAGCACCATTAGCGGATCAGTTGGAGGAAATCTCTTAAAATATTTAAAATTTGCGCATCGAAAGTGGACGTTAAACGTTCCACTTGTAATTAGTATTGCAGGAACTGGGGAGGGATTGAAAGGTAATGTTATTAGTGCTATTACTGCCCTATCTTTGGTTCCAAGCGTTTACGGAATCCGCCCTGATGTTATCGGGGTAGAAGGATCAGAGGATCACGACATCGCCAATGCACTTATCGCAACCTGCGAAAAGCTAAAATCGCGATGTTTCATTGATCTTAGTGCTACGGATAATGCAAGTGCTATCGTAAAGCGTAATCTTTACGGTAGTGAGCGCGCCACTCCTGTATTTACGGAAATTTACGACTACAATCCTGATACAAATTCAAATGATGTCTATAGCTCCTCGATCGTGATGACGTTTTTACGCTCAGCCCTCGATGGAAGCAAAGATATTGGATATAGCTATAGTATCTCCAATCAAGTGCTTAACGTCAGTAATCCCGTCGTTAATCGGGCATTTCTTGCAGGGATGCAAGATGAGACCGATATTCTTACCGACAATCAAATTACAAGCTACATCCGCTACAAGGGACTTCGCACGTGGAACTATAAAACGTGCAGTGCGGACGCCATTTGGCAAGATGCACGTCGTGTTCGTATTTTTGATATGGCAAGTTTTGCCGTATTGGATGGAATCTTCTTTGCAGTAGACAAAGACCTAAGTGCTTTGGACAGTGCCAAGAACTCACTTCGCGCCTTTATGGCGGATTTAGTCGGGGCAGAGGTAATGTTAGGATTTACCATAGAGCTGGATCTTAAGCGTACCACCCCTACGGCTATTACGGCTAATAAATTTTATTTCATCATCCGCGCGCAAGAAACACCATCACCTGAGTATATCTCAGTGACGTTCGATCGAGTAGATAGCTATGTCAGTGTTGTATACCAACGCTTTCAACAATAAATAAGGAGCAAAAAGAATGGCAGAACGAAGAACTCCCTCGGTCGTAAGGGACATTAACGTGCTTGTAGAAGGGATCGGTTTTTTGGGACAGGCAGAGAGCTGCAAGCTCCCAAGCATCAAAACCAAGGTTGAAGTTATCTCGGGGCAGCATGTAGACACAGGCATGTTAGAACCCATGGAAGCGGAGATCGAAATCCGCGCCATGAATTCCATCATCTACGATGCGGTCACAAAGATGGGAAATGCAACTATTATGTTAAAAGGGGCATTCCTAGAAAACGGTGTAGCACAATCAGGGCGTGCAGTCCTTGGTGGAATCATCGAAGTCGACCACGATCCGTGGAAGATGACCGATGGTATCAAGGTTAAAATTAAGATGCACGTCAATATGTTTCACCTCGAAATCAATGACAAAGAGGTGATTGACATCAACAAAACCAAGGGCTTTGCAAAGTTTAATGGTGTCGATCTGTACGATAAAATCAATAGCGCAATTGCGTAAAAGGGAAAAAAATGTTAGAAGATAGAAACGCATTAAAAGAAGAGCTTCGAGCTGAGATCGAAGCAGAACTGAAAGCTGAGAATGCAGAAGACGCAGCGAACAAAACAACCCAAAAAAATATTGCGTTAATGGACGGTCGTATCATCACGATGCGACCTCCAAAACTCCTTGACCTACGCATCGCGAGCAACAATGCGAAGGATGAGGTCGACCAGACCGTAACCCTTATTAGTAATTTAACAGGTATCACAAAAAAAGAGCTGGATAATATGCTGCTAATCGATTTCCAAAAATTACAAAAAGCTTTTGAAAGTTTTTTGTCATAGCATGGAGCGATGTCCTAAGAGGGATTGCCCTCTTGGGGCATACGTTTCACTTTGGATTTAATGATTGTCTTGAGATGACGCTAGAGGAGTTCGTCTTTTTTTGTGAAGAGGCGGAGAAAGTGCTGAATAACTAGTGTCTCTACCGCAGTCATAGGAAAGAAAATAACATATCCTATGGCTGAGGCAATAAGTGCTATGCCAAAATTTTCGGCATTAAAAAACAACAAAAGAATGAAAGCGTTTATCACAAAAACGATAAAAATAGATATTTTTTCCATGCCAAAAGGATAGTGAGTATGAGCTTAAAAACACTTGGTCTATAATGACCCCCTAAAATCAGACCAGTAAAATTTATGTTTTAATTCCAAAAC
>JAVHOQ010000078.1:0-2409 GCA_036170115.1 Sulfuricurvum sp.
GCGCCCCTTTCTCCAAAGAGGCGATTTGTTTGTTCATATTCGCCCCCCCTGAGAGATTCAAGATGCGACAATCAAGGTTTTGGGCGTAGGCACGAAGGGTGATGGTGATTTGTTCGGCAAGCTCCCGCGTGGGGACAATGACCAAAATAGAGGTACGGGGAAACGTACTTGGATCGGGTATCCCCAACATCTGAAGGAGAGGGAGGGCGTAAGCACCCGTTTTCCCCGTCCCTGTTTGGGCTGCCCCTAAGATATCCCGTCCGCGTAAAATCAAAGGGATGGCTTTGACCTGAATGGGGGTTGGGGTGATATAGCCCAAAGTGGCGATGGCGGATTGAAGATGTGCGTTAAGCTGTGAAAATGGCATGATGCCCCTTTTGATGGTAAATGGGTGTACACAGGTGGCATTTATGCCAACACCGTACTCCACCCTTGGTAGTGACCGTGTTCTTGTAAGACCAATTCGTATAAAAAAGCGGTCGTCTCATGGATCGTTTCGGCAGTGACATTATCCTTTTTGGCTAACGTTAGACCATACGCATAGTCGCTTTGGTCATCGGTAATATGCTCTTTGGGCGAAAATCCATGATCTCCCATCGTTTTTTCAAACCGCTGTAATGCAGTAGGGGTTTGGAAAAAGAAATAGTGTTCCACCTCGCGTGGAAGGGTCAGATCGTCCCCTTCGTGAAGGAGGGCTTGGAGGGTATGACGATTTTGGATGGCAAGGAGGTTAAATCCATCGGGATAGAGTCGCTCTTGGTACATCTCCCATTTGGCATCACGCGAAATCCCCCGCTCGTAGGGATACCCGCCATGGCGTGCCATCACTTCAGAGGTAAAATTTTCAAATTTTTTGGAGGTTGAAGCATAAAAATAGGATTCATTCCACCCCTCTTTCGTGATGGTTCCTCCATAGACCGCATCAAGCTTACGTTCCAATGTGGCGATTAAATCGTCTTTAAACGCCTTAAAATGGTCGTTCTCATCCACTGTCGTTTTGACAAAAAGCCACAATAGCCACGGTTTGTCACGATTAGGCGCATCCTCTATCAACGATAAATTGACCTCAACACGGGTTGGGTTTCCCTCTTCATCACAGTGGTCGTAATAGTCAATCATAAAAATATCCCATTTTTTAAGGGGAATTGTATCCAAATGTTCCTTTTTCCTTAGGAGAAGTAAAGTTTCTCCCGCGTATCCTCATACGTTTTAGTCTCCAACATAAGGACAATTTTAGTGGTCGGAATCTCATCCACGACAATGATCGCTGAGGTGTTAAAAGGGTTATGCGTTAAGTCCATTCGCAAACGCATTTCGATTTCAAGCAAGGGGGGATTAACCATCAACGCTTGGGTATTTTTATACGACGATGCCGTGAGTGTATTGAATGTATCGATGGTGATAAAACGCACCTCTTCGCGGTTGAGAAAAAACTGTCCTTCGATTTCAAACTCAATTTTCCCCTCGGTGGAAGTACGATTGATGGTCGAATAAAAGAGGGGATACGAGGGGATTACGTCTAAACCCACGGTTACCGATGCGCTAAGAAGACGATAGTTTAAAAACCGTTCTTTGATGATTCGATAGTCGATACCCTGATCTTCCAGTTCCATCCGTTTTTGATAGAGTTCCAACCGCTCTTCGATGGAGGCGGGGAGAATTTGACGACCAAGGGGGGAGAACATCTCATCCATAAGGCGGTGTTGTTGCTGACGTTGCAGGGTAAGTCCGTAGAGACAGCCACAATAATCTTGACGGTAGAGTTGTTGTTCCCGACTGACCCGCCCTTGGTCGTTGGTTCCGCCGTTTTTGCGGTAATCAAAAGCGATAAATTTCACCCCGTGACTGGCATAAAACGCATCACCACTTTTTTTGAGTTGTTCTTGCGATTTTTTGGGACTGACCAGTAACGTGGTGGTCATGGAGGTCTCCCCCAATTCGAGGGCTTTGTGCGCGCTTACTTCAAAACGGCGATCAAAACACACTTCGCACCGCTTCCCTTTTTCAGGTTCGTTTTCCCATCCACGAACCGCATTACGCCAGTTTTCGTAGTCGTATTCCCCTTCGATGAGCGCAATACCCAGTTTTTGACAGCTTCGTTTTACATCCAAAAGACGTAATTGATATTCGCTATAGGGATGGATATTGGGGTCATAGAAGAATCCGATAAGTGTTTCATCGGGGAATTCGTGTTGGAGCTTCTCCATAAAAAAATGGGAATCGACGCTGCAACAGATGTGGACGAGCATGAGTAAAAGCCTTTTTTATGTTTCGTCATATTATTTGAGTATTTCGTCACCCTGAACTCGATTCAGGGTCTAACTAGGAGATGCTGAATCACGTTCAGCATGACAGTAGAGCCTCTTTCAAATCTCCAAATCCATCCTCTAATTTAAGGCTATTGGAAGT
>JAVHOQ010000079.1:0-11894 GCA_036170115.1 Sulfuricurvum sp.
AATCTTTTTTATCTTCCAAAGAGTTATAAAAAAACTCTTCGGCAACATCCCCTTGATTATTGCCGATATTACCCACCAAAACTCCAAGTTTGGTAAGTTTGGCTTCATTGCGTTTTACCTGTTCGTCGGTTCTTTTCATTTGTTCGTCAGTCTTTTTCATCTGCTCATCGGTCTTGGCTTGTGAAATCGCTAAACCTGCGACGAGGTCTTTGAGTTCTTGATCCGTCATTGGGTTCTCCTTGGAGGAAATAGTCAGGGTATTTTATCATAACCCTTAAGAAACAATCCGATACTAGCTCGATTCCCGTTCTCTAAGAAATGAAAAGATTAATCAATCACTTCCAGCTCGACAAGGAGATGTTCCTCATGTTCAAAAATATCAATTTTAGTCAAAACGGGGGGATGAAGCTGTTTTAATGCCCCTTGCAATGAGTGTAACACATGCAATAAATGGGGTTCAATGGTCACGGTCAGTTGACGAATATGACGCATTTTGACAATCCCTGCCAATGCCTCCACCCCCGCATAATAGACACATTTGTTTAGCGAACGTTGCAATTGATACGAACGCATAATCTCAATATTTTTGATCAAAACCGCCCGATCTTGTGAGCTTAGGTGGGAGTTGTGACGTGCGCGATCAATGTCCTCATCAATCATTTTCGTCGTCTCATCGAGCCGTTGATCAATGAGGATATTAAGGGCATGAACATACCCATGGAGGAGATGAAACATCGCTTGGGGGGTGTAGCGGTTTCCACCAATGCGCACTTTTTTATGGCTCTCTTCCCCCTTTTGGAGAGTATCATCAGGGAGATACTCTTGATCCAGTGCTTCGATCAACTCACACAACGCTTCAAGATAGATAAACTTATCCTCTTTGTTAATCTGAAAATCGATCCCTGTGGGGGAATAATAAAGCGGTTTGGGACCGGCGTATTCTAAGGAGTGATAAACGAGGTGCATAATCAGACATTAAAACGGAAGTGCATAATGTCCCCATCTTGGACAATGTACTCTTTACCCTCAAGGCGCATTTTCCCCGCCTCTTTGGATTTGTTCTCTCCGCCACACGCCACATAATCATCATAACCGATCACTTCGGCACGGATAAACCCTTTTTCAAAATCGTTGTGGATGACCGCTGCGGCTTTGGGGGCGGTGGTGTTTTTGTGAATCGTCCATGCCCGTACCTCTTTAACCCCAGCGGTGAAGTAGCTCATGAGTCCCAGTTTATCGAATCCTTTTCGGATGATTTGCTCTAACCCTGACTCTTCGATCCCCATATCGCGCAAAAATTCATCCCGCTCATCATCCTCCATTCCCACAAGCTCTTCTTCGATTTTGGCGCACAGCTTAATCACTTCACACCCGTGTTTAGCAGCATAGTCACGAAGACGCACCACGTAGTCATTGTCTTGAGTAAGCCCATCCTCATCGACATTGGCACCGTACATGATCTCTTTGGCACTGAGCAGTCGCACTTCTCCGATGAGCTTTTCATACATTTCAGAATCCGCTTTGGGAAAATTGCGGGCAAGATTCCCCTCGGCTAAAAATTCCGCCAACTCTTCGGCAAACGCCATCATGACTACCGCATCTTTTTCATTTTTGGCTTGTTTTTTGAGTCGCTCGATGCGGTTGGTCAATACTTCGATGTCCGCAAAAATAAGCTCATTTTCGATAATTTCCACATCGAGCAATGGATCAATACGCCCCTCGGTGTGGACAATATTATCATCTTCAAAACAACGGACGATTTGCAAAATCACTTCAGTCTCACGGATGTTGGAGAGAAATTTGTTCCCTAACCCCTCACCTTTGCTTGCCCCTTTGACCAGACCTGCAATGTCCACGAAATCCAAGGTTGAGTATTGGATACGCTCAGGATTAACGATTTTTGCCAGTGCATCGAGACGTTTGTCCGGTACGGGGACGGTTGCTTTGTTCGGTTCGATGGTACAAAACGGATAGTTCGCCGCTTCGGCATTTTGTGCTTTGGTGAGTGCGTTAAAAGTGGTTGATTTTCCGACGTTTGGTAGTCCTACGAGTCCGATTGATAAGCCCATTGCGTGTTTCCTTGGATAATGATGTGAGGGTGTTTTAGTGGCGCAATTATAATACAGGGTTGTTGAGTGGGGACTGAGGGTTAGAGGTGTTCTTGCCAACACCCTTTTAACGCTTCTAAAAAATTCTTGACTTCCGTACTATTACACACATACTTATCTATCGCTTTTTTGGTGGTTATAACTGCCTCACAACACGTTTGTACAATTGCGTCATACTCTTTGTTTGATAACCCACAACTTTTGGTTGCGAAGGTTTTAAAGGTTTTCTCTTTCCACCACAGTTTACCATCCCCCATTTTTAATGCGGGTATATCATTTTTGATGTAGATGGTCGTTGTAATGACATCATAAATAGGGGAAAGGCGAGCATCTTCGTAGTCACGTTCATACAGAACGCCATAATTTTTGAGATGTGCATCTCCGTTTCGTAAAAGATGATTCATTACCAATGCGGCAAAAAAGATGTGTAGTGACTCTTTTCTCTTTGTCGGGCTAATAATATCTTTAATTACTCTAACAATCTCTTCATAACTGCCATAGTATTTTTCATCCGTTGCACGTGCGGTGAGGACGCACATATCTTCAAATCCAAGATACGCATCGTCCTCTTGTACATCAAATCGCTTCATAACAAACATAGACAAATCATCACTGAGATAAAAATCCGGTGTGGGAAGATTGGCATTTTTAATCGCACTCATGCAAAAATATTCATTGAGTGCTAATTGAGGATAAGTATTTTCCCATGATTTAACGATATAGTGTTCAAACCGCATCGTCGTTTTATTGTGTGCAGTCAGCAGTAACTTTGGTTGAACGCCTGAGACCCCCGAACGAATGGCAAATTTTTGCATCAGTTCTTCAAAGAGGTTATCTTTATGATTTTTTAAAATATCATCGAGCTTGAGTTTCTCATCCGTATCTATAAGTTCATTAAATTTAACACGACCCAACATATAGGGACCGATAAGTTTTAAGAAATTTATATCATCCATATTTTGGATTTTTGCAAAATGATTTTTGATCGCTTCTCGTAGCGCACCTTCTGGCATATTCATCTCAAAAATAGGATGCAGTCGTTTGGCATTCCAACTTGATTTTCGTATGGGCATTCTCAGCGATACCACCGATGGAGCCGTGTCATTATACGTAAAAACATACTGATCATGTTCAAACGCCAAATCACCGCAAAGCGTTTCGTTGGTATACACTTTTACGCTATTTTCGTTCATTTTGAAGCTCTTCTAATGTTTTTGGTCGACCTTTTTCTCGCACACTCAATTCATATCCCAAGAGGTCTAAGATCATCTCAACTTTTTTGATACCCACTTCCTCAATAAAGCCATTTTCAATCTTACTCAGGGTGCGTTTGGTAATACCCGAATAGTGTTCTAAATCGTTTTGAGACCACTGTTTTGATTTTCGTAAAACTTTTATCTCAAAACCCAATTCTTCAAGGGTCATAGTGTATCCTTAATATGAAGTATATTTCTTATATTAGTGATTTACTGCTTAAAAGAGAATTATACTTCATATTATGGAACGACCAAACGTTGAGCTTCAAGAGTGCCAACGAAGTTTTTTACGGTACGATTTTAGACGCAAGCTTAAAAAGCATAGGTGTTGCACTTATGACTTGAATGGGCACTTCAATGATTAGTCACACTGCTCCATCAACCACTTAAGGGTCATACGAACCCCAGCACCCGTTCCGCCATAGGTATGAACATCCCACGCGCTTTCGGTATACGCTGATCCTGCGATGTCGAAATGTACCCATTTCTCTTTCATATCCTCATCGATAAAATTATCGAGGAAGAGGGCTGCGGTAATCGCGCCACCATAAGGTTTACTAGAGACGTTGCACACATCGGCAAGGTCGCTTTTGATCAGTTTTTTGAGCTGTCGGTTAAAGGGCAAATTACCACAATATTCGCCACCTTTTTCACCCGCACTCAGCCACTCTTGCTTGAGAGCTTCGTTGTGTCCCATAACTCCCGTCGTATACGCTCCAAGGGCGACCATGCACGCACCCGTCAAGGTAGCATAGTCGAAGATATAATCGGCTTTAACGTTCTCTTGGGCATACCCTAACACATCGGCAAGGACAAGGCGACCCTCGGCATCGGTGTTACGCACTTCGATGGTTTTACCGTTTTTAGCCACTAACACATCATCGGGTTTATAGGCATTGCCCCCGATCATGTTTTCGACCGCTCCGACAAAGGCATGGACTTCGATAGGGAGTTTGAGTTCACTCACCGCTTTGATCATCCCCATAACGGCACAACCGCCTGCTTTATCCATCTTCATGGTCACCATTGAGGTTGCCCCTTTGAGACTCAATCCACCGCTATCGTAGGTCAGCCCTTTCCCCACTAAGGTGATCACTTTTTTAGGATTTTTGGGTTTATACGCCAAATGGATAAGACGCGGAGGATTGGTTGAAGCCCGTCCGACAGCAAGCATCGCATTCATTTTTTCCTCTTTGAGGTCATTGGCTCCAAGGATGGTACATTCAAGATGATTTTTAAACGCCAAGTGATCCGCCGCCGTTGCCATCACTTGAGGGGTCATGTCGTGGGGGGTTTGATTGACCAGATCACGGACAAAATTGGTGGCATTGGCGATAATGAGGGTTTGGTCTAAAATAGAGTCCAACGCATCGGTATCATTGGCGGGTTTATCGTGATTTTCGTAGGAAAAGATCACCTCAGTTAATACCGATTCTTTAGCTTCTGATTTGTAGTGTTGGAAGGTATAGCTTCCCAAAACAACCCCTTCAATCAACGCATGAAAGTGGCGCGTGGTGTATTGCGCACATTTGAGTGACCCATAGCCATACTTCATGGCAGCTTTGATGGCGGTTGCCATCGCTGATCGATACACCTCGCTAGTAGTATCCTCTTCGATACCACACACCAATAAAGCGTGTTCATGCAAAGGACAAAGGGATTCGTGGGTCGCTTTAAACCCTCCTTGCGTTAGAAGGGGATACAGGGGATGAGAAGAGAGTGTTTTGGCACTGACAAACTCTAATGTAAGTTGTGCTTCAATACGGTCAAGGGGTTGATTAGATAGTTTTACGTTCACGGCGTTTCTCCAAAAGATTTTTTTCAATACGACTAAAAAGATACGAAATAGACCCAAAGATCACAAGGACCAAGGGGATAGCAAAATACCAATGACTTTTAATCCATGCTAAAACAGCCAACAACTGTTCCCCAAAATAATACGCAGGGATAATGGTCATAGCAGCCCAAAAGAAGGCACTAATAAAATTAATCACCGCAAAGCGACGAGAGGAGTAGTGGGTAAGTCCAATTGCCATAGGGATAGCGGTGCGCATTCCGTACATATAGCGTTGGGCAAAAATAATAGGCCAACCGTATTTGATCAGAAGTAAATGGGCAATCGCAAATTTATGGCGTTGAGAACGAAGTTTATTGTGGATGTATTTTTTATTGTAGCGTCCAATGTAAAAATAAATTTGATCCCCCACAAATGCCCCCAATGCCCCAAACAATAGAGCAATAGGTAAAAACATATCCCCCGTATGGGACATAATGCCCGCCATAACCAACCCTAATTCACCCTCTAAAATACTCCACCCAAAAAGGACAATGTAGCCATATTCTTTTAGCCACTCTAGAAATAGATGCTCCACGCGTCCCCTTTAGTTATCAAAATTCAAAATTTGTTTGGCTTGGATCATATCTTTGTCCCCACGACCTGAGACCGTAACGATCACGGTTTTTCCGTGGAGATTTTCCATTTTTTTCAGATAGGCAATGGCATGGGAACTTTCAAACGCGGGGATAATTCCCTCTGCACGGCTCAACCAAACAAACGCATCCAAGGCTTCTTGGTCGGTGATATTGTCGTATTTCACCGTACCGTTGTCTTTGTGAAACGCGTGTTCTGGGCCGATACCGGGGTAATCCAATCCCGCTGAGATGGAGTGGGCTTCGAGAATTTGTCCATCCGCATCTTGGAGAAGATAGCTCATTTGACCATGCAAGACACCCGGACGACCTTTGAGTAATGAACACCCGTGCTTATCCGTCTCCACCCCCAAACCGCCTGCTTCGATGCCGATACATTGGACGGTTTCATCTTCCAAGAAGTGCTGAAAGGTTCCAATGGCATTGGAGCCTCCCCCAATACAGGCGATAACGTAATCGGGTAATTTCCCCTCTTTTTCCAAAATCTGTTGGCGTGCTTCCCATCCAATAATTGCTTGAAAATCACGTACCATCATTGGATACGGATGCGGTCCTGCCACCGTACCGATGATATAAAAAGTGTCGCGTGCATGGGTGACCCAGTGACGAATGGCATCGTTCATCGCATCTTTAAGGGTTTTTGAGCCACTTTGAACGGCGTGAACTTTGGCACCAAGGAGTTTCATCCGAAAGACATTGAGTTCTTGACGCTCTACGTCTTTGGCTCCCATAAAAATTTCACACTCCAATCCCAACAGCGCGGCAATGGTGGCAGTAGCAACCCCATGTTGTCCTGCCCCTGTTTCAGCGATCACTTTTTTCTTCCCCAGACGTTTTGCCATCAACCCTTGGGCAATGACGTTGTTGATTTTATGCGCCCCTGTGTGGTTAAGGTCTTCCCGTTTAAGATAGATTTTAGCCCCTAACGCTTCGGAGAGATTCGCGGCATAATACAAAGGACTAGGACGACCCACATACTCGGTGAGATACCCATCCACTTCGCTCCAAAACGCTTCATCAAAACGGATTTCTTTATACGCTTCTTCAAGCTCCAATAATGCAGGCATCAATGTCTCAGGGACATAACGTCCCCCAAAAAGTCCAAAATGTCCCTCAATAGGATCAAAAGGGGAGGGTGTAGGAATATACATTTAATTCACTCCAATCACGGTATAAACAGTGGTTACATTACGAAGCTTGGATTGTCCATCCAAGAAATTTAGCCCCATAATAAAACACGCTTCAACGCAGTTTGCCCCTACTTTGTCAATAAGGTTTGCCGCAGCGTATGCCGTTCCCCCCGTGGCGATCAAATCATCAATCAACAACACGTTGGGTTCCTCTACGCCACTAAAAGCATCAATATGGATCTCTACTTCATCAAACCCATATTCAAGGGCATATTTTTCCGAAACGGTGGTGTAGGGGAGTTTCCCTTTTTTACGAATGGGGACAAACCCCACCCCCAACATCTGTGCCAGTGCCGCACCAAAAATAAATCCACGTGCATCGATCCCCGCAACGTGCGTGAGATTATACGACGCATACCGCGTGGCTAAATGGTTCATCAGAAGACCAAATGCCTCTTTATCCGCCAATAACGTGGTGATGTCTTTGAACATAATCCCCGCTTTGGGAAAGTCGGGAATGTTCCGAATCGAATTTTCTAATTTTTGTAACTCTTCTGCACTGAGTGTCATACGTTATCTCCCTAAAATGGCTTCGATTTTATCCACACGGCCGCAATGGCGACCCCCTTCAAATTTTCCCGCAATCCACGCATCAAGAATTGATTCAGCAACCCCTTGACCCACGATACGTTCCCCAAAACACAACACATTAGCATCATTATGACCCCGTGCGACCGTCGCAGTATAAGCATCATGACACAATGCCGCACGAATCCCCGAAAAACGGTTCGCTGCCATAGACATCCCAATCCCTGACCCGCAAATCAAAATCCCTTGAGACGCAGTGTCTTTGAGGACATTTTCACATACGCTGATAGCGTAATCGGGATAATCGACTCTGGTTTTATCAAAAGGTCCCAAATCAACAAGTTCATGCCCTTTGGCACGGAGTAACTCAACGGTAAAATTTTTCAGATCAATCCCAGCGTGATCAGTTGCGATATAAAATTTCATATATTTCCTTTGTAATATTTAATACATCTAAAAGACCCTCAAAAGGCCAAAAAATAAAAATCACTTTCAGGGGGGTCATCAAAAGAATTAAGACAATAATCATCCCATAAGGTTCGGCTTTGAAAAAAAATCGTGCTACATTGTAAAATTTAAACTGCAATGCCGCATAGGTGACAAAGCGTGAACCATCAAAACTTGGAATGGGAAGAAGATTAAATACTGCCAAAATAACATTAATCACTACCAAATGTGCAAGTAATAGCAGAAGAAAATCACTTTGCGGATTAATGATAACCATAGATTTGAGAATTGTGGAGAAGAAAACGGCCAACAATAAATTGTACGTAATCCCCGCTAGACTCACACTCATCGCCGCTTTATATCCCCCATTACGGATGACGGTTTCCATAGTGACGGGGACAGGTTTTGCCCATCCAAATAAAAATCCGCTTGAAGCTCCCAACAGCATCGGAAGATAATAGGTCATAAGAGGGACAAGAATCGACCCCACAGGATCAATATGGACAATGGGGTTAATGCTCAGACGACCCGCATTCTTGGCGGTGTGATCCCCATACTTGTACGCCACCCAACCGTGCATGATCTCATGCCCGATGATAGCAATCAATAACGCGACGATAGAAGCAAGGGCGGGGAAAAGATCAACTAAATTCATTAGCTTTTGCGTCTTCAATCATCCGTTTTTCTTGCGCCCGTTTCAAAATATCCCCTTGTTCTAAATCGTGTGGTGTTGTCCCAATACGATCCCATCGAACTTCGTAATTTTCATCAATACTAAAATAGACAAACCATGGAGTCCCCTCAATGAGACCATACGGAACCGCACCCCAAAAACGGCTATCATTGGAGTGGTCACGGTTATCTCCCATCATAAAATACTGCTTATCAGGGACGACAATGGGGGTGGTGTTGAAAATTTCAGCAGGATACATCCCATTATCGACGATATGGTCATTATGATGAATTCCTAAATGTTCTTTGGTATAGGGGTCTTTGACCCACACTTTACCACTGGCGGTGACGAGGGTATAGTTGGGGAACGCTTGTTTGGCATACGCATCCCCCTCACGTGGGTGAAGATAGAGGATTTTATCCATCACAAACAACTCATCTCCGGGTAATCCAACGCATCGTTTGACGTAATGCAATTGCGGATTATTGGGGTAACGGAAAATGACAATGTCCCCCCGTTTGGGTTCAGCCCCATCGATAATATGCCCATCAGTTCCGGGAATCAATGGAATTTCAAGAAAGGGAATATGGGGCGTAGAGATACCGTATGCGAATTTTTTGGCAAAAAGGTGATCCCCGATGAGAAGCGAATCTTTCATGGAGCCACTGGGAATTTTAAACGCCTGTGCCACGAAAAAAATGATAAAAAGGACAATGATAACCGTCCCCGTCCATGAGTTGGAAAATGTATACGCACGGTGGAGACCATTAACTAATTTTTGTTTCATTACACTAACTCTTTTGCATGATTTTGGGCGGCTTTGAGGGTATTGGAAAGCAACATCGTGATGGTCATAGGCCCAACACCCCCCGGAACAGGGGTAATGTAGGAGGTTTTTGGGGCAACGGCATCAAAATCGACATCCCCCACCAATCGCCCATCGGACGTTTTGTTAATTCCAATGTCGACCACAATCGTCCCCTCACGGATCATATCTTCTTTGATTAGATTCACTACGCCTGCTCCCACCAAAACGATGTCGGCGGCAAGGGTATGTTTTTTGAGATCATCGGTGAAGATGTGACAAATCTCTACGGTCGCATTGGCATTAAGCAACAACGCCGCCATGGGTTTTCCCACGATATTGGACGCACCCACGATGCAACAATTTTTCCCTTTTGGATCGATGTTGTATTCGCTTAAAAGCTCCATCACCCCCAATGGGGTACAAGGGACAAAACCATGCAACCCTGTGGCTAAACGTCCTACATTATAGGGGTGAAATCCATCGACATCTTTGGAGGGGGCAACCACTTCCAAAATTTTGGTCGTATCAATATGACTGGGGAGGGGAAGTTGGATGAGGATACCATCAATATTGGGGTTGTGGTTCATCATCTCAATGGTGTTGATAATCGCTTCTTGGGAAATATCCTCTGGCATTTCATGACTTACTGAATAAAATCCCGCACGGTCACACGCCTTCTTTTTCATCCCGACATACGCTTGACTCGCAGGATCATGCCCCACAAGAATAACGGCTAATCCGGGGATTCGCCCCGTTTTTTGTTTAAACGCTTTTGATTCGAGTGAAATGTTCTCTTCCATTTTTTTCGCAAGAGCTTTACCATCAAGGAGCTGCATTTAATCACCTTACAATCGTTTTTCGGTATCATACCGACAAATAACTAACATTTGGTTAAAGGGGTTTTATGAGGGGTTTGCTACTGCTAATGATCGCTGTTATGGTCTATGGTGATGCTTCTTTTATTACCAAAGAAGAGTATGCTTCGAGTCTCTACCATAATCCACGAGGGATTGGATGTCACCTCTGTCACGGTGAAGAGGGTGAGGGGCGACGCATTGCTACTTATCATGAAAAAGGGGTTAAAAAAGTGTTTGAGGGTAAACCCATTGATACCATCCCTTTTGAGCAATTTTCGGTGCGAATGGGTAAACCCATCGTAGGGATGCCCCACTATTATCTCACCAAAACAGAGGTTCAAACCCTCTATTATTACCTCCATCACGAAACAAAGGGTGATCATGCTTCTTCAGAACCTAAACGACCTAAAAAAACACCTTGAAGCCCACGATTTAGAGGGGTTAAAAGCCTACGCGACTCCCGTGAAACGACACCAAAATCGCTCTTTGAGTTTTCGCAGTGCGTTGATGATTTCGGCGCATAATCTTCACCATCTCGCCAAAATCCCCACTCTTGAAGCTGAGTGTATTATCCTCAATCTCGAAGATGGGGTGAGTCCTGCGTTAAAACCTTTTGCGTTGCTTTTGAGTGCGGTGACATTGGCTTCGTATCCCCATACCGATCAAAAAATGGTCGTTCGGATTAATCCACTGGATGAGGGGGGAATTCAAGAAATAGCGTATCTCAACCCTTTTATGCCCGATGCCATCCGCATCCCCAAAATCAAAACCCTCGAAGAGGTACAGCGTGCTTTGGAACTCATTGATGAGGGGATTGAACTTCACCTCTCCATCGAAACCAAAGAGGCATGGTTAGCATTAGCTCAATTAGCAGTTTCTCCCCGCGTGTGTGCCTATTATCTGGGAGTACTGGATCTTTTCGCCGATTTTGGGATGCCACAAACCCTTTTTACCCCTGATAATCCCACCGCACACTATCTCCTCTCCCATTTTTTGATCACCGCGCAGGCGTGTGGGGTGAAACCTGTCTCCTTTGTCTATCAAGAGCATACAAACCATGCCGTATTTGATCGCTGGTTGGCGTTGGAACATCAACTGGGATTTACCGCCAAAGGGTGCATCACTCCACTCCAAACGACCGCTATTCATCACCATTTTGGGTACACTCAAGAACAACGTGATCGCGCACACGAGATTATTCGCCTTTTTGAGGAACACGCAGCACAAGGGATGAGCGGATTTGTGGATGAGCGGTATGGGTTTATCGATGAACCCATTTATAAGGGGGCGAAGGCTTTACTTCAAAAGGAGTGTTCAAAATAAGTCAGCTAGCACTCTTTTTTGAGTTGATTTAAAACCTGAACGATGAAATTTAAATGGTTGTTTTCGTCAATAATATCACCTAAAAGTTCTTCTTTTAAGGTGGAATCAATTTTGTTGATAGTATCCAAAATAACAGATTTAAAGAATTTTAAATCATTGTGAATCACGTCCCAAACTTCTTCCGCATCTATCCCAAAGTAATGATGAATCAAAACATTTCTAAAGAGCCTCTTTCAAATCTCCAAATCCATCCTCTAATTTAAGGCTATTGGAA
>JAVHOQ010000080.1:0-20468 GCA_036170115.1 Sulfuricurvum sp.
ATCTATGCTGATTTTTGAAATATTTGAGGTTTAGATTTGCAAGTGGCTCATTATTATAACATAGGGTAACATTTTATGACAGCTAAAGACTATAAGTCCTCATTTCTACGCTATTTTATGGTTTTTGGACTCTTTATTACCCTCTTGAACTCTTTAATCAGTTACAATATTCATCTCCTTTATCTTGAAGATACCCTGACCAAACATACCCAAAAGCCTGCAGTGATCCATCCCGTAACCCTTGATAAAGTACCCGCTCCTGAGACCCTCTTACTAGACACCCTCAAAGAAAGTGACAAAGAGAGTGATCTGATTATCACCCTATTGGTTGCCTTTTTAAGCCTCTTTTTTAGTATCCCTTTAGCGTTGTATGTTTCACGTACCCCCAACAAACTCCAAAAAGAGCTGCGTGATTCCAATATCGAGTTGCAACGGTTTGCCAAGATTATTGATCGCTATGTGATTACTGCTACCACCACGCCAGAGGGGATCATTACGGGGGTAAGCAGCGCTTTTGCGAATCGCTGTGGGTATACCAAAGGGGAGCTGATCCATCAAAAAATGTCCATTATCCGCCATCCCGATACCCCAAAAGCGGTACACGCAAACTTATGGAAAACCATTTTAAACGGGGAAGAATGGACAGGAGAGGTGAAAAATCAAGCCAAAAATGGGGAACCGTATTGGTTGGAGCAGACCATTATCCCTGTCAAAAATGAAGACGACACCATTATTATGTTTTTTATGTCAGTAGGGATCGATAACAATGCCAAAAAAGAGCTGGAACGCTTAGCTCTGATCGATAAACTTACCAATTTGTACAATCGGCATAAGATGGATGAATCGCTTATTATGGGGGTGGAAGAGGCACATTTTCACCATCAACCCCTTTCGGTCATCATGATCGATATTGACCATTTCAAACACGTCAATGACACGTATGGTCACCCCATTGGGGACAGTGTTCTTCAAGGGGTTGCCAACATCATTACCGAAAATACCCGTAAAAGCGATTATTGTGGACGCTACGGCGGAGAAGAGTTTTTGATTATGTGTCCTGATACCGACGAAAAAGGGGCGATGACTGTGGCAGAGCATATCCGACAAACGGTGGAAGCGTATAAATTTGAGGTGGTTAATCATCTCACCATCAGCATTGGGATCGCGACGTTAGAAGCCAACGATACGATGATGACCCTTATCCAAAAAAGCGATCAAGCCCTCTATTGCGCCAAAAATGAAGGGCGTAATCGGGTGGTAGCGTATGTTCAGACCGAATAATATCCTCTAATACCCTCCATCGTTCGCCCCATGTTCAGTAACACCATATCGGCAATGACCAACGCTGCCATGGATTCAGCGACCACCGAACCCCGTACCGCAACACACGGGTCATGTCGCCCTTTGAGGGAGACGTGGAGACTCTCATGGGCGGTATTGATGCTCTCTTGATCGATGAAGATGGAGGGGGTGGGTTTAAAATGGACACGAATAAGCACATCATCTCCATTGCTCATCCCCCCTAAAATGCCCCCCGAATGGTTGGTCTTAAATCCGCTTGGGGTGATGGGGTCATTGTTTTGGCTTGCCAAAAGTTCCGCACTGTGAATCCCCTCCCCAATCTCGACCGCTTTGACCGCATTGATCCCCATCATCGCCTCAGCCAATACCGCATCGAGTTTGTAATACAACCCCTCACCCAATCCAATGGGCAGTCCACTGATCTTGACTGTGGCAACGCCTCCCACCGAATCATGGGCGTTTTTGGCGGTGAGAATCGCCTGTTTTTGCGCCTCTTCGACGTTTTTATCAAGGGCATAAATGGGGCTGTTTTTGGGATAGTCAAAATCCAAGTTTTCGGCGCAAATCCCATGAATGGCACTAATACCACTGGCACATTCGATTCCCAATGTTTTGAGCATCAGTTTGGCTACCGCACCCCCCGCGACACGAGCAGCGGTCTCGCGTGCAGATGAACGTCCTCCCCCGCGATAATCCCGAATCCCGTATTTGTGAAAATAGGTAAAATCAGCATGACCGGGGCGGAAAATATCTTTGACATTGCTGTAATCACCACTTTTTTGGTCGGTGTTATAGATCACCATCATGATGGGCGTTCCGGTGGTCATCCCCTCAAACACGCCGCTGAGAATTTCGACCTTATCGGACTCTTTGCGCGCGGTGGCAAACTCATTTTGCCCCGGTTTTCGGCGATCCAATTCGCTTTGGATAAACGCCTCATCCAGTGCAAGCCCAGCCGGTACGCCATCCAAAACACAGCCCAATGCTTTGCCGTGGGATTCTCCAAATGTGGTTATCGTAAAACGTTCTCCGAAGCGGTTCATATCTTTCTCCTTACGTAGTGGTAATTAATGCAGCAGCGGTGACAATATCAATATTTCCCGCTTGTGACCATGATTCGTGACGTAATTGTGCAATAAAGCGATCAAACGCATCACTAAAACAGTCAATAACGCCATCAATGCCGATAACATCCCCTGAGAGGATTTTTTTATTGACCGAAAGTGCCTCTTTTGCATTGATGGTCAAAAGGTAGGCTTGCCCTTTCCGATGGACATATTTAAGAGCAATGGCTTCCAAATCGGCTTGTTTATACCGTTCGCGTAAACTGGTTTTGAGACTTAAAGCAATGGGTCGATGGGTGGAATAGAGCAAAAGATCAAACTCAATATTGGGGACAAAGGCTACTTTGGCTTGGACATATAAGGGTAAAATCGTTTCGTTGATGAGAATAGCAATAATGGCGTATTCAAACAGTTTACCATTGACGCTGTTGTCACTTTTTTCGTGACGTTGTAAGGCATCCCAAATAATTTTTAATTGTGTTTGAGGTGTTTGTCCTCGTAAAAGGGTAAAGTCAGGACAGAGGGTAGTGAACAATTCGAGGGTCGAAGTCTCTTTCCCTTTGACGATTTTTGTGTGAAGAAAGTACTCTTTGGTAGTCATTATCTAGCCTTTTGATGATCTCTTTGGCAATTTCGTGAATAACGGTAACGCACACCGAGTTACCAAATTGTTTGTATGCTTGGGCATCACTGACGGGGATGTGATAACTATCGGGAAATCCTTGGAGTCTTGCCCATTCCCGTGGGGTTGTTTTTCGGATAAATTCCCCATTGATCTCCCCTTTGATACGGGTTTTTGGGGTGAAATTGGTGAGACGCGTGTCGCGTATGAGGGTGCGTTCTTTCCCCATTCCTCCCACTACGAGGGTATTGGAAATCCCCTCCGATTTGAGAATTTCGTACCCAAATCCATTTCCTTTGGCTTCATGGCGTTGGCGATGTCGTTTGAGCGTGTTGAGATAGGTGTCCGAAAGATAATACTTGGAGGAGACTTCATCCGACTCGATAATATCTTTGACCGCACGGTTCAAGGGTTTGGGGTGAGGAAATTCAAAAGGGGTAGGGTTTTTAAATCCTACAAGGTAAATGCGTTCCCGATTTTGGGGGATATTGTAATCTTTTGCATTGAGCAATTGCGTATACACGGTGTAACCCAGATCGTTACGGAGAACGTCTAAAATGGTTTGGAGGGTTTTACCTTTGTCATGATGGGTGAGTCCTTTGACATTTTCGAGTAAAAAGGCTTTGGGTTTTTTGGCTTTGAGGATACGCGCTACATCAAAAAAAAGGGTTCCTCGCGTATCGTCAAATCCTCCCCGTTTTCCCGCAATGGAGAAAGCTTGGCAGGGGAAACCTGCTAAAAGAATATCAAAATCGGGTAAGGTGTTTTCCTCAATTTTGGTGACATCACAGTGCGGGTTATCCCCAAAATTGGCGTGATACGTTTTGCACGCAAAAGGGTCAATTTCAGAGGAAAAAACATTACACACCCGATTGGTTTGTTCAAATCCAAGGCGAATCCCCCCAATACCGGCAAATAAATCAATGGAAGTATAGTGAGGCTTCATGATCATTTCCCCCTTCTTTTTCCGTATCATAAAACACTGAGCAAAAAAAGATAAAAATAGGGCATTTTGTCATATCCCAAGCGAAAAATCATTTCCCCTCCCCCAAAAGAATTTCCAATGTTTGTTTGGCGGCTTCTTGTTGGGCGTGTTTTTTACTTTTCCCCAACGCTTTGGCGTATTGTTTTCCATCAATGAAGACCGCCACATCAAACTCTTTTTTGTGGTCAGGGCCATGGGCAGCGACCAGTTGATAATCGGGGGTGATCCCATAGCGCGCTTGGGTGAGTTCTTGCAACGAGGTTTTGTAATCTTTAAAAAGGGAATTGAGTGAAATCTCTTCATGCACCTGTTCAAGCAGTTCGATGGTGATATTGCGGACGCTGTCCAATCCCGATTCGAGGTAAATCGCCCCCATGACCGCTTCGTAAGCGTTGGCAAGGAGGGAATTTTTGGTGCGACCATTGTTGTTTTCTTCGGCGTTGGAGAGGTAAATATGCTCCCCTAAGTGCAAATAGTTTGCCAGTAAGGTAAAGCCATCTTCGTTGACCAATGAGGCGCGCATTTTGGAGAGATCCCCCTCATCGAATTTGGGAAATTTGGTGTAAAGATATTCCCCAACGACCAAGTCCAGTACCGCATCGCCCAAAAACTCCAGTCGCTCATTATTGTAGGGCTGTTTGTAGCTTTTGTGCGTCAGCGCTTCAATAAGGAGCTTGGTGTTATGAAATTGGTACCCTAATCGCTGTTGTAGGGTTTGTAGATTGTTCATGGTTGTGTAATCCTTTAGTTGGTGTTATTGAAACGAGTGGTTTTCATCGTACCGCTCTTTGGTGAGACTCATGAGGGGTTCGATCGAGTCAATCGCATGGCACGTGGGGCATCGATGAAACGGTAAAAAAGAAATTTGGTGACACTCTTTACAGACGTACTCAAACTGGAGGGTTGCTTTGGTACTGCGTGCGTGTTGCAAGGCGATGAGAACATCCAGCTCAAACACACTGCTGGAGCAAGCAAGGTCACAACTTCCTTTGGCACTAAAAAGTTCCCGTAAAAAACCATTGAGTGCAATTATATCCAAATCAAGGCTCTCTACGGGGAGTCGCCATAAAATATCCGCCAATCGTGGGGCAAGGGCATGGTCAAAATGACGCCATGCCAACGTGGGGCGATAGGTAAAAAGGTACTCAAAGACCACATAGCCCAATTGGGCGTTTTGGGTATAGAGGGTGAGTAAAAAGGTCGCTTTCTCCTCAATGGAGCGTTTGGGATTGGCAAGGAGATGGCGTGTTTGGAGATAAAGTTGTTCCCGTAGGGCTGTTTCCCCTTCAATTTCAACGAGGGACTCTACGACTTGGAGTGCTTGATCGTATTGTTGGAGTTGTTCATAAATCAAAATAAGATGCTTAAGGGCGTAGGGGGTACGGGGGTAGTGTTGCAACACTTGCAAAAAACTTTGTCGAGCGCGTTCCAAAAATCCCGCTTTAAAGTAGCTTCGTCCCAGTTTGAGCAAGACCTCTTTTTGGACAAGGGTATCACTTTTTTTGGTCAAAAGACCGTGATAAATATCGATACTTTTTTCAAAATTCCCTTGATGCTCAAACCCCTGCGCTAGGGCTAGCCACGTCTCATTGGTGGTGGCATTGTTGTGAATTTGGGAGACCATGGTCACTTCGCTGGAGGGCTGGGTGAACGTCCCTAAAAACTGCTCCATCGCCTTGTGCTGGGTGATACTTTTGCGTCGTCCCACCAAATAACTGATAAAGGAGAGGAGAAACAAGAGGAGAAAAAAGATGATAATCCCAAACAAAGGATCGCGGGACTCGATAAAAAACGTATCCATCAAAAGACCTTTTCGACCATCAATTGCATTGATATTTTACCCCGAAATTCGTTTTTGGCTACCGTATAACTGCAATTCATCGTCCCCTCATCAGGGAGACTGAGAACTTTGGAAAAAGCGATAAATTCCAAGGTTTTGGGACTTAGATGGGAAGGGCGTAACTCCAAGCGACTGTGGGTCTTTTCAGCACCAAAGAGGGTGCTTTTGATCACCCAAGCGTTACGTAACAAAAATCGTGGGCGGGGATTTCCCTCCCCGTAAGGTTCAAATTTTTCCAACAATTCCAGCAATCCCAAATCAATCGCATCGTGTTTGAGTTCCCCGATGACCTCACTTTTGGGGATAAAATCGTGAGGATCAAGCTGTGAGGCTACATCAGTGATCCCTTGGCGAAATTGCTCCAAGACCCCCACCTCCATCGACAATCCCGCTGCCATGGTGTGACCGCCGAATTTGGTAAGCAAAGATGCTTGGGATTGGATCAGGGTATAGAGATCGACATTACCGATACTGCGTCCTGAACCTTTGGCAATCCCCTCATGGATGCTTAAGACAATGGCGGGTTTTTGGAATTGGTTGACCAGCCTTGAGGCGACAATCCCCACCACCCCCTCATTCCACCCCTCGCCTGCAACGACAATCACGGGATCGTTGGGATTGACCTCTCGTATCGCTTGGGCGGTGGTGTGGGCTTCGATGGTTTTACGGAGGGTGTTAAGTTCGGTCAAAATCTCGAAATGGTGATACGCCTCTTGGAGGGTGGGTGCGCTTAAAAAGTTCAATGCCAACGAGGCATCCTCTAAGCGTCCGGCGGAGTTGATGCGGGGGGCGATTTGAAATCCGATGTCCTCTGAAGAGAGGGTCGTTTTTTTCAACGTCTCTTGGATCACCACAAATGCGGGGATACTTGAGGTATTCATCATCGCCAATCCCGCTTTGACCAACGTGCGATTCATCCCCACCAAAGGCATCACATCGGCGATAATCGCCAGTGCCACAAACGGGAAAAATTGGCTCATATCAAGGGAGAGCTTGAGTTCGGATTTGACCAAGCCCATCAAAAGCCACGCCACTTGCGCCCCACAAATGGCCTTAAAGGGGTAGGGACAATCGGCTTGTTTGGGGTTGACAATGGCGTACGCATCGGGTAGGTTCTCCCCTACGGTGTGGTGGTCAGTGATGATTAGATCGATCCCCCGCACTTTGCACACGTGTGCCGCTTCAATGGCATTAATCCCATTATCGACTGTAATGATTATATCCGCTTCAATGCGTTCTAAAACCCCCTTAGAAACCCCATACCCATCGGTAAAACGGTTGGGTATTGTGACGAGGAGGGGATAATGGATAAGGTGAAAAAAACGTTGAACAATCGCCGTAGAGGTGACCCCATCGACATCATAATCCCCCACAAGGGCGATGGTTTGGCGATGGTGTAGGGCGTGGGCTATCCGTTGGGCAGCCTTGAGTCCATCTTTGAGCAGTGAGGGGTGGGGAATATCGGAGAGTTTTTCAGACGTATGGGCGAAACGCTCACCCAATAAGGCTTCAAGTTGATACGCATCCAGAAGGGGCGCATCAAGCAGGATAGGTTTGGTCATAGGTGGCACGGACAAACGCCAAAATCGAAGGATTCGGGCTTTGGAGATGGGAGGTAAACTCCGGATGGAACTGAACCCCTAAAAACCATGGATGGGCAGGAATTTCGACCGCTTCAATGAGACCATGCGACTCTCCGGTGATCATCATCCCCGCATTTTCGAGGGCTTCGCGATAGGTCGGATTGGCCTCGTAACGGTGACGGTGACGCTCAAAAATAAGCGGCTCATCGTTGTACGCAGCGCGAAGATGGGATCCCTCTTTGGTTTCACACGGATATTCGCCCAAACGCAACGTCCCCCCCATAGGTGAATGGTGGGTACGCAGCTGAGTGCCTCCCGTTTGGTCGATGAAATTGTCGATCAAATAGATCATCGGATGGGTGCTTTTGGGATTAAATTCGACCGAATTGGCATCCTCATACCCCAACACATTGCGGGCATATTCGACAATAGAGAGTTGCATCCCCAAACAAATCCCCAAATAAGGGACGTTATTTTCCCGAGCGTAACGGATCGCTTGGATTTTCCCCTCTACACCACGATTCCCAAAACCGCCTGCGACGAGAACCGAATCGCAATCGGCCAAAAAGGTTTGCGCCCCATGCTCTTCGATTTTTTCCGAATCAATCCACTCAATGGCGACACGGGTATCCAAGTGCGCGCCGGAGTGGATGAGGGCTTCGATAAGCGATTTGTAGGACTCTTTGAGTTCCAAATATTTTCCCACAAATCCGATGGTGACTTGATGTTTGGGGGAGACGATTTTTTTGACCAAGGTATCCCACTGCTCCATGTCGGGTTTAAGATCCCCTAAATGGAGTTCTTTGCTGATGGGGGCGAGGATGTTTTGGTGCAAAAAGCTCAACGGAACCGCGTAGATGGTTTGTTCATCCATCGCTTCGATGATACTGTTGGTACTCACATCACACGCCAATGCCAATTTTTTCTTAAACGTTTTGGGAAGTTTCTCTTCACTTCGGGCGATAATCATTTGGGGGGTAATCCCGATACGACGAAGCTCTTGCACCGAGTGTTGGGTTGGTTTGCTTTTGTGTTCTCCCGCTGCTTTGATAAAGGGGATTAAGGTAACGTGGATAAAAAACGTCCCCTCTACCTCGTCATCGTGTTTCATGGTACGAATCGCTTCCATAAAGGGTAACCCTTCGATGTCTCCGACTGTCCCCCCCAACTCAACGACCAAAATTTCGTGACCTTCGCCCGCTTTTTTGATCCGATTGACGATTTCACCGACGATATGGGGAACCACTTGGATGGTTTGACCCAAATAGCCCCCACTGCGTTCGCGCTCGATCACCGAGCTGTAGACTTGGCCTGTGGTGAAGTTACTGGTGCGTAAAAACGCATCGTTTAAAAAACGTTCGTAGTTTCCGATGTCCAAATCGGTCTCTGCCCCATCTTTGGTGACAAATACTTCCCCATGTTCCAAGGGACTCATGGTACCAGGGTCGACGTTGATGTACGGATCGATTTTGAGCATTCCGACGTTTTTGCCCGAATGTTTGAGCAGTGCGCCGACACTAGCAGCAGTGATCCCTTTTCCCAGTGAGCTTAATACGCCACCGGTGACAAATATATATTTGGTCATCATTGATTCCTTAAGGATTATTGGTTAAAAAATGAGCTACGTAGAGACGCATCAGGGATACAAATTTAAGCCTGCCATTATATACTGCCAACACTTATAAAATACCAAAAAAGCACCTCCCAAGGGGTGGAGAAAGGAAACAAATGGAATCGGCTCTGGATTATCTTACGATTGCATTGGGCATCTCAATTGTCGTCAATCTGATCTTAAAAAGGGTAGGAATCTCGCCCATCATCGGATACATTATTACGGGGACGGTGGTGGCGTACGCGTTTGATCTGCGTAATTTGGCGGATTCCCATACGTTGGAATCCATTGCCGAATTTGGGGTGGTCTTTTTGATGTTTACCATCGGATTAGAGGTCTCACTGCGTCGATTGGCAACGATGAAAGTGGACGTTTTTTTTAATGGCTTTTTGCAAACGACCTTGACCGCGATGGTCTTGTTGGGGGTGACGTATGGGATATTTCATCTTAATTTCGCGACGGCGTTGATTATTTCGATGTCGTTATCCCTTTCGTCTACGGCGGTGGTACTGACCCATCTTAAAACGACCAAAGAGATCACCCGCCCCTACGGTCAACGCTCGATGGGAATTTTGATCTACCAAGATTTGGCGGTGATCCCGATTTTGTTATTAATCGGTTTTTTAAGTACCAAAAGCACCAATATTATGGAAGTATTGGGTCAAACCGCGCTGAGTGCGTTTGTGGTGGTGATTGTGCTGTTTGTCGTAGGCAAACGGGTGATGACGTGGTTATTGCATTTTTCATCTGAGAGTAACGTCGAAGAACTCTTTATGGGATCGGTATTACTCATCGTCGTTGGGGCATCGATCAGCGTCCATGCGTTTGGGTTTACCTATTCGTTGGGGGCATTTATCGCGGGGATGATTATCGCCGAAACCCACTATCACCACAAAGTCGAAGCCGACATCGCTCCCTTTAAAGATCTTTTATTAGGGACGTTTTTTGTGACGGTGGGGATGAAGATTGATGTGGCGTTTTTATTTGCCCATTTGGGGGAGATTTTGGCGATTTTGGTGGCGATTTTGGGGATCAAAGCGATGGTTATTTTTGCCATCGTCCGACTCTCGTCCAAAGGAAAAGTCGCCTTTAAAACCGCGATTGCCTTGTCCCAAGTGGGGGAATTTTCGTTTGCGATTTTTGCACTGGCGGGGAACAAAGGGCTTTTGGAGGATAATTTGGTTCAATTGCTGGTCTTAGTGGTAGTCCTTTCACTGGTGGCGACCCCCTTTATCTTGTCACGTATCGGGATGGTTGCGGGGTATTTTTTTAAAGAGCAAAGCCAAACCGAAAATTTTGAATCGTTAGCCGTGATGCACGATCATGTGATCGTGTGTGGGTATGGGGTGGTGGGCAAATTTGTGGTCAAAGCACTTCGTGATGCCAATGTCAATTATATCATCGTCGATAACAGCTACAAACACGTCCAAGAAGCCCTTGCAGAGGGAGAAAAAGCCTATTATGGGGATATGTCCAAAACCGCCATTTTAGAAAAACTGCACACTAAAGAGGCAGCAAGTATCATTGTCACACTGGAAAAAAGTGCCAAAAAACGGCTGGTATGCGAAGCTATTTTAAGTTTTGCCCCTGAAGCCAAAGTGGTGGTCAAAGTGATCAATTGGGAAGAGAAACGGGAATTGCGCGGGCTAAATATCCATATTCCCGTCGATGGCGAGCGTGAAGCTGCGGCGAAATTGGTGACTGAAGCCCTATTATGCGCGCGCTAAACCACATAGACGAAGAAACATCAGTAAGAAAATGTTAAAAATCGTGGTAACATTTCAACCACCATTAAGCGATACCATAACACTGTTTATTGAATATGAGGGTGTTTAAAACGATTTTTTAACACGCTCCATCTTACGATCTATTGATAGAATATCATGAAGGGATTTTTATGCGAAACGTTATGATTATGACCGTATTGCTAGGCCATTCGCTATGGGCGTTGACCCTTGATCAAGCGGTGAGTGAAGCGTTACAAACCCACCCTGTGGTACAAGAGCGGTTGAGCAACTTTCGTGCAACGCAGCACGATCTCCAAATTGCCGAGGCAGAATATTATCCCACGTTGGATTTGCGTGTCGCCGGTGGCTATAACCGTGCAGGACGAATTTTAAACGCCGTCAATGCCCCGTATCCAGAATTTCTCAATTATGAGAGTTCGTTGACCCTGACCCAAAATCTCTTTAATGGTTTTGGAACCCGTCATAAAGTCGACTACCAAGAAGCGCGAGTGATGGCAGCGTCGTACAACTATCTCGAAAAAGCCAATGATATTGCGTTTCGTACCGTGGGTGCGTATCTCAACGTCATTCGCTCCACGGAGTTGCTCCAAACGGCGAAAGAGAATGTGGCGATTGATACCGATTTGTACAACAAGATTAAAACCCTCTACGATGGGGGGATGACCACCAAATCGGAGATGAATAAAGTCAGTGCGGCACTGTCGTTGGCAAAATCAAATTTAACGGTTCAAGAGAACAATGCGCGTGATACGTACGCCACCTTTCGCCGCTACACGGGGCATGAAGTGGATCCTTCCACGATGATCAAACCCAAACTCAACGTGATGATGCCCGAATCGTTTGAGCGTGCGGCGATGATTGCTATCGATAATAACCCTTCTATTTTGGTCGGACGGTACAACATCAAAGGGGCGCAAAGCCTTATGGGGGAAAACAAAAAAGGGTATTACCCCAAAGTGGATTTGGAAGTAAACCAATTTCTCAACGACACCAACAAACACAACAATAACTTTACCATCCCTGATGACCGTTTTCAAGCGCGCTTGGTGATGAACTATAACCTCTATCGGGGAGGTGCCGATCGGGCAACGGAACAAAAAAACATTAGCACGATCAACAAAGAGATGCAAACGATGCTCGAATCCAAACGTCAAGCCATTGAGGGGATTGAGCTGTCGTGGAATGCGTATACGATGGTGAGTAAACAGCTCAATGATTTGCACCAATACCGCCAGTATGCGGAAAAAACGTTGGATTTGTACAAAGAGGAGTTCAATATGGGGCGACGCTCCATCTTGGAGGTCCTCTCCGCACAAAACGATGTGATCGGATCCCGTCAACAAATCGTCAATGCCGATCATGATGCCCTTTTTGCCCAATATCGCATTTTAGACGCGATGGGATTGATGGTAGTGGCGGTTTTGGGGAATAAGACCGATTATATGGCAAAAGTGAATTTGGGGAACAACAAGCACGATGTGATTAATGATCTTCTTCCGGTCAAAATGGATCAGGACAACGATACGATCCCCGATAATATGGATCTGTGTGACAACTCCAAAGCGGGTGAAAATCTCATGCCCTACGGATGTACCAAAACCAAACCCATTGATATGACCATTACCTTGCAAGATTCTCTGATTAGTGACAGTGATCATGATGGGGTCATTGATGTCAAAGATCAATGTCCCGATACCCCTGCTGGCTATAAAGTGGATACCAAAGGGTGTCCTGAGATGGTCACCTTGCATCTTAATTTTGCCACCGCATCGTACGCCATTCCTTCCAGTGCGACGGCCGATATTACACGATTGGAAAATTTCTTGAAAACGCACCCTGATACGACCATAGCAATTATTGGGCATACCGATAGCGTGGGGAATGATGAACTCAACCAAATACTCTCTGCCAATCGAGCCAAAGCGTTGGCGGATGTCTTGGTCAAGCATGGGATTGCTGTAGAGCGTATGACCACCCAAGGGAAAGGGGAGACGCAACCCATTGCCTCCAATGTCAGTGAGTCAGGTCGCGCCCAAAATCGCCGTACCGAAATAACCTTGCATACCAAAACAGGAGTTCAACCATGAAAACCCTTCTTTTGACCCTTATGGCATGGTCGACGTTGTCTGCGGGCGTGTATACGTATCCCTATTCTCCGCTTCACGATACGGCAGTGAGTGACCAAAATAATTCCCTCTTTTATGGGGATTTTGAACGGATTATCCATTATCAACCCATCCATTATCGTGCGTCAAATTCATCCGACATCAATCGCGAGTGGAAAAAAATAGAAGAATCGCTTAGCAGTTATGTTGCATCAGCAAAACCGTATACGGTGAGTGTGGTCGCCCGCACCCGTACCAATGATAATCCCGAATTTCAAGCGATCCAAAAAACGACCTTTTTTGGGGCGATTCAAGATGTGTTGATGGAATCTCATCCCACGCAAGCCTCTCAACAAGCAGTCTGTCAGCGTGCTTTAGACGATGCTAAAGCCCATCTTGTCGGAATGCACATTGCAGAAAAAAATATCCTTTTGGAGTGCCGTAATGGAAAAGATCCTATACTGCTGGAAAATGATGGAGATGCTAGGGAAGAAAACTATACCCTTACGATCACGTTATACCAATAAAGGAACCCAAAACCATGTCATCCTATTCTCATGACTCCTTGCTTCAGGCGTTGGTGACCTACACCGCGCTGTATCATAAACCCTTTAGTGCCGATGCCCTCAGTGATGGATTGCCTCTGAATGGCAAAGAGGGGAAATTGTTTTCTAAAAACTCCTCTAAATCCCTTTTTTCCCGCGCGTGCGCCAGAGCGGGACTCAAAACTACCCTCATTGAACGCCCGATTCGGGATATTCTCTCGTTGCAATTGCCCGTTATTTTGATGATGGAAAAAGAAAATGCCATCATTTTAGATGCCATTGAAGGGGGGCGTGCCAAGGTTATTTACCCAGGGGTAGAACCCTCCCAAGAATGGGTTGAGATAAAAAAATTGGAAGAGGAGTATTTGGGGTTTGCCTATATGCTCAAAAAAATCTATACCTACTCCGAAGCAAACAAACGAACGTTGAATATCGAACATAACCATTGGTTTTGGGGGACGCTTAATCTCTCGCGTCAAATTTATGTTGATACCCTGTGGGCGACGTTGTTGGTCAATCTTTTGGTGTTGGCAACGCCTCTGTTTACGATGAATGTCTATGATCGGGTGATCCCGAACAATGCCATAGAGACCTTGTGGGTCTTTACCATCGGGGTGATTATCATCTATGGATTGGATACGTTTTTAAAATTTACTCGCACCTATTTGGTGGAGACGGCGGCCAAAAAAAGTGACATTATCATGTCCTCTATTTTGTTTGAAAAAGTGATCAACATGAAGATGGAAGCCCACTCCAAATCGGTGGGATCGTTTGCCAATACGATTCGTGATTTTGAGATGTTGCGGGGCTTTTTTACCAATACGACCATTACGGCGTTGGTCGACATCCCTTTTGCTCTCGTATTTTTAATCATGATTGCGTATTTGGGGGGGATGTTGGTCTTTATCCCCATTGTGACCGCGATGATTATCGTGGGATATGCGTTGGCAATGATTAAACCCCTTCGCGCCAACATCGAACGCTCACATGAAGCCAGTGCGAAAAAAAGTGGTATTTTGATTGAAAGCCTTCATAATATTGAGACCGTTAAATCGATGAGCATGACGGGAAAAGTGCAGTTTGATTGGGAAGAGAGCAATGGGGAGATTGCCGAGCGGGGACTCAAAACCAAAATCCTCTCTACTTCCATCCCTACGGTTACGGGGTTGCTCATTCAGCTTAGTTCCGTAGCGGTGGTGGTGTATGGGGTCTATTTGATCCAAGAGTTTGAACTCACCATGGGGGGATTGATCGCGGTGGTGATCTTGACTTCTCGGGTATTGGCACCCATGGGGCAGGTGGCAGGATTGCTCACCCAGTATGAGGATGCCAAAACCTCCTACGATATGCTCAATGAGATTATGAGTCGTCCCGATGAACGCCCTAAGGGGAAACAGTTTGTCCAAAAACCCACCTTTAGCGGTCACATTGAGTTTAAAGAGGTGACGTTTGCCTATCCCGGAGAAGAGGTTCCTGCCCTTAAAAATGTCTCCTTTACCATCCAAGCGGGGGAACACGTGGGGATTATTGGACGGATGGGATCGGGTAAAAGTACCATCGAAAAATTGCTTTTGCGACTCTATGAACCCCAAAGTGGCTCTATTTTGATCGATGGATTGGATATTTCGCAAATTGACCCTGCCGATTTACGCCGTGCGATGGGGTATGTTCCCCAAGATGTCCACCTTTTCCGTGGGACGATCAAAGATAATATTTTTGGGGGAACCCGTTACCGCAATGATGAAGCGATGATCCGTGCCAGTGTCCAAAGTGGTACCGATGAGTTCGTCCGTAACCACCCACGCGGTTATGAGATGGAAGTTGCAGAACGGGGATTGGGGCTTTCAGGGGGGCAACGTCAAAGTGTGGGAATCGCCCGTGCCTTGCTTAACGATCCCGAAATATTGTTGTTGGATGAACCCAGTAATGCGATGGATCAAACCTCCGAAGCCAATTTAATCGCCCATCTCACCCGCGTATGCGAGGGGAAAACCTTAGTGATGGTGACCCAAAAGCTCTCTATTCTTTCGTTGACCCAACGGTTGATTGTGATGCACAATGGTGCGATTGTACACGATGGAGCGCGCGATGAGGTGCTTAAACTCCTTTCGGGTGTAAAAGGATGATAGTATGAAAAAACGATTAACGTACAAAGATTACGAGTATGTGCAAGCCCTGAGTGAGGCGGTATTGATGACCACACCCAGCCGTATCCGCACGGTGTTGTACCTTTGGTTGGCAGCGATCTTTTTGTTTATTGTCTGGGCGGCTTTTTCCCAAGTGGATGAGATTTCACGCGGGACAGGGGAAGTGGTCTCCAGCGCGCACAATAAGATGATTCAGCACCTAGAGGGGGGGATTGTCCAACAAATTTTGGTCAAAGAGGGGCAAAGCGTCACAAAAAATCAGGTTCTTTTGAAAATCAAGAACGAAAAATCAACCTCCTCGTTTGCGTCTAATACCATGGAAGCGTATGCGCTTCAAGCCAAACTCGTCCGACTCAAAGCCGAAGGATTGGGGGGAGCGTTTAGCGAAGGAAATGTCTCTGCGGCGTTGCAACCCTATATCGACAATGAACGGGCGTTGTTTAACAGCAATCGTCTTGATCTGAATGCCAAAATATCGGGTTTGTCCGAAAAATTGACCCAAAGTCGTCAATCCCTCTCCGAAGCCAAATCGACCAAAGCGCATTTACGACACTCTTTGGATTTGATCAACGAAGAGGTGCGTATGACCGGTCCTATGGTCGAAAAAGGGGTGAAATCACGGGTCGATTATCTTAAATTGCAACGGGATGCCAACCAAGCGGAAGATCAATACCAATCGACTTCACTTTCCATCCCCCGTTTGGCTTCGGTGATCCAAGAGACCGCCCGTTCCATCGAAGAGGCACGGGCAAAATTCCGTGCGGATGCCCAAACCCAATACAATGAGACCTTATCGAAATTGCAAACCTTACAGGCTAATGGGACGGCATTAAGCGATGAAGTGGATCGTACGACGGTGCGTTCTCCCATGGATGGGGTGGTGCAAAGTCTTTTTGTCCATACCATTGGGGGGGTTGTTAAACCGGGGGATGATTTGATCGAAATCGTCCCCCGAGGGGAACGACTGGTCGCAGAGGTAAAAATCAAACCCTCCGACATTGCCTTTATCTATCCGGGGCAACGGGCGGTGGTTAAATTATCAGCGTACGATTTTTCCATCTATGGATCATTGGAGGGGAAAGTATCGCTTATCAGTGCCGATACCCAAACCAACAAAAAAGAGGATGTCTATTACATCGTCCAAATTGTGACCGATAAAAGTTACATCCAACACAATGGCAAACGGTTGACCATTTTACCGGGGATGACCGTTAATGCTGACATTATCACAGGACGTAAGAGTGTGTTGGATTATATTCTCAAACCAATTCTTAAAACCAAACAAAATATGTTGAGTGAACGTTAATGAAATGGATTGTGTACGGATATGATATCCAATGCGTAGAGCATAGCGTACACTCCATGACACCCGAGGTTGAGGTGATCGTGTGCGATGATGCAGATCAGTTAAAAACGTACTCTCATGAGTACATGATTCTGATCTTGGATGATAACCTTGCGTATAATGAACGTATTATCAAAGAATTGGTCGCGCACAATAATACCTTACTGGTATTGCAACGCTTACCTTTGCTCTCATCAGCGCATTATTATCTGAAACTGGGGGTCAAAGGGTATGGCAATGCGTTGATGCACGCCGTCTATTTTCACGCGGCGATGGAGACGTTACAGCAACAGATGATATGGCTTCATCCTCAACTCATTGCGCAATTGGTCGGGGAAATTGCCCCCACCCATGCGCGAGAATTTTTTTCCTTATTAACCCAACGGGAACAAGAGATTGCCCACTATCTCTTGGAAGGTAAAACCAATTACGAGATTGCAGACCTCTTAGCCATTACCCCACGAACCGTTAAAGCCCACGCTTCGCATTTGTACCAAAAACTCCACGTCAAAGATCGTCTTGATTTTGCCCTTCGTTATAAATAATTTTCTATAGTGTCCCTAGGGACACTATCCTCTTCTTTACTATTTACTCTATAATACGGTCACTCATAGGCGTTAGGTAGAGAAAAAATGTCACTTTTGAACCATTTTTTTCCTCTATAGTAACAGCATACAAGCGAAAAAGGGGACAGTATGATCATCGCAACCGTAACGGACGTTCAAGGGGACGTATTTATCAAAAAATTGGATGGCACCATGTCAAAGCTTTCATCGGGGGATACGATTGAAGCGGGAGATATTGTTTTTAATGGAGATTCGTCGTCACATTATCGTGTTGCGTATGCGGATAATGGGGGAACTACGACCTTTAACGGGACGGCTCCTCAATTGTTTGATCCAACGATGATCCCCTCCCATCATGAGGGGTCGGAATCGGTCATTGATACCAGTGCAGCTAACCCCTTTGCCCCGAATGGTTTTCCTATTGCAAGCGAACCTGTCATTGTCGCACCACCTCACGATGCTCATCCCCCTGTGACCGAGAAAGAGAGGGGCGAAGAACCCATCCAAACTGCTTTTGGGGTACGAACCGGTAAAGAGGTGGATGTCAATTCTTCATGGGGTCTGGAAAATATCCTTGCTCACCACCAAAAATCCCCCGTATCTCCAGAAGCACCCCAAGAGGCTACAACCCCAGAGGGGACAACGTTTGGGGAAAAAGAGGCGCAACTCATGACCGCACAAGAGGATCTCTTTGATCCCCGAACGGGCAATCAAACGCGTCCCAGTTCTAATCTTCGACAAGCCCAATTTGATGACAATTACCAAAACCCTGAAGATCGTTTTGAGGATCGAACAGGGCAACAAACGGACGTTATTTCTGATCTTCGGAACGCCAAATTTTTGGGTGCTATACGGGAGTATGAAGAGGATGGTGTTTTTTATGGGGATAATCCCGATCATGAAACACCCGTTGTTCCCATCAACCGTCCCCCTTTAGCGGTTACGGATCATAATGATGTCACGGTTAATGCCCCCGATGCTTTAGGGTATGATGATAGTAATCCTAACTCTACGGTTATCGTTGGGGGGAGTATTTTGATGAATGATACCGATCCCGATGGTAACGATACGATGACCATCACGAGTATTTCAGGCGTTGGGGCAGGTCATGTCGGAGGGACAACGGCAGGTATTTATGGAACATTACTCCTCCACAGCGATGGAACTTATACTTACACATTGGACGATTCTCCCCTGCAAATGCAAGCATTGGCGGTGGGTGAAACCCTCACCGAGACGTTTACCTACACCATTGTTGATCGTGCGGGACAATCCAGTACCACCACCTTAAGCATCGTGATCCATGGGGTCAATAATGTCCCTGTCTTTACTGTGAGTACGGGAGATAGTGATACTGCCGCTGTTACTGAGACCAATACTACCCTCTCCACCACGGGAACCTTGAGCATTGGGGATGTGGATACGACCGATACGGTCACTGCCACCTCTGGGGGGATTGTTAGTGTTGGGGGGACGTATCAGGGTGCATTGCCAACCACTTCAGACTTGATTGCGATGTTTGGGGTCAGTGGAGGGGAACCAAGTACGGTGCTATCGGATAATCCCAACGGTATTGTCTGGAACTTTAACTCAGGGAGTCACTATTTTGATTCCATCCCCGCGGGGGAGACCGTGACGTTGACCTACAGGGTTGATGCTACCGATAATCATGGGGTGACCCGAAGCCATGATGTGACCATCACCATTACGGGAACCAACGATATTCCTATCGCGGTTGCCGATACCAACAGTGTGACCGAAGATGCCGCTGATGCTACAGGATATAATGATGGTAATGCCGCTACGACGATCATTAGTGGAACGAGTGTATTAACAAATGATACCGATGTCGATACGGGGGATACCAAAACGGTCAGTGGCGTACAAGCAGGAATCCAAAGTGGTGATTTGACTAATGCTACGACAGTAGGAAATACTGTTGCAGGAACGTATGGAACCGTCACTATCGCAAGCGATGGGACGTATACCTATGCACTCAACAATAATGACGTACGGGTACAGCATTTGGCAGCAGGTGAAACGCTCACGGAAATATTTAGTTATACCGCAAAAGATAGCCAAGGGGCAACCTCCACCACCACCCTCACCATCACGATCAACGGAACCAACGATGCCCCAACCATCACCCCCGTGGATGGAAATGATACAGGCAATGGTACCCATATCGGAGGTGAAGCGACGGTCTACGAAGCCTCCCTCTCCACAGGGTCTAACCCAAGCGCGACGACCGAAACAACCAGTGGAACCCTGACCCTCAGTGCAAAAGATGGATTAACCAGTGTGGTTATCGGCGGGACAACCATCAGTGAAGCGCAATTGCTTGCCAGTGGAACTACCCCCATTAGTATCACCACCGCCAATGGCAGTACCTTAGTGATCAATGGCTTCACCCCCAGTGATGCAACCCACCAAGATGGAAGTGGAAGTATTAACTACACCTACACCCTTAACACCGCCCACACCAATGGCTCTACCAATGATGGGAATAACGATGTAACCGATGTTATTGCTCTCCAAGTCAATGACCGAACAGGGTTGACCAACACGGGCAACCTCACGGTCACCATCGTGGATGATGTCCCAACGGCACGCGCTGATGTTAACAGTGTTACGGAAGATACCGCCGTCAATGGCAGTGGAAACCTAGTCGCCACCGGAAACGTGGTCACCGCAAACGATACCCTAGGAGCCGATACTACCTCCATCCCTGTCAGTGGGGTAAAAGCAGGAACCGATACGTCTACCGATGCGACCACCAATGTGGGCAGTGCTGTAGCAGGAACCTACGGAAGTGTGACCATCAATAGTGATGGAACCTACACCTACACCGCCAATAACAGTGATGTACGTATCCAACACTTAGCCAATGGAGAAACCCTCACCGATAGCTTCGTCTACACCCTCAAAGATGCCGATGGGGATACCAGTACCACCACCCTCACCATCACGATCAACGGAACCAACGATGCCCCAACCATCACCC
>JAVHOQ010000080.1:20568-38307 GCA_036170115.1 Sulfuricurvum sp.
ACCGAACAGGGTTGACCAACACGGGCAACCTCACGGTCACCATCGTGGATGATGTTCCCACCGCGATTGCGGATACCAACAGCGTCACCGAAGATACGACATTGAGTGCAAGTGGGAATGTCTTTGGGACAAGTGGTGCCTCAGCAGGTGATCATGCTGATACCCTCGGTGCTGATAATGGTACAGTTGGTACTCCTATTACTGGAGTTATTGCGGGGACTGCCTCTTCTACGACAGATCTTTCTAATGGTGCAACGTTGGGTAATAGTATCACGGGAACCTACGGAAGTGTCGTGATTAACGCTGATGGTACGTATACGTATACGCTGGATAACACCAACCCTGTGGTTCAAGCTATTGGGCAAGGGGTGACCAAGAATGATGTCTTTAGTTACACGATTAAAGATGCCGATGGGGATATTTCTACCACAACGTTGACCATTGCAGTTCATGGAACGAACGATGCCCCCGTGGCAGTAGCAGATACGGCAACAGCGCAAGAAAAAGGGGGTGTGAATAATGCCACAGCCGGTGTTAACCCAACAGGGAATGTCCTTACTAATGATACCGATGTCGATACGGGTGATACCAAAACGATCAGTGGGGTAAAAGTGGGAGCCGATATCAGTAGTGATGCGGTGGGTAGTGTCGGAAGTACTCTTAGTGGTAGCTATGGGACGATCAAGATTACAGGTGCTGGAGTGTATACCTATACGGTAAATAATGCCGATGCAACGGTACAACATCTGATTGCAGGGGAACATCTTACCGATACCTTCGTCTATACCATGAAAGATTCTCAAGGAGTGACGAGTACGACAACCTTAACTGTGACCATTAATGGTGCCAGTGATACCCCCACGATTACTATTACCGATCATAATGGAGCGGTTGGAGGGCAAGAGAGTGTTGCTGAAAATGCAACCTTTGCAGGTCAAACCTTTACGATTAGTGCGGTGGATGGACTCACATCGGTTCAAATTGCCAATACGACGATTTTAGAAGCCGATTTACGCAACAGTGGAACAACCCCTATTGCAGTTCTAACAACGCAAGGGACAATGACCATCACGGGGTATAACGCCTCAACAGGGGTTATTACGTACGATTATGACCCCTCTGGTGTGAGTAAAAATAATCCTAGTGGTCTTTTGGATTCCATTGGGATTACGGTGAATGATCGCGATAATACCCCTACGAGTGCGACATTGGGGATTACCATCACCGACACCACCCCAACCCCCCATGCTGCAACCGCGTCGATTGATGAAAAAAACATTCAAAACCTCGGCAGTGCGGGAAATACGACAACACCGGATGCCGTTACTACGACCTTGGGAATTACCCAAGGGGGAGATTCCATCACCGATGTGAAATTTACCGCCACAACCACAACGACACTCTCTGCCTTGAATCTAACGTCAGCAGGGCATTTATTGAGCTACTCAGTGAGTGCTGATGGTCACACTTTGACCGCAACCGCTTCGTATATCGGAACGGTCTTTACCGCTGTGATTAATAATCCCACAGATGCGACAGGGGGAAGCCAAAGTGTCACCTTTACCCTCTCTGCGGGATTGGATCAAGCCATTGGCAACAACGGTGCCAATACGTTGAACATCCCCTTGGATTATCAAGTGATCGATAGTGACTCTTCGGTAACGACGGGTGCAAGTAATCGCTTAAGTGTGAGTGTGATCGATGATGTCCCCATCGCAGTGGATGATACGACGGTGAGTATGAGTGAATTGCAAGCCGCTTCCGTTGGTGGGAATGTCGTGAGCAATGACCATTTGGGTGCGGATGGTATGAACGGCTATCTCTATGACTTTACGTATCTTAATGCCAGTGGTGTCAGTACGACGCAGACGCTTTCGCATTTGGGTTCTGCTACGGTCACTACCCAATACGGTTCCTTAACGGTCAATAGCAGTGGTGTATGGAGTTTCACCAGTACGACCAATGTCAGTGCTACGGTCACCGATGGATTTACCTACCATCTCATCGATAATGAGGGAGATATTTCTGCCAGCGCAACCCAAAGTATCACCATTACCGACACGGTTCCCACCATTGCCCCTGTGAGTCAAACGATTGATGAGACCAGTCTTGGTTTTGGTGCCACTTTGACTCCAACTACGGTGCATGAATCCTTAACGATAGGGCAAGGTGCGGATACGATTGCCAGTACTACCTTTGATGCGACGACCACAACTGATTTGACAGCGTTGGGCATTACCTCCGATGGGGTTGCTTTGGTCTATACCCTTAGCCCTGATGGTCATAGCATCACCGCGACCAAGGGAGCCAGCGGAGCGGAAGTCTTTAGTGTTACCCTTACAGGTTCAGGTACCAGTGGCGGGTACGATTTTAAACTCTCTTTACCCATCGATCACACCATTGCTACGGGACATGATGCGGATTGGGTTTTACCCTTTAGTGTTACGACCACCGATGCGGATGGCAGTACCGCCAGTGGAAGTTTTAGTGTTGATGTCAAAGACTCAGTGCCGACTCCAACCGATCAAACGGTGAGTGCGACCGAAGATACGAGTTTAATTATCCGTCTCAGCCAAGATGTCTTTAGTGGGGATCGCCATATTATGATTGACAACTACGATGGTAGTGGAAGTCAGAGTGTGGCGAATGGGGGAACCATTGATATTGTTGATCCCGAAGATGGTGTTACCAAAATCGGGACATTGCTGAACAATGGCGATGGGACAGTCACCTTTACCCCTGTGCATAATTACAGCAATTCTGGTTTAACGCTCCCCTCGTTTGGCTACGATATTACCGACAGTGATGGGGATCATGCCTTAGCCAATGTGACTATCACCGTCAACCCCGTCGCGGACGCGCCGACGTTTGGTTCGGACAATACAACCGATCATCCCGATTATCAAGAGTCCAATAATCAAGGTCTCTATCGGGTCTATACCCTCGAAGATACCGCCGTTGCCTTGGGTCTTAAAGCCCCTGTGGTGAGTGATACGAGTGGAAGTGATGGATCATACGCTGAGCGATTAAGTATTATTAAAATGGACAGTTTTCCCGCGGGAAGTCAGTTGCAATACGGTGATGGAACATCCGTACTTGCATTTAATAATTCTACCGCTTCTACTAGCAGTGGTACAGGGGATATGGTGCGTATTTGGTTAAGTGATGCGACCAATCATATTAACAGCGAGAGTACGTGTCCCAGCGATGCCGTATCGATGACCACCGCACAATTTGAAGCCCTTAAAATCCTCCCCCCTGCCAACAGTGGAGCCAATTTTGATGTTCAGGCGTATGTCAAGGAATATGAAGTAGACAGTAATGGGGATCCTCTCAGTGGTGTAGCCTCCGTACAGCATCTGGATACGATTAAAGTCAAAGTATTAGCGGTCACCGATTCGGTCAGGTTAGCGGAAAATGATACAAATAATGACGGCAATACTACAGATAGAATTATCAATCAAACGCTTCAAGAAGATACTACCTTGGATCTTAAATCCCTCTTATCGGCAAGTTTCGGTGGTGATACTACCGATGGAACCGAACACCGTACTCTCTCTCTGAGTGGTTTACCTGTAGGGACGATTATCAATGGAACTGCTATTACAGGGACGACCGCCTCTTTCACCCTCACTGGATCGACACTTCCCGATATACTTATCAAACCGCCTGTCAATTTTAGTGGAGCCATGAATAATATTACGGTTACCTTGACCGCACATGATACTGATACCGATACGACGCATAGTGATAGTGCCACGGTGGGGACGACGACGCTTGCAAACAATACGATTTATGATACCCAAAGCAGTGTCACCCTCAATCTCACCGTCACCCCATTAGCGGATGATGTCACTTTGAGCAATTCAACGACCAACGAAGATACCGCCGTGACCTTTTTAAGCTCTCTTGCGGTGAACGATACGACAGGCACCCCCGAGACGATTACGAAACTGGCGATGTCAGGGTTGCCTGAAGGGTCGAAAATTACCTATGATGGGGTAACGACGACGATTGGTGCGGATGGGTTATGTACTATTGGTGATGGGGCAATTCCGTTGGATATGACCAAGCTTCATGCGATAACCTTTACTCCAGCGGGTAACAGTAGTGTCGATGTCCATCCTATAATTGTGGTAACCACCAATGATGGTGGTAACAGTGGAAACTTTACCCACACGCCGACGATTGTGGTGAATGCCGTAGCCGAAGTAATCGCCTCACCCATGAGTGATACCAATGCCGATGGTACCGCCGATCTTACCATGAATCCTGATCATATCTATGCCGTTGCTGCCCATGGAACGGAAGATACGTGGTTTAATCTTACCAGTGATGGATTTAATTTTAAAACCAATTGGAGTAACCAAGATACCAATGGAACCGCAGAGCAAACCTTTGCCCTTTTGACCCCCAGTATCAACAATAACGGTCAAACCTCCGCGATTGGATCCCAGTTTGAATATACCGATGCCAGTGGTACCCATATACTCACGTATACAGGAACCGCGATCGAAATTCCAATGACCTATTTGGATACGGTGCAATTTATGGCTCCTGCCAATGCGTCAGGATTTTTTACCATCGACGTGCAAGCCAAAACCATCGATACCGATCCCGATACAGGGGTAAGCGTCACTGCAACCTCGGGTCATGCGACGCTAAGTACCCTCAATATTTATCCTTCTGCCGATGCGGTTATGCTCAGTGTCGTCTCCCCTGCACCGGGGTTGGAAGATACGGCGATTGCGTTGCACATTAAACCCACCAGTGCCGATAGCAGTGAAACCTTTAATGTGACCATTACCGATATTCCCTCAGGCGTTGTGGCGATGAGCTATAACGGCATTGACATTACGAGTTCGATTGTCTATGATAGTATGACTCATTTAGGTCATGTGGTTATCAACAATTTTGATACCACTAAGTCATTGACGATCACCCCACCGCTTAATAGCAATGCTGATTTTACCCTTCACGCTTCCGCCGTATCGGTGGATACGATGGTCAATTCCGATGGAGTGACCATTACCACCACTTCGGCGATTGCAACGGTATTACCGCTCAATGTCATTGTCACAGGGGTAGCGGATGGAACCAGTTTACCCGCATCGGTCTCCATTATCACCACGGAAGCTGCAACCGATAGTGCTAACCATGTGGTGACAACCGTCCCTTTGAGTACCTATCTTGATTCTCTCTCTTTAAGTGATCGCGATGGTTCTGAGACCTTGACCATTAAGCTCACGGGATTGGCGGCTGGATTTGATTTAACGGGTACTGGAATAACCTTTTTAGGGGGAACAGGGCTTGATCGCGTTTGGATTGCCGATTCATCCCATTTAGGGACGGTCAATTTGACCGATACGACCAATTTTAGTGGTACGATTACCTTTACTGCGACCCCCATTACAACCGAAAATGATGGAAACGCGTTAGTAGGTGCGGCTATACCCTTGACCATAATGGTCACTCCTTCCCCTGAATCGACGATTAGCTTAGGCACCAGCGCGATGGAGGATACTGTTGCGCACGTGGATCTTTCTATCCAGTATCATAATGGCGATACGAATGAGACGTTGGATTCGGTGACCATTGACCCCACGACGATGAGTCATTCGACACTGTATTACAGTACCGATGGAGGCGTGACCTTACAAAGCCTTGCCAGTGTCGTAGGAAGTACGGGTATCGCCGATGGAGGCAGTGGTACCTATACGCTGAGTGGTACGGCTATCAATAATATTTATGTTAAAGGATCAGATAATTACTCAGGCAGTGATAGTTTTGGGGTGGCGTATACCATTACCGATCCCTCTTCGGATGGAACCTTAGCGTCGACGACTACGACCACTACAGGGCAAACGTATACGGTCACTATCACCCCAGTGACCGATGCTGTGACCGATGTGATTAGTGGAATTACCATTGACAGTGGTGGGGCAAGTGCCTCTGGGACGACCGTGACCGTGACCACCAATGCTACGTTTACGGTAGATACGCAAATTTCTAAAAATCTTGATCCCAATGCGCATACTACCGCTGATGCAGATGGCAGTGAAAAAGTGACCGATATTTGGGTCAAAGATGTCCCTACGGGGGTGAGCATCGTTGGTTTTGAGTATGTCGGATATACCCCAGGGGATAGTAATACGGGACTCTGGCATAAAAAAGTGATCGGGGATAGCTTTAATACGGCGAGCTTAGCCAAAAATATTCAGTTTATCGTGGATGGATCGGCAACAGCGGGGTTATCGCAACTTATCACTATTACGACCATGACCCAAGATGGTAGTGCCAGTGTGGTCAATGGAGTCATCACCTTTACTTTAGAGACTCCTACGAGTTTTACGGGGACAGGATCAGGAGGAATGCCATCGACGATTGATACCTTTACGGCTACCCCCATTGCTTTTGGGGAAGATACGTCGCACACGCTCAATGAATTATTGGATGCAAAAATAACCAACAGCAGTGACTTTACGATCAATCTTACTAATCTCCCTGTGGGGACGGTGGTGACCAATATGACAAAAACCGTCGATTCATCAGGAAATGAAGTTTGGACAGCGACGTCTACGGGAGGTGATACGCAACTACAAGCGTTGCTTGATAACATCACCATCACCCCACCTGCTGGATGGAATAACAACAACCATACCGATTTAGCGGTGAATATCACCTTGACCACGTATGATGGTCAGATGAGTAATCACCTCTCAACGACGCTTAATCAACCTATTACCCCCATTACCGATCCCACGGTGATTACGATTAATGCCAGTGGGGTTTTGGAAGATCACGATCAACCCATCACGATTACGCTCAATAATGCCGCCGATGGGGTGAATTCCACCATCATCAATCATACGATGTATCTTAGTGTCGATCAAGGGGGGATGACGGCGAATGGAATCCTCAAAGACAGTATGGGTGTGACGTTGAGTACGACAATCGTGAGTGGTGTTTTGGGTATTCCCGATGGAACCTATTATGTCATCACAGGAGTCAATGATAATTCAACCCTTAATTTCACCTATACGCCTGCTTCCCACGCATCAGGGAGTGTGGCACTTCATGCGTATGTGGATAATCAAGAAACGGGGGCTTCTAATATCGTCACGTCTCAAGGGAGCCAAACGTTCGCGGTGACCCCTGTGTCGAATGGATTGGATACCCTTTTGAGTATCACCGCCAGTGGCAATGAAGATACCCGTATCCCCTTAACGCTGTCCCATTATAACTTGGTGGATATGGATGGATCAGAACACGTATTATCGGTCACGTTGCAAAACGTTCCTGCTGATTATTTGGTGTTCGCAGGTACCGATGCTGCAAGTGCAACCTCGGCTGCCAACGCAGGAGGGGGAACATGGGCGATTCCCGTATCGGGTAATATCCTCCCCGCGTACATCGCTATTTTGCCACCCTTAAATGTAAGTGGTGATGTGAGCGGGATTACCTTGAGCGTGGTGAGTCAAGATGGGACAGCCGTTGCTGTGACTACCACTTCAACCTTTGATCTTCATGCTACCGGTGTTGCCGATGGTATTGCTATCACTCCCACAAGTTCCTTCGGAAGTGAAGGGTCTATCACCCCTATCAATCTTAACAGTGCGATGACCGATACCTCTGAAATTGCCACCCTCACTATTGGAGGATTAGGTGCTGATGCGACGTTCTATACCACAGGAGGGGCATTGCTTTCCAATGTCACCTACGATAGTGGAACCAGTGTCTATACGTTGAGCAATCTTACGCCTCAAGATGTGACCGATTTGGGGCTTATCTATACCCATGGAACGTACGCGTTGGCGGTTAGTGGCTATACCACCGATGGGGCAAGTACTTCGCCTACGGTCACAGGCACTTTTCCGGTCACGATCAGTCAAATACTCTCAACCACGGGAGATGATATATTGAAAGGGTATGAAGGTACCGATATTATTGATGGGGGTGCGGGTAATGACACTATTTATGGGGGTGGTGGTGATGATGTCCTCTTAGGGGGGGCGGGCGACGACGTTGTACACGGCGGTGATGGTGCCGATAACCTTGATGGTGGTGCGGGAAGTGATATTATTTACGGTGATGCAGGGGATGATGTTATCCAATTTGATGGTACTGATAGTAGCATTGATGGGGGAACAGGGATTGATACGCTCGTTATGACGGGGGATGTTAATTTTGTTGGATTGAGTACCATGATTAGCAATGTCGAAAAAATTGACTTAACCACCACAGGTACCCAAACGGTGAGCGGATTAAGTTTGGATAAAATTTTCACCATGACCGAGAGTAGTCACACCCTAACGATTGATGGAGGTGCGGGACAGGGAGATACCGTAAGTGCCATCACCAAAACAGGATGGACAAAAGATGGGGAAACAACAGCAAATGGTTATGTCACGTATAACTATCACAATGATGCCACCCCTACTAATACCGTTACGGTCAATATTAATGTCGATTTGGTCAATACGACCAATTTGCACTAAACCTCGAATACCATTCGGGGTAAGGGGGAATGACGCGATCGATTGATCCAACGTATGGTAAAATACCCCCTCTATACTAACGGTCACAAAGGGGAAATGATGCAATTTTTGGATGTCCGAACCGATTATGCGTTCAAAAAGATCTTTGGCAGTGACACCAGTAAAGAGATACTTATTAGCTTCCTCAATGCACTTGTGTATGATACTAAAAGCATCAAAATCAAAGATTTGACGATCGTTGATCCCTATAATATCCCCATGATCAAAGGGGTGAAAGATACGTTTGTCGATGTAAAAGCCGTTTTAGATGACGATACCAAAGTCATCATTGAGATGCAAATACTTAACCATGCAGGATTTGAAAAAAGAGTTCTGTACAATGCCGCTAAAAACTACTCCATCCAACTCAACAAAGCAGAAGATTACCATCTGCTCAACCCCGTGATAGCGCTGACTATCGTGGATTTTACGATGTTTAAAAAAAGCTCCCACATCATAAGCAATTTCCAACTCCTCGAAAAAGAAGAGTTTGTCAAATACAATGACGATATAGAACTCATCTTTGTTGAATTGCCTAAATTTAATAAAACCTTAGATGAATTAGCAAACATCAAAGAACAATGGATCTATTTCCTTAAAAATGCAGGAAGTTTAGAGTATATCCCCTCAAACCTAAACGATGAGATTCAAAAAGCTCTCCAAAATGCCAATGAAGCCAACCTAACCAAAGACGAACTCGAAGCACAACACAAACGAAAAGAGTTTATATCAATTCAAAGATTGGCGTTGATGAAAGCGGATACGGAGGGATTTTCGAGGGGGATCGAAAAAGGGATTGAGCAGGGGATCGAACAGGGTAAAATCGAGGAGCGAAAGAAACTTATCGTGAAAGCGTATCGAAACGGCACCCCTACAACTATAATAGGTAGTTTTGTCGATATGAGCGAAGAGGAAGTTATAGACTTTTTACGAACCCTTGATGATCTTTAGAAATCATGAACTGATGTTACGCACTAAATTTATTTTCCCGTCATCCTCGTGCTTGGTCAGCGGGATCCATCCCCATAAAGCGAAGCTGGATTCCCGCCTTCGCGGGAATGACGAAAGAAAAGATGACTTTCTTGAGCTTAAATTGACAAAGTGCGTAACATTAGTGATAAATAAGGATTTTTTTTGATCGACTTTACCCATTTGCTCCGCCCAAAAACCTTTGATGAGATGGTAGGACAAGACCATTTATGCGCCAAAGATGCCCCTTTACGCCTTTTGTGTGAGGCTTTGGCAATGCCTCATGCGTTTTTGTATGGTCCTCCTGGGAGTGGTAAAACCTCCCTTGCCCGTATTATCGCCTCGGTATTGGAAGTTCCTTTTTATGAGTTCAATGCCACGTCACTTAAAATCGACCAGTTACGCAAAATTTTTGACCACTACGAAAACACCCTTACCAAACCCCTGATTTTTATCGATGAAGTACACCGTTTGGCGAAAAATCAGCAAGAAGTCCTCTTGCCTGTGATGGAAAAAAACCGTGTTGTGGTGATCGGTGCCTCGACCGAGAATCCCTATTTTAGCCTCACCGCAGCGATGCGTTCGCGCTCCATGCTCTTTGAACTGCACAGTATCACCCATTTGGCATTGGAAACATTACTGGAAAGAACCGCCATTGAACTGGAGGAGGATGCCAAAGAATATCTCATTGCCAGCTCAGGAGGGGATGCGCGCGGGATGCTTAAATTACTCGAAGTGGTATGCGCTCTCAATCGCCCCATTACCCTCCAACTGCTTCAATCGCTTCGCCCCGCTGCCCAAAGTTTGGGAAGTTTTGAAGCCAGCGTCCATTATGATCTCTCATCGGCACTCATTAAAAGCATTCGGGGCAGTGATGCGGATGCGGCGATGTACTATTTGGCACGCCTCATTGAGGGGGGAGAACCCCCTGAATTTATCGCCCGACGACTCGTGATCCTCTCCAGTGAAGACATCGGCAATGCCAACCCCCACGCCCTCACCCTCTGCACCTCGGCGATGATGAGTGTTAAACAGATCGGTTATCCCGAATCGCGCATTATTTTAGCCCAAGCGGTGATCTATTTGTGTGCCTCTCCCAAATCCAATACCGCCTACAATGCGATTAACCGCGCCCTTGAAGCCGTACGTAATGGGGTGCTTTTGGATATTCCCCCCCATTTGGGTCAGCACCACACAGGGTATCGGTATCCTCACGATTTTGGGGGATGGGTCAATCAGCTCTATCTTACGCAAAAACTCAAATTTGTGGAGTTTAAAAACAGTGGTTACGAAGCCAAAATGGGGGAATGGATGAAAAAGGTGTGGGGAGATAAGGGCGAAGTGGATCCGCAATCGTCGTCACAAAGAGATTAATGCTCTTTGGATTGTTCGGTGACGAGCCATTGGAGATAGTTGATCGACCAATCAAGATCAAGATACGCCTCTTCAATCTCTTTGAGAGGGGTGTCCATGTGGATGCGTAACTCTTTGATCCGTTGCTTGAGGTACTGCGCCATCGAATAATAGGTATTGAGTGAGGTGTCATCTTGGGCTTTGATGATGAGATCTTCGAGGGTCTCAATGAGCGCTGTCTCGTTGGGGAAAATATTTCCCGCTTTACGAAGGGTACGTTGCACCTTTTGGAGGTGAGGCATATCGACTTTGAATTTTTCGGACATCAGTTGCCTCGTGATCCGGGTTTAATCGCTTCAGACCCATCGGCACACAAAGGGCAATGATCGGGTGTGTACATCTCAAAAGTAAAATCAGCAAGGGCAAAGAGGGGTTTATCCTCAGGGAGAGAACAGCTGGGTTTACGGGTTAACTCACTTCCCACACGTTGGCAAAAACCACGATTGGCTAAGGCAGCAAACCCGACGACAATACCTCCAAGGGCTTCGATCGCGCGTGCAGCTTCCATCGCAGAGCCGCCAGTGGTGATGATGTCTTCACAAATAAGGACTTTTTCACCCGCAGAAATTTCAAATCCGCGACGAATGTGCATCTCGCCATTGACCCGTTCGGCAAAAATAGAGCGTTTGTCCAGTGCCGTAGCAAGGGCAAAACCAGCAATCAATCCTCCTAAAGCAGGGGCGCAGACGGTGTCGATTTCTAAACCATGCGCTTGGATGGTGTGGGCTAAGGCATCCGAGAGCATTTTTGCCGTTTGGGGATTTTCCAAGACTTTCGCCGATTGGAGATAATACGCGGAGTGGTTACCGGAACTGAGTTTAAAATGCCCCTCAAGCATCGCGCTTGCATCAAGATAGATTTGTTTGATGTCCATGGTTATACCGTCAAAATGTCTTGCTCTTTGGCTTTGAGCAATTCTTCGATTTTTGTGATAAATTTATCGGTTGTTTTTTGGACTTTGTCTTGAGCGGCTTTGGACTCATCGACCGTGATCAGTTTATCTTTTTCGAGAACTTTGATCTTGTCATTGGCTTTTTTACGGTCATTGCGCACCGCAACTTTGGCATCTTCTGCCATCCCTTTGGCTTTTTTAGCGGTCTCTTTACGTTGATCGACGGTCATGGGGGGGAAAAAGAGTTTAATCTCTACGCCGTTATTGTTGGGATTGACCCCAATATCGGCTTTCATAATCGCTTTTTCGATCACGCTGAGCATTGATTTGTCCCATGGCGTGATACAAATGGTGGTTGCATCGGTGGCTAAAACGCTCGCAGCTTGCTCAATGGGGGTGAGTGAACCGTAGTTATCAACCCGAACGTTATCCAAAATTTTGGTTGTGACGCGACCGGTACGGAGGGTACGAAAATTGACTAAGAGATGATCGCAACTCCCTTGCATTTTCTCTTCACAAAATAAATAAACCTCTTCTAGCATGACCTTTCTCCTTATTTGGTAGTATTGGTGTCGTGAACGACATTGACAGTAGGGGCAACGATGTTGTTGGTATCCACCATCTCATCGGTGACCGAATGGTTTTTTTGTTGAGCGTAAAAATAGCCCAGTGCAACCGTGTTAACAATGAATAAAAATCCAATCAAAAAAGTGGCTTTGGCCAAAAAGGTTCCCGGACCTTTGGCACCAAAAACCGATTCATTGGAACCACTGTAGGCTCCAAGACCGATGCTGGAGCTTTTTTGTAAAAGTACAGCGATAACGATCACCACCACGAGTATAATTTGTATGAAGAGCAAAATGCCTGTCATGAAGGTATCCTTAAATAGTAAAAAAGTCCGCGATTATAGCACAATGTGGTTGAAAGCCTACTGTGCTAAGAGGGACGAACGGGGGGGAAAGACCCTATCTTTAGTAAAATTAGATTAAAATAGGGGTATTGAATGCAAGGGATGATGATGGACAAAAAACGGCAAACGGTGATCTTTTTTTTCGTGGCTATTGCGGTGATGATGGTAGGTTTGGTGTGGATCATCTCTCAAAACCATGCTTCGAGGATTCAGGAAAAATCCACCGTTGTGGTCAGTACCTTTGCGTTGTATGAAGTGGCTTCGCGTGTGGGGGGAGATGCGGTAGAGGTGCATTCCATCGTCCCGCTTGGGAGTGATGCCCATTTGTTTTCCCCCAATCCCACGGATGTGGTGAAGATCTCGCATGCTGATCTCTTTATCTACAATGGGGGGGGATTTGAACGGTGGGTTGAACCGCTTAAGCAAGCCCTTCCCACAACTATGAACGTCGTGGATATGAGTACGAAGGTCAAACTCCTTGGCAACGATCCCCATTATTGGTTGGACGTGGATAATATGATTCGCATGACCCAAACCGTGGACAAAGAGTGTTCTATCCTTCGTCCCGCCCAATCGGCATTTTTTCATCGAAATGCCCAAAACTACATTGCCCAATTACAACAGCTCAAACAATCCTATGCGCAAGGATTATCGGCGTGCAAAAACCGTGTATTGGTCACCAACCACGATGCGTTTGGGTATTTAGCCCATGCTAATGGTCTTGAGAATATCACCATTATTGGGCTTTCCAGTGATGAACAACCCAGTAGCGCGACCATTGCTCACGTGATAGAATTGGTTAAAACACGTCATATCAAAACGATTTTTTTTGAAGAACTTATCAGTGACCATGTTGCCCAGACGATAGCGCAAGAGAGTGGAGCAGGGGTTCAATCGCTTCAACCACTCGAAAACATTAGTGAAGATGCGTTAAAATCGCACCAAACCTATCTTTCCCTTATGGGGGAGAATTTGACCAAAATACGTGAGGCGATGGAGTGCCGTTGAAGTTTTCCCCCAGTCTTTTTGAATTGCGCGATTTGTATTTTTCCAAAGGGGAGAATGCAATCTTAAAAGCGGTCAGTATGAAAGTATTAGCAGGAGAGTATTGCGCCATTATTGGTCCCAATGGGGGAGGGAAAACGACCCTTATCCGTTTGATGATGGGGTTAGAAAAACCCACTTCAGGGAGCATTTCCCTCTTTGGGATACCTCAACCGCAGTTTAACGCATGGCATAAAATTGGCTACGTCCCGCAGCGTTCAGCGTTGGTGGATGCAACGTTCCCCGCAACCGTACGGGAAGTGGTTGCCATGGGTCGCTATGCCCGTAGAGGGATTTTTGGGTGGGAAAATCGCAGCGATAAAGAAGCGATTGAAGAGGCGATGGAACACATGGGGGTGAGTGATTTACGTCATCGGCTCATTGGTCACCTCTCTGGGGGTCAGCGTCAACGGGTGATGATTGCCCGTGCCTTGGCGTCCCATCCTGAAGTTTTGATTGTCGATGAACCCAATACGGGGGTCGATGTGGAGTCTCAACACCGTTTTTATGAGTTGCTCCGTTTTCTCAATAAAACCGCCCACATTGCGATTGTCTTTATTACCCATGATGTGGGGGTGATTGCAGAAGATATTTCCAAACTTTTTTTTGTCAATCAGACCTTACTCCTTTCGCAAACGCCTCAAGAAATTTTGTCGTGCGATTCGATGAGCCGTTTGTACGGGACACCCGCCCACGTCGTGTGTCACAACCACTAGAAGGGGTACAAAGATGGAGATGTTACATTACCCTTTTATGCAACGGGCGTTTATTGCAGGGCTGATGATTGCCCTTTTGGCTGCCACCAGTGGTTCGTTTATTGTCTTACGCCGCTATTCATTACTGAGTGAAACCTTAGCCCATGTCTCGTTGGTGGGGGTCTCTGTGGGGATTTTGCTGGGGATTAGCCCTTTGTGGATGGCGGTGGTCGCTTCGTTAATCGCGTCATGGCTTATTGAGTATTTGCGCAGTGTTCATGGGATGTATTCCGATTCGGTATTGGCGATTTTTCTCTCAGGTTCGTTGGCATTAGCCATTGTGATTGTCTCCCTTTCCGGATCGTTTAACGCCTCCTTGTTTAGTTATTTATTTGGTTCTATTCTCTCAGTCAGTTCAGAAGACTTGATGATTATGGGGGGATTTGGTTCCCTTGCAATGGGGTTATTGATAGTTTTTTTCAAAGAGCTCTATTTTATCGCGTTTGATGAAGAGGTGGCGCGTGCCAGTGGATTGAAAGTGGTGTGGCTTAATTTTATGCTCGTGACCATCATTGCGGTCATTATTGCCCTCTCCATTCGGGTAGTGGGGACATTGCTCATTGGGGCATTGATGGTCATCCCCCCTGTTTCGGCGATCCGTTTTGAAGTGGGCTTTTTTTATACGACCCTTCTTTCCATCGCGATTGCGCTGTTGTCGGTGGTGATGGGGTTAAGTTGTTCGTTTCTCTTTTCGCTTCCCAGTGGCGCGACGATTGTTTTGGCTCTTTTGGTCTTTTTTATGTTTGCTTTGGTGATGAATCGTCGATGAGTGTGTACGATGAGTTTTCCCGTCATGCCCATGCGTATGGTGAATGCAACCGTATTCAGGTGGACGTTGCTCGAAAACTTTTAGCTCTTAGGGGTGATCACCCCCTTAGGGTGTTAGATTTGGGTTGTGGTAGTGGAACGTTGTATCGATTGATGGATTGGAAATTAGAGCAGTTTGTGGGGATTGATTTTTCTGCTGCTATGTTGGCGTTGCATCCTCAGGGGGATGAAGTTGAATTGCATTTAGCCAATTTCAACGATTCCTTGGTATGGAACAACCTTCAAAAAGAGTCATTTGATCGTATCTATTCAGCATCTGCTTTACAGTGGGCGGAGGATTTGGATCATCTCTTTAGACAATTAGCACAGTTACATACCCCTCTATCCTTGGCGATTTTCACTTCAGGAACGTTTAAAACTTTACATCAGATTGCGAAAGTTTCCCCTTTGTTGCGTAGCAGTGAAGAAGTGATAGCCCTTGCACAACGCTATTGGAAGAGTGAGTGTGAGATAATGACCACAACGCTGCCTTTTGGTTCCGTACGGGAGATGTTACGTTATATCAAACGTAGTGGTGTGAGTGGAAGTCGTAATGTCTTGAGCGTTGGACAAATTAAACAGCTGATGGAAAACTATCCTCTTGCGTATTTGGAGTTTGAAGTACTTTTTATCCATACCTAACTATTTTTTTAGGTTAATTCAAAAGAGATGTATTTATTTGTATACTACCCCTCACTAAACAAAAGGGGGCATACGATGCGAGGAATTGAAAAATATGACAATCTAAAAGATGTTATTCCAAAACTTCAAACCGTTTTGGTCGAAGCGATTCAGTCTGAATTTTTAGAGATTAAACAAATCAATAAAGAGTGTTCAAAATACATACGATCGTGTCATACGTTTCCTGAACTGAGTAAAGCACAATATGTTATTTTTTCACAGCATATTAAAAAAAATGAGCATAAATACGAGATGTTTGTTTTCATTGATGCCGAGGGGAATATTGTTCAGCACGTTACGGGACGTGAAATGGAGTTACATGGATTGTTGACCTCCTGCACCAATCTCCATATATCCGATGAATTTTTAGAAGTCAGTGAGCCATGCTCGCTAGATGAGCGTCGTCATTGAAAGAAGGGTCTGTTTTTCAAGTGCGTACAACTCATAGCGAATCTGCTTAAATCGTTCACTCTCTTGAGGATGGAGGAGCTTTCCTATCTCTTCCAAAACCCTCGCCGATTCTTGCCCCCTTTTGTAATTCGCGATAAGAAGACTGCGTAAATCGGTACGCTCCATTTCACTGGGGATAGTAGCTTTTAGGACATCATGCACACTGTCTCGGGAGATCAAAAGCGATTCGATGGGATCAATACGGCATTGGTGGCGGAGATTTTTAAGTGCGGTTGAGAGTTCCTTGTCATTGCGAACATAGCGCGCTATATCCTCAATTACACGGATACCTTCTCGTAAGCGATTTAGATTGGCATCAACCACTCGGAAAAGTTCCGAGGGGAGAGGTTTAGTCATCATTACCGAAAATTCCAAAAAGTTGTAACAACGCGGTGAAAATATTCAAAAAATCAAGATAAAGTGCAAGGGCACCATCAATGGGGGTTTCATAATTGCCGTTCATGATGTTTTGAGTATCAAAAATAACCAAAATACTAAACAACACCACTACAACACCCGAAATAGCAATCGCGATTAAGGGATTACCCAAAAAGATGTTAAGGATTGAAAATCCTATAATGACCAATAGGGCAATCATCAAGGGTTTACCGTAACTGGTAAAATCTTTGGTCGTTTTAATGGCATAAAAACTCATTGCCCCAAAAACCACTGAGGTCATTGCAAAAGCATTCCCGATGATGGTTCCTCCGCCATTCATTCCCAGTGTGCGTGCCAACAGAGGGGCAAGCATCAGCCCTGTCATAAAAACAAACCCAAACATCACCGCAAGATTAATTCCGGGTTTGTGTTTAACAAAGTTTAATCCAATGAGTAGCGCAATTTCAAGAATTATCAAGGGGATGAAAAATCCTTGAATAGCACCAGCCATGGGAACCCCCACGTATGCACCCACTGCACCTGCCATCATGGAAGCAGCAAACAGTTTATAGGTCTCCTTAACGAATGAAACGATTTGCGCTTCACTCTGGTGTGCGCTTTCGTAACCAAATACACTTTGTTGTGCATAATCACGATCATACAAAGACATAGTTTATTCCTTTATGGTGGAAAAATTTAACATCGCAATTATACACCACAAAGCGTAATGAAAAGAGCGAAAAAAATGAAACGCACTTTTTTTATTTTTCTCTTATAATGTATAGCATAAGTCAAATGGAGATAGTTATTTGGGCGCTAGATAAACAGTAGTGTAAAAGTTTTAGCATAATTTTCAAAAATCTCTTGACATTTGTTATAGATTTGTCTATAATTCCCGTCCAC
>JAVHOQ010000081.1:0-38036 GCA_036170115.1 Sulfuricurvum sp.
AATCGGATGGCTTATTTGGAGCTTCAGAAGTTGAAGGGTGCGTAAGGTCAGTTACTAAGATTAAATGAAATTCACGCTCAATGGACGTGAAAAAACTGTGAAATCCAATACCGCCATTGCGACGTTCGATCCCCCTCAAATTGGATACGTAAAAACGATCCCGACAACCGTTTAATGAGGGTATTGACCCGATACTCTTTGTCCCGTTGATCGGGAAAATCGTTACGATAATGGCTTCCGCGACTCTCTTCGCGTGCCAAGGCAGACATCACCATTGCCTCTGCAACGGTGAGGGAGTTGCGCAATTCGATGATCGACATGAGTTCGACATTGTTGCTACGCTCTTTGTTGACACAACACAATCCCGACGAACGCTTCATGAGATAGTGAATATATTCCAATGCCTTGACCAAAGAATCGTGCTCACGAAAGACCCCTACATTGCCGTAGAGGATATTGCCCAGATTACGGCGCATGGTATTGATATTAAAACGGTTTTCCCCCTCTACAATCGTATCCACATAGCGCATTTCGTTGGCAACTTGAGCATAGTCGATGGGGTGAAAGACCCCTTTTTTAGCGGCTTTGGCGGCACTTAGTCCGGCTACTTTTCCAAAATAGGCAGCTTCAAGGAGACTGTTTCCCCCCAACCGATTGGCACCATGCGCTCCGGTGTAGGCACACTCACCGCACACGAAAACATTGGGAATATCGGTTGAGGTGTCCTCTTTACACCAAATTCCCCCCATGGTGTAGTGGGCGGATGGGGTGATGGGAAGCAGTTCGGTGAGGATGTCGATTCCTGCTCCATTGAGGGCGTGTTTGCGTGCGGAGGGGAGTTTGGTATTGATAAGTTCTTCCCCCAAATGGCGAAAATCAAGATAGACGCTATGCCCCTCCATCTGATGACGAACAATATCGCGCGAAAGTTTGTCCCGTGTTTGAAGCTCTTGGGTAAAACGTTCCCCCAACTCATTGACAATGTACGCTCCCTCACCCCGTGCAGCTTCACTAATGAGGGTGCCACTGTTGGGCAAGGTGGTGGGATGAAACTGGACAAACTCCATATTGACCAATCGCATATTCGCCCGTAAGGCAATGGCAAGTATATCCCCGCTGGACTCTTGAGAATTGGTCGAGTGACCCCGATACATCCCCGCATATCCTCCCCCTGCAAGGACCAATGATTTGCACGCAAAGGCAATAACCGTTGAATCGCGACGACGCAAAAGGGTGATCCCTGAGAGCTTCCCTTTGTAGGTGGCAATGGTCAACATTTGGTGATTGGGGATAATTTCTACCCCCTCTTTTCGGCATTGATTCAAGAGGGTTTGGGTGATGGCAGCTCCCGTTTTATCGGCGATATAACAGGTGCGTTTGGCTTTGCTCCCCCCAAAAGGGCGTTGGGCGATGTCACCATTGTTATTAAGATCAAACGCTACGCCCATGGTACGAAGCTCTTGAATGACCGTTTCCGCCCCTGTGACCATGGCACTTACTGAGGATAACTTTCCTAAATTTCCCCCTCCTGTGAGGGTATCGGCAACGTGTTCGCGACAACTGTCATGGGCGGTGGTTTTAAGGACGGCATTTATCCCCCCCCCGATGCAACCGCAGAGTTGGAACGCAAAGGGTTACTTTTGGCAATCACGGCTACTTTGAGACCTGAGCGTTTGGCGTGCAAGGCAGCATTAAGCCCTGCAATCCCCGTCCCGACGACAATTACATCATACAGCATAAGATTCTCTCATCAAGGTATCCATCACCTCTCCCGAAGCACACGGGAGATACCCTAAAATCATATTGTCGCGTACATGAGCGGGGTTCACTGCCCCAAATATCGCACTAATGGCTCCTGCACTGCGGGCAAACTGCAACGCACTGGCGATGTCGCTAAGCTCCGTGGTAGAGAGTATCTCCCCGATTTTCGGAGCAAAAGGGCGTTTAAAAAGGTTCATTTGCAACATTGGAGACGATGCCAGCATCGTGAGACCAAAATGGTCACACGCGTGCATAAGGGGGTAATAGTTCCCATCATTACACCGTTGATTGGCATAACCGTACGCGTGGGGTTTTGCCATATTAAAGGGGCTTTGGAGGTATTTGAATCCGTGATTTTCTCCCCCGACACATTGGGCGATAGCAACCACTTGGGCAAGAGAGAGATACTCCGTATGATCCTCTTCGTATAAAAATCCATTCCACGAAGCAATCCCATACTGGACAATTTTTCCCTCAGAGCGTAAGGTCTCAAAAAGTTCAAACGCCGCTTCAATACGTCCGTAAAAGGTCTCGTGATCGATATAGCCCAATTGGGTTTCGGGATTGTGCAAAAAGAAAATATCGATCGTCTCCACACCAAGATTGCGAAGCGATTGCTCACAACTCCAGCGCAGATACGCAGGACTCATGCAGTGTTGATCGATGATGATCTCCTCTGCTGTTGCTAATTGTGTCTCAATGAGGTTTTTGTGTATCCATCCGTAGGGATTATCCGGAAAAGGGAAATCCAGTGGAATAAATCCCCCTTTTGAGGCGATAATCACTTCATCCCGTTGAAGTTCTTCCACTGCAAAGAGGTCGTTTAGGGCTTCGCCTATCTCTCGCTCGGACATTTGGTAACGGTAATTAATCGCCGTGTCAATAAAATTGATCCCCGAAGAGAGGGCAGTTTTGATCGCTTCAGCATAGTTGATAATGTAATTATCCTCTTTGTACGGCTCTGCTTTGTAGGTTCCAATCCCCAAGGAGGGGAAAAAAAGTTCGCCGTTAAAACGGTAAAAATCTTTTGAATAGGTGCCAAATCGCTTTAAATAGCGGAAGCTCCCCTCTTTGGTTGCGTGTGCCATTAGACCACCATGACCCGTAAATTGGCTTTGAGTTTGAAATTGAGCATATCTTGCATCCCCGCTAAGGTGGTCGTGGTGTTCATCGAACAGCTCATACACTCTCCCTTATATTGGATATAAAGTTCGTGTTCCCCCTCTACTTCTTTGAGGTCGATCACTTCGACATCCCCATGATCGGCTTTGAGGGTGGGGCGGATATACTCTTCGAGAATCGATTCGATGCTGCGGAGTTTTTGCACCAAACTCATTGCATTGAAATTTCCATCCCCTTTGGCCTCTTTGATCTTTTTACTGATCGCCTCTTTTTTGAGTTCTTCTTTCACTTCAGCGAGAAGATCGACCAAATACACCTCTTTTTTCTCATGTCCCCCACTTTGGATACACGATTTACAAAAGCCCCCTGCTTTGGTGTAGTCGGTGATTTGCGCAATGGTCTCTAGCTTATTGAGGCGAATCACCTCTTTGAGCGTCTCCAAACTCACACGGGCGCACTCGCAGATGATAAATTCGGTCTCAAATTCCGCCATATCGACCCCTTTGTAGATCGAAGCTGCTTTTTTGATCACATCGTACGCCATGACCGAACAGTGCATTTTTTGCCCCGGAACGGCGGGAATGTCCTCCTCATCCCGTAATGCTTTTTCGACATCGATGTTGGTGATTTTGAGCGCTTCATCGACCGTTTTACCCCTGCACAACTCTGCCATCATGTCCGAACTGGCAATCGCCGTACCGCACCCGAAACTTTTGAATCGGCTTTTAACGATCACATCGGTAGAAGGGTCAATCATCCAGTACAGTCGCACCGCATCTCCACAGCTCTCTGCCCCAAAATCAGCGATGATGAGTTGTTTCCCCGCAGTATCTGCCTCTTCTTGGGTAATCTCCCCCATATTAATCGGATCGTTCATCCGTCGTTGTACTTCGTTGGAGTACTCTTCCCATAATGCTCCGCCGATGAGGGTGTCACGTGCCATTGTTGCTCCTTGATGGATGATAATTCGCTTCTAAATGCAAACCCTATTCTATTCGCATCCTGACATTTTTGTCATCTTTTTAGATTGGAACGGGATATGCAGTCGGTGGGGTATCTTGTCGTATTAAAGGATCAACTATGTTTCAAATTACCGCTGTTTTTAATCGCCATTGTCTGAATGATGTTTTACGAGAATTGTTTGATAATGGGATCGAGGGGGTCACCGTGATGGATGTGATCGGAAAAGGGTCATTGGGGATCGCCGAAAAAAACAATGCACCCGATTTGTTCCCCAAAGTGATGTTGCTCATCGTTCTTTCAGATGAAGAGCATAAGGCATTAGCCATGGAATCGATTCGTGCCAATACCCAAGATTTGGGTCACGGTGCGGGGAAAATGTGGGTTACCCCTGTGGTCGAGGTGGAACGTATCCGTACGGGGGAAAAAGATGAATCGGCATTAACCCAACCCATCCCTCGCACAGGAACAAAAACCAACACGCACTTCACGGCGGTTGATACCCCATCGAGCTAGAAAGTTGCTTTACAGCAACTCCAGCTTGTACAAAAACGCCCGCTCTTTGTAGGAGGGGATATCGAGTTCTTGACGGTATTTGGCAATAACACGGCGCACCATTTTGACCCCAAAACGCCCTTCAATCCGCTCGTGCAATATTTTGTCACTAAAGGGATCTTCTTTGTTTTCGCTGTTGACTAACCGTTGAAGAAAATGTTTGATTTCTGAGGTAGAGACCTCCCCAATGGCGTTGGAGAAAAATTCTTTGAACGGATACAATCCCCGTTCGGTCTGAATGTACTTATCAGAAATAGCGCGGGAGATGGTCGATTCATTAAATCCCAGTTCATCGGCAACATCCTGAAGACGCAAGGGTTTGAGTTCTCCTCCCATAAAAAAGCTGTACTGTTTTTCCAATAGCACAAGGGCGACATTGTACAACGTTGCTTTGCGTAAATCCAAAAGCTTCACCAGTTCGCGTGCCTCTTTAAATTTTTGACGGGCAAAATTATCGTATTTATCAATCATGCTCACCTTTAAATCGGGGTAAAAGGCGTGATTAATCCGTATGGTCAACTCCGAGCCTGAAAATTCGACAAACAAATCGGGGATAATCTGCGCTTGAGGTTCCATGTACTCCAGTGCGGGGGGATTTTTAAAATGTTGTAAAATATGTTTGGCATCGTGAAGACGGGGGTGTTTGATAAATTTTTCCATTTTGTCAAATTGCTAAATCATCGCCCCCAATAAAATAGAGAGTTCATCGTCCAAATCGTAATCGTTGAGCTGAAACAAAAAGGACTCTTTATAATCGCACGCCCCAACCCCTGAGGGTTCGAGATGGGCGAATCGTTGACGCACCCGCTCGACCGTATGGGAATCGGTATCGCATTGTTGGGCAATCTCCTCCACACTCCCCTCAAAATACCCCTCATCGCTGATGTAATAAATGATCTGTCGAGCAATTTTTTGGGAGATGGGGGTGGGGAAAAGGGGGGCGACGATTTGCTCTTCGAGTTTTTGGTAGAGGGAGACGGAGGAGATACTCAGCCACTCGATTTGGTCACTGGAGGCATTGGAGACATAATTTTGAAACGCCCCGTATGCGGAACTTCCCCCTACTTGGGCATTGGACTCTTCAAATCCCGATTGGACTTCAAGGCAAGGGTTTTCATTGGTAATAACTTGGAGATGTTTTTCTAACTCATTTAAGGAGCATTGCAACAGCGGCAACCACGTCTGCATGGACAATCGAGGGAGTTGTTTTTGTTTGTACGAAAGGGTCGTTTGCATCAGATTTTCCCTAAAATAAGTTCATGTTTCCAATCAACTGCATTTTTTATTCTTGATTAACAGTATAGAAGAAAATGGGGAATAAAGGTGGTTAAAAAGTAGGCATTTTCCTCGTTCCATCCTCTCCTGAGGTGGAACGAAAGAGCGTAGTGAGGTTTGGTCTTAGTATTTGATACGAACCAATCCGTTGGGTGCGATCACTTTCATTTGACACGCAAGGCGCGCTTTAGGGCTGGTTTCGCCTACGGTTTTAAGCACCGCTTTTTCTTTGTCATTGATGGGACTCATAAACTCCATCCCTGATTCGATCATCACGACGCACGTACCGCATTCGCCATCACGGCAACCAAAAGGAAGTGCGCTTCCTGATGCTTCAACGATGTCTTGAATCGTTTTTCCTGGTGTGACGTTAATCGCCAAAAAGTCATTTATAATTTCTACACGTGTTGTCATCTCAACCCCTTGTTGTATTATTTTATAGATTTTATGGGTAAAACCCACTCCGCCATTTGGTCTTAGTTATACGGTTTTACCAATATCGACGCATTTTTAATCGCACATTGACACGCCAAACGTACCGGTGTGGGACGATTGTATTGTTGCGCGATTTCCGCCTCTTTTTTGGTGATTGCACCCATACTCATCAATGTTTCAAGCTCTTTATCATCCATATAAACCGCTTGTCCTTTGGATGAGTAATCCTCAAGTGTTGAATCTAACTGTTCATCATTAGAAATTTCTTCAATACGAACCGCACAACTACCACACATTCCATCTTTACAATCCGATGCAAGGGTAATGCCGTTGCTTTGCGCCACTCGTAATAGTACATCGCCTGTTTTGGCAAAAACACGTTTGTCTTGTTTTTCACCAAAGCCGCAAAAAATCACACTCACCATTTTGAACCTCCTCATAATTCCCATAGGACGACCCTACGTGCCTATTCCTACAGTCTGCACAAATCCCAAAAAGGGTTGATTACTCCCCCTCTTCTTGAGATTGCGCTGCTTTTTGGGCGGCTCGCATGGCACGATGTTCTTTGAGCCATTTGAGTTCTTCAGCGACTTCATCGTAGCCATCTTCTTCGAGCGCGTCTTCAAGTTCCGCTTCACGACACCCAAAGGCAAGCCCCTCTTCGATGAAAGTAACCTCATACACGCGAATGGTCTGCAAAAAATCGCCGATCTTACGGACATATCCTTCTGCACCTGCTTCTATAAGGACATCCCCCACCCGAGCGTGAGGGTAGGTTCCATCGTTACGGATCGCTTTGATAAGTCGCACCCGCTGACCGATTCTAAATACCGAGAGGATCTCATCTTTGGTTGACATTTTGTAGAGGTTGGTTGTGCGTGCCTCATTGTTAATGGGCATATCCTCCTCAGAAACTAAGGGTATTGTGACTGGTGCAGGCGTGGACTCCATGACTCACCTCCTCTACATCATTGCAGCTGCTGGAGGTGGAGCAACTCCCACACGCGCTGGGATTATCGAACATCGCCCACACATCTGCTGCGGAGGGGCTGTAGCCGTTTTCAAAATTTTTGTAGACCGTAATGAGGGCAAAACGGTAATATTCAAGGAGTTTGACCTCACTTCCCATATCATGCCCTGTCGCTTTTTCGACCAATTCGCCAAACTTTTTCATGATATGAAACCGTTTTGCGTTAATCAGACGTTCATCAAACGGTACCTCAAAAAAATCAAAAAAGTCTTCGGTATCGGTAATTTTTTGAAATTCGTCTAACGTTCCCATCGTATGCTCCTTACTGTGTTTGCGTATGCAATTTTGACTCTACAGTCCCATCTCAGTTTTGAGTTGCGCTGCCCATGCACGCACCCGTTCTTGCGTCAAATCTTCTTGATTGACATCATCGATCCCCAAACCGCACAATTTTCCCTCGCGTTCTGCCAACGAAAATTCATACGTATACCCTTGGGTAGAGGTAAATCCATACGCACTTGCCCCCAATGAGGTGAACAAATCGTGCATTTTCCCCAACGCACTTACAAAATGTTCGCCATGTTTGTCTTGATCCCCAGCACCAAAAAACGCCACTTTTTTACCGCTCATATCGGGCTGATCGTTACTAAGCTCATACAACGGATCGACCCAATCGCGTTGGGGATCCCCCTGACCCCACGTCGAAGACCCAATGAGCAAAACATCAAAATCCTCAAATTGCTCAATCCCATCAAAATCTTCTTCCATATCGATGAGTTCAGATCCTTTGAATTCCTCGGCTAAAAGCTCCGCTGCCCCGCGTGTCACTCCGCTGCTGCTTCCGAAAAAAATACCTACTTTTGCCATCTCATCCCTCCTGTATACATGGTTTGTATTGCTCATAGATTGCCATTGCGTTGGCTAAATGTTTGTCCCCATCGACAAACAACGCATCCAACGTACGAAACCCAAAACGGTGCGCGTCTTTAAAATATTTATCGACGATGCAAATACGCCCTGCGATCACCGCACATCGACCAAATCCCTCATGGCTCATCTCCATAATGACGTTACAAACCACCCCCGTTTTACGCTCAAACGCCAAGGCAATGGCTTTGTAGATCATCTTAATGTCATTGGTCAACATCTCATCAATATCGGCGATAAGGGGGATTAATTTAAGATCCTCTTTGGTTTTGACGTATTTTTTGATCAACAAATCTTCATCACTCATACGTGACCAATTGCCAAACTGATCAAGTGCGCGAATTTGACGGATTAACTCCACCCCAAAATCATTGGCTATTTTTTCGTTTTCCACTTATTCTCCTTGCGCCCATCGGTCTTGTCGTACATCATGAGGGGTACTCATGTGTATAATATTTTTGATCCACGGCGGTGGATTGCCATTGATTATCGTTACCAATGTTTGGAGAATATCCTCAATGTTCGTCGGTTCACTCACTTTCATAGGATGGATCCCCGCACGAATGACCTTGGCAGCTGCGGTTCCTCCGATGCTCTCGCAATACATGATATTGACCCCTTTGAGGGCGCGTACCCGAAAATCGGTTTTATCATCATCTTCTAATGTAGACGTATCGGTTTTAATCACTTCAGAGACTTCATACCCCTTGGGTGAGACGTTGTAAACGACAAACTCTTTGGCTCCGCCGAAGTGGGCATTAATCTCTTCCATATTTTTGGTTGCGAAGGCAACTCTCAAAGCATTTTCCATTATTCCATTCCCCTCTACTGTAATTTTAGTGGTACCCTTTGTTTTAGTCGTGACCTGAGCCAAGCTCAGTTCACTTTCGCTTGCCGCTAAGGCACTAAAGCTTGCCCCTGTCGGGGCAGAAGTGTTATTCTGCATATTTGACCTTTCGTAAATGATTTGCGATTTCAAACAAAAAATAGGTACTTCCCTCATACAGCTGATCGTTTTTGAGGGGATTGCCTAACTCTTCGTAATTGGGAAATCCTCTAAGAACCAATGCCGTATTGGGATAACTGTGCAAGATTCGTTCCGCATGAAAATTACTAATGACCATATCCGCTTTATCAAAAAACTGTCGTGCATCCTCCAAATCCCCAACAAATACTTTTCCCGCTTCAATCGTATGCAGTACCTCACTAAAGGTCGTAGAGACCACCGCATCAACGATTCCCCCGACACTTTGGAGCAAAGCACACATCCCAACCACCATATCAGGCTCCCCCGTAATCACGAAATGGGAGCTTCCGATGAGAAAATGAGCATCCAACATCGCATCTTGCAATCGCGCACGCCATCGCTTCATCAACGGTTTTGGGTCACACTGTCGTAGTTTCATCAAAGTAGCAACAAAATTGTCACCCCCCTCCAATCCCATCAGATGATCGACATGAATATGCTTTACAGTAGGATTCTTTTTTTGAAGGGCTAACGCCGATTTTTTCATCGACGCACCGATACTCACCACCACACTTGCGGTTGCTAAATCCACAATCTCCGCAACGGTGATCCCCCCATTGGCAAGTTTCCCCTGCCCCGCTTCCCAATACCCATCCAGTGAGGTTGAAAGATCGGGGAGTGCATAGGTCTCAAACCCGAAATCCTCACACAGGGTTTTGATTTTTTCCACTTCGATGGGTTGCATACTCAGATGGGGGAGAAATACGAGTTTATTGGGTTTGCATTCAGTAGCAGCATTCGTGAGTTGTTCAATCATCGCCGTAACGGTGAGTGACCATCCGCTCTCCATCCCCCCCTCATAATCGGGGGTATTGACATAGACGTAGGGGATCTCGATATGGGTTCCCACCCCACGCACATCATCCCCTTTGGTCTCGGTCAGTCCGGTGATATGAAGACCAATCATGGAGGGTTTAACATTTTTTTCTTTGTTTTGAATGTTCTCTATCGCCATGAGTATCGAGTAATCTCCCCCATCAAGTACGGCGGTGATGTCACTGACTGATGTGTTATTAATGGCGATGGGTTCATTAAAATGGCGGGTAAAAAAGACTTTCGTATACGACGCACACCCCTGCGCACCATGCATGAGGGGCATACAATCTTTGACCCCTAAAAAAGCAAGGGTTGATCCCATGGGTTGAGAGTGCTTGATGGGATTGACTTGAAGCGGTTTATGTTCATGACGTGAGAGGGAGAATTCCATGGCAACTCCTTAGTTGCCACAGATTATGCAAGAAGTGTGCGAGCAAAGGGTTGGTTAGTTCCTTGAACGTTTAAGCTCGTTTTTCCACAGGATAAAGACGTAAGACGATCCCTTAGTAGCGATTAATACGGCTTTTGTCCCACCCAATTACCCGCAGGGGCGTATTGACAGACCCATACTTGCTCATTATTGGAACACATTGCCATACCACATCCCACTTGGGTACTGTTTTTCCAGACCAATTGGGTGTAGTGACCACACACTTTTCCCGCAGCGCACGTGTTACTAGCCGCAGTGTAATCTTTTTTTTCGTTTGCCCATGTGTTTACAGGATCAGCGGAGTGAATATCTTGCGCAGGACCATTTGACCATGCGCCCGCCCAGTAGAGATTTTCCCCATTGGAACCACCAGAATGGGTCATTCGGCAATTATTGGTTGATTTAAGATGATCCGCCCACGCTTGCGCTGAGGCTGCCACTTGCGCAGAATAGGCAATCGGAGGAACCCCCACTTGGGCGCGAACCGCGTTGTGCGCAGCGACGATCTCTGAGGGGACAACCTCCCCACAATAGGCCGCACTTGAGAGCAAAATGGACAATAAGGCACTGTAACTTTTTTTCATGTTAAACCCCTTGTATATAATAATATGTACCCATTTTAGTGATTTCATCTAAATCACTTCTGAAAAATAGCGTTTGACCGCCTTTTTTCCCTGCGCAATGATCTCTAAGGGGGGGATGCAGATGGGATTGTCTTCGAGAATTAGTCCCCCTGTGTCCTCATCGTAAAGGTGTATCTCCATCGCTAAATCCAAAAATTCTGAGGGAATATGGGTAATGCTATTTCCCTCTAAATCCAATGTCGTGAGCTTTTTAAGTGCCAAGAGGGGAGCAATATCGGTGATATGGTTCCAATACAACTCCAACTCGGTGAGATGGATGAGTGTGGATAAGGGCGTAACCTCTGAGATGTCGTTATTAAACACACTTAAGAAGGTGAGCTGTGTGAGAGGGGAGAGTGCGGAGAGATTCGTGATGTGATTGTGGCCTAAGGAGAGGTGGGTAAGCTGCGTGAGCGTGGATAATGGCGAAATATCGGTCAGTTGGTTTTCTTTGAGATTCAATACTCGAAGCTCTTTAAGTGTCGCAAGGGGAGAGAGGTCATGGATAGCATTATCTTCTAACGAGAGCGTACGCAACTGTGTGAGATGTGAGAGTGGAGAAATATCGGTGGTTTGGGTGTCATCCAAATACAGTTCAGTTAGGTGTGTAAGCTCCCAAAGGGGGAAGAGATCACCCAACACGGTGTGGGAAAGATGTAACGTTGTGAGCTTTTGGAGGGATGCTTTATCGTTCCAATCGACCCCATATTGGTGTTGGATAAGACCACTCAGATTAGCGAATGACACAATTAACCCCATTACAACTGTTACGATACTCAGCATTACGTCGTGTGGCATCGGCTTTTTGCATATTTTCTAAATCCCTTTTAGCCGCATCCGCGTTCATTTGCCAATAGCCCCCACGATTTCCTTGAAGATCCGCCATATCTCGAGCATTTTGTTCGGCTTGTTTTCGTTCAATATCAGCTTGCCGTTGGGCGTATTGTTTGGCTCTAAATTCCTCATCAGCCTGTTTTTGGGCATATTCTTTGTTCCACTTATCCCACTCAAATGGGGTATAGCCATGCTTATTTTTGATCGTTACATCGGCTCCTTTGGCGATGAGTAATTTTTCAATGGCACGGTAGTTGTCCCCTTGGTGAAAGGTCGCAATGTGCAAGGGGATACCCCATTCAGGGTTGATGGTGTTCATATTGGCTCCATGGGCGATAAGATACGCACTAACCTCCGTATATCCCCCCCATTACCGCTTTGTGTAGAGGGGGCATCGCTAAGATACCTGAGGGGAGATTCACGTCCGCACCATGGGAGACCAACAGTGTGACCACCTCCAAATTTCCTTTAAACGCTGCCCAGCCTAACGCCGTATCGCCATCGGAATATTTAAAGTTTAGATCAATGCGGACACCACTACTCAACAATTTCGTTGCTTGGGCTATATCGTTGGTGTTGATGGCGGCAAAAACCAGCTTGGACAAATTTGCTTTGGCATCATCGCGTTTGGTCGTATAGCGTGCATTGTACGGTTCCAACGCAACCGCTTTTTCCCAATCTTGGATACTTTCACCATACATTTTGAGATACGACCGTGCCAATGCTCGATCATCGTAATTATCGGCACGATTGGGTTGTAAAGGTATGACGATAGTGATGTCATCCAACCACCCTTGATTATCGCCTAACCACCCTTTGGCAATTCCCCGTTGTTTATACGCTTCTGCGAATTTGGGATCCAAGGCAATCGCACGACTAAACGCCTCAATGGCTCCTTGATAATCTTTGGCATCGTGTTTGGTACGACCACTCAAAAAAACGGCATAGGCTTGGGGATGAAGTTTAGATTCTTTGTCCAAAACAACATTATTTTTTGCCATATTCAGCCGCTCTTGATAAGCCATATTGGTGGGATCCAGCGCAAGGGCTTTTTCATAATCGGCCGCTTGCCCTGCCCACTCTTTTAAGTACGCGTTGGCATTAGCACGATCGGCATAAAAAATGGCATTGGTGGGTTCTAGGGCGATGGCACGGGTGGTATCCTCTTTCCACCCCTGATCGTCATTGAGCCATCCTTTGGAAGCTCCCCGTCGTTTGTACGCTTGGGCGAAAGTGGGATACGCTTCAATGGCACGACTAAATTCCTCAATGGCTTCTTGATACGCTTTAGCATCGTGTTTTTTGATCCCACTTTTGTAGTACTCATACGCTTGGGGATGGGCTTTTTCATCCTCACTGATAGGTTCGGAAGAGACGGAGTTGACGATGGTGGATAAAAATCCCGCATGGAGGTTTGGGATAAGTGCCAACGAGGCAACTAAACACAGTTTTGGAAAAAAATAAGACATCATGACTCCTTTGTGTAGTGTATTGGCTTATCGGTTATTACACGACGAACCTGAGCAGTTGTTCTGTTGTCGATAATCGGCGTTGCGTCGCGCGGCATCGGCTTTTTGCATATTTTCCAAATCTCTTTTGGACGCATCCGCATTCATTTGCCAATAGCTATTTTGATTGCTATCGGGATTCGCGCTGCGGATACGAGCCCACTCGGCTACTTCTTTAGCTTTTTCCGTTGCTTCTCGTTGCGCTTGCAACTGCTTACTATAGTCGGCGGCTCGTTGTTGTCTGAGTTCATACTCTGCACGTTCTTGATTTCCAATATCTCTACGTCTCTCTTCCCACTGAAAAGCGGTATATCCCTCTTTGGTTTGGATGGAAGTATCTGCCCCTTTGGCAATCAACAATGTCGCAATGTTCTTATGCACCTGATCATGAAAAGCCGTAGCAATATGTAAAGAGGTTTGCCCAAAGGTATTTTGGGCATTGATATTGGCTTTGTGCGCTAGCAGATACTCTACTATAGCCTGATGCCCATATTCTACGGCATAATGCAAAGGCTTTCCATTGTAGCTATAGCCATAGTCAGCATTGACATTGGCTCCTTTGGAAACCAATAGTTTGACAATTTCCACTTGATTCTTCTTTACAGCTTGACCCAAAAAGGTTGGATCTTGCTTTTTACTATTGACATCAATTCCACTATTTGATGCCAATATTTTTTCAACCTGAGCCACATCACCCCCATTAATAGCGGTAAAAAGAAGGTTATAAAGATTATCAAGATTCGTTTTTGCATTCTTCAAAGCGGTTAGGTACGTTTGATTCGTCGGATTAAGGGCAACTGCTTTTTCATAATCTGTAATTTGACCCGTCCAATCTTTCAAATAACTCTTACCATCTCCTCGATCACTATAATAAAAGGGAATATCTGGATTCAACATAATTGCTTTATTGAGATCATCGATTCTCCCTTGATAATCACCCAATAAACTTTTTGCATTTCCTCTAGCTCTGTATGCCGGAGAGAATTTTGGATCAGATTCGAGGGCAAGGGTGTATTGCAGTATCGCCCCCTTGTAATCTTTGGCATCATGTTTTGTACTTCCACTTTGGAACAGTGCATACGTTTTTGGATTTGATTTCTCTTCCGCACTTAACACCATATTCCATCGAAGATCACCCTTAGCAGTGCTAAGGCTTTTTTTGTACTCTTGATTATTTGGGTCAAAAACAACTGCTTTTTCATAATCGGCAACACGCCCTGCCCAATCTTTTAAGTAATATTTTGCTATTGCACGATCGGCATAAAAAATGGCATTGGTGGGTCCTAGGGCGATGGCACGGGTGGTATCCTCTTTCCACCCTTGATCGTCATTGAGCCATCCTTTAGCATCTCCCCGTCGTTTGTACGCTTGGGCGAAAGTGGGATACGCTTCAATGGCACGACTAAATTCCTCAATGGCTTCTTGATACGCTTTAGCATCGTGTTTTTTGATCCCACTTTTGTAGTACTCATACGCTTGGGGATGGGCTTTTTCATCCTCACTGATAGGTTCGGAAGAGACGGAGTTGACGATGGTGGATAAAAATCCCGCATGGAGGTTTGGGATAAGTGCCAACGAGGCAACTAAACACAGTTTTGGAAAAAAATAAGACATCATGACTCCTGCTTTGAAATGGTATTATCGTTATATTTAGTATCTTGGTTGAAGAGGGTGTTCAGCGTTCCATTGAGCTTTGGCATCTGCTGCTCTTCGGCGTGCATCACCCTCTTGCATCACTTTTAGATTGTTACCCAACGTAGCAGCATTACGATCCCAAAAACTGGGCTGGCTTTGCGCATTTGACCGTGTTTCGTTTTCCCGTGCTTCACTACTCATCCGTCGAATAACATCGGCTTTTTCCCGTTCATACGCAGCATCTTCGTCATATTGGGCTTGTTGTATAACCTTTTGGGCAGCCTCTTGCCGTTGTCGTTCAAGCGCATTGAAATAATTGGTTTTATCGGTGAGTAACCCATCACGCATACTCTTATATTGAAGTAATTGTGCGTCTTTTTGCTTCTCTGCCATAGCTATTGCTGCATTGGCATCAGTCATAGCACCATTCCAATCATTGAGTTTACCTTTACATTTAGCACGCAGTATAAAGGCTACAGGGTGCGTTGAATCCGCGGTAATGGCTTGAGTGGAATCAGCAATACACCCATAAAAATCGTTAGCTACAAACTTTTTCGCCCCTTCATTCGCAAAATACGTATAAGACGACGTTGCGTCTTTTTGTTTTTTAATTCCATTCTCACACGTAGCAACAATCACATCGCGTGTTTCACGGTATTGGGATAGCAACGTATCCTTATTCTCTTGGGCAATGCGCACTGCCGTATCAGCATCCGCCTTAGCACCCTCCCAATCATTGAGTTTATTTTTACATGCAGCTCGTGTGATAAACAACAAAGGGTCTTTGGCATCAAGAGTAATGGCGTGATTAAAATCCTGAAGTGCCCCTTGATAGTTCCCTTGATGAATCTTTTCATTACCTTCATAATAAAAATTACTGCGTGCTAAAACCATGACAGGTAACCATAATATTACTGCGACAAGAAATATTTTACTTTTCATTGGATGTTCCTTTGAGTATCGTATGACACAATTCTTTTTTAGGGGAGTGTTCGTGCCAAACGAAACCCTAAATAGCTGCTTCGTGTTGAGGACGATTCGGAAAAACGATATGAAACGTGGGTTCCTTTGAGCAAATCGTTCCATGCGCCTCCACGTGTCACCCGATCGCCTTTTGCTTCCCAAGCACTTCCATTGGTAGGTGCCCCCTCATAGCCATCATGATAACCATCTTGAACCCATTCGTAGACATTGCCACTCATGTCGTACAATCCAAAGGCGTTGGGCTTTTTTTCCCCTACGGGATGAATTTTATTATCACTGTTTGCATCATACCATGCTACCGCATTGACATCATTGGAACCGCAATATTGGGTTTCTTGACCTGCACGACAGGCGTATTCCCATTCAGCTTCAGTGGGTAGACGATATGTTTTTCCTGTTTTGGCATTGAGTTTTTGGAGAAAAAGTTGAACATCTTCCCAATTCACTTTTTCGACAGGACAATGTTCCCCACACTCTTTGGCTTTACTGGGATTATCCCCCATGACCATTTTCCATTGACCTTGCGTGACTTCGGTTTGACCCAATTCAAAGGGTTGAAGCGTAATGCGATGTTGAGGCATTTCGTGTTTGTTGTTGATCCCATCGGCATCGACAATCAAGGTGGAAGCACCCATCATAAATGTCCCTGCGGGAATGGCAACCATGGGTATTGCCATTGCGTTGGCGGTTTTTTTGCCCGCTGCTTCTAATGAAATTGCCCCTACCAACACCGTAGCCAATAAGACAGAAATAAACGTACGTTTAACAAACATGATGCACTCCTTGGTATTTTTATTGGATGACACAATTGACTTCCCTACCTGTGTTACGATTCTCAGTTGCTCTTCCAGTAACTATAATCATATCGAATTATTTGCCCATTGCGTTGGGGGGGGGTAAAAAATTTCGTTCAGCCATTTATTAACCCTTTTAAGGTATTATTGTCGCCATTTACTCAACTCAAGAGAACTCCTAAAGGATATGAATGCAGATCACAACCAACAAAATTGACTCCGCAAATGCGAAAATTAACGCGGCAATTACCCGCAATACGATCGATGCTAACGTCGAAAAAATTGCCAACCAACTCAGTAAAGAGGTAAAAATTGCCGGTTTCCGTAAAGGAAAAGTCCCCGTTAGTGCGGTTAAAAAACAATACGGTGACCGTCTTGTCCAAGATGCGGAGGCACAACTTCTTCGTGATGTCCTTAACGAAGGGCTAGTGGTGATGGAGATTGTTGCTGATACGTTGATTGGTGAACCTAACATCACCAAATTTGACAAACACGACAATGGTATTGATGTGGAAGTGACCATCGCTATGCGTCCTGCTATCGAGCTTGGCGATTACGCCGCTATGGTTCCTGAAGTAGCCAAACCCTCTATTGACGACGAAGCCGTTATTGCCCGTATCGAAGAGCTTGCCAATGCCCAAGCTCCGTTGGTCAACGTTGAGGAAGATCGTCCTTTGGTCAGTGGGGATTCTGCGTTGTTGGATTTTGAAGGGTTTGTCGATGGCGAAGCGTTCGAGGGGGGAAAAGCTGAAAACTTTTCACTCCGTTTGGGAAGCGGTCAGTTCATCCCTGGATTTGAAGACCAAGTGATCGGGATGAGCAAAGGGGAGGAAAAAACCATCGATGTAACCTTCCCTGAAAACTACGGCGGAGCCAAACTTGCGGGAAAACCTGCTCAGTTCAAGGTTAAAATCAACGCCATTCAAGCCAAAGAAGCGGTCGTTATCGACGAAGCATTAGCCCAAAAAATGCTCCCCGGTTATGAGGATGCAAGCGTTGAGATGCTCAAAGAAAAAGTTAAAGAGCAACTTGAGAGCGAAGCGATGAGTGCGGTGTACAACGACGAACTCAAACCTGCTTTGATGGAAACGTTTGTGGGTGCCTTTACCATCGATCTTCCTGATTTTATCGTCGAGCAAGAGATGGATATGGCGTTGAACAAAAAAGCAGGCACCATGAGCGAAGAAGAGATTGCAGAACTTCGTGAGAATGCGACTAAAGTGCAAGAATTGCGTGAAACGTTCCGTGAGGATGCGTCTCGTGCGGTCAAAGCGACCTTTATCGTCGATGCGTTAGCAAAAGCAGAAAACATCGTGGTCAACGAGCAAGAATTGATGCAAACCATCTATTATGAAGCAATGCAAATGGGTCAAGATCCCGCAGCTGTCTACAAAAATTACCAAGAATCGGGCTATTTGCCTGCGATCCAAATGGCGATGATTGAAGATCGTGTCTTAAGTAAATTGCTTAACGACAAAATCAAGTAACTGATATGAGTTATATCCCTTACGTTATCGAAAAAACGGGGCGCGGTGAGCGGTCGTATGACATCTACTCCCGTCTCCTTAAAGATCGTATCATTATGCTTAGCGGTGAAGTACATGATGGAGCCGCCTCTTCCATCGTGGCGCAAATGCTCTTTTTGGAAGCAGAAGATCCCCAAAAAGACATCTATTTTTACATCAATTCACCGGGGGGAGTGATTACCTCGGGGATGGCAATTTACGATACGATGAACTACATCCGTCCCGATGTGTGTACGATTTGTATCGGACAAGCGGCTTCCATGGGGGCATTTTTGCTCAGTTCGGGTGCCAAGGGGAAGCGTTACGCTCTCCCTCATGCCCGCATCATGATCCATCAACCACTCGGTGGCGCGCAAGGTCAAGCCACCGACATCGAGATTCAAGCCAAAGAGATTTTGCGCATGAAAGCCGAACTTAACGAAATTTTGGCACGTAACTGCGGTCAAAGCGTCGAAAAATTGGAAAAAGATACCGATCGGGATAACTTTATGTCAGCAGCAGAAGGGGTTGAATACGGTATCATCGATGAAGTATTGATCCAAAAAGAGAAAGTAGATACGAAAGAATAACGCATGGTACTACCCATCATCACCTATCCCCACAAAACCCTTAAAATGCGTTCTAAGGCGGTGAAGCAGTTCGATCACGAACTTCACACCTTCTTGGACGATATGTACGAAACGATGATGGCAAAAAACGGTATTGGACTGGCCGCCATCCAAGTCTCTCGCCCCATTCGCGCCCTTATTTTATCGATTCCCAACGAAAAAGGGGATCAACACAAAGAGAACCTCCTTGAGATTATTAACCCTGTGATTCATGCGACCAAAGGGTCAACCCTCTATCAAGAGGGGTGCTTGAGTGTCCCTGGATTTTACGAAGACGTGGAGCGATTTGAGTCCCTGACCCTGCGTTACCAAAATCGGTATGGTCACGAACTGACATTAGAGGCACATGAACTCTTAGCCATTGCTATCCAACACGAAATGGATCATTTGGAGGGGAAACTCTTCATTGAGCATCTCTCGTATAACCGCCGTAAAAAGTTTGAAAAAGAGTACAAAAAAGCCCTCAAAGAGAAAAAGTAATCCGCAACGCTCTTTGGGTGGATGTCATCTTCACTTGTATAATTTATTCTTAAGCTTGTTATTATTTGATTAACATTAATGTGATACTTTTCCCTTATCATTACATCAAAATATACCATCCCCTTTTAAAAGAGATAACCGATGCAAAAAATCGAACACTTAATGTTGGAGGAGGGTACCGTTGCCTTTCATCCGATGCTGGGAAACAGCTACCAACTCAACGGCAGTTCTAAAATGATTCTTCAGCTACTCAAACAACACAAAACCAAAGAAGCGATTATTCAAACCTTATTGCTCGAATACGATGTCACCTACGAAGAACTTTTTATAGATGTAAGTGACTTTTTTGCCAAACTCAAGGGATATGGTCTCTCCGAATGAAAATTGCCATCAGCGGTCTGAACAATACCGACAATCCCGCCCCCGGTATCCCCGTTATCAAAAGTTTACGTCCCAAAAATACCCTCATTGGGTTAGCGTATCATGCCAATGAACCGGGTAATTATATGGGGCTGTGCCAACATATTTATCTCATGCCCTACCCCTCACTGGGGTTTGAGGAGCTAAGAGAACGGCTCCTCTATCTCCAAGAAAAAGAGCATTTGGAGGGGATTATCCCCAATTTGGATGCCGAATTGCCCTTATACATCAAATACCAACAGGAGATTGAGGCAATGGGGATTAAACTGTGTCTCCCCTCACTGGAAAATTTTGAGTTACGCAATAAAAACAAACTCGATACTCTCGCCCAGCAATTACAGATCATTTATCCCAAAACGTATGAAATTTCTACCCTCAAAGAACTCGAAGCGTGTACGAAAACCTCCCCGTTTCCCCTGATGATCAAAGGCAATTATTACAAAGCTGCCATCGCTCCTAACCTAGAAAGTGCCATTGACCATTTTTATGCCATCTCAGAAGAGTGGGGCTTTCCGGTGTTAGTACAAGAGATGGTGCATGGCGAAGAGATCAATCTTGTCGGCGTGGGGGATGGAAAAGGGACCCTCACAGGGGCAGTCGCAATCAAAAAACTCACCACCACCTCCATCGGAAAAATTTGGACGGGGATCACCATTGCCAATGAAAAACTGATCCAAATTGCCAAAGATTTTGTGGCACTTACCCAGTGGAAAGGCCCTTTTGAACTGGAGTGCATTGCCAATATGAATCATGTGTATCTCATCGAAATTAATCCCCGTTTTCCCGCGTGGGTCTATTTTGCCACCGAATTGGGGGTGAATTTACCTCAGATGGTGGTTGATATTATGGCAGGCAAGACCATTGAGCCTCAATTACACTACCCTCCCAATAAAATGTATGTCCGTTATACGGGGGAATTGGTCACCGATTTCACCGATTTTATCACTTTACTCTCGACCAAGGAATTATAAATGTCCAAAACTGTGTACGAAAAACCGACCATCAATAAAATCGATTTTGCCATGGCTTCCAAATACGGCAGTCCCATGAAAGCACAACGGGTACGAACGCACATTGATGGGGTCACGATCCAAGCGTTGACTGACACCTATGGCTCTCCCCTTTTTGTCTTTTCTCAGCGTAAAATTGAGTCATTATATACCACCTTACACACCGCTTTTGCCTCACGTTATGCCAATGTCACCTTCGGATGGAGTTATAAAACCAACTATCTCAATGCCATTTGCCGTATTTTTCACTCCTTGGGTTCCATAGCCGAAGTGGTGAGTGAGTTTGAGTACCAAAAAGCCCGTTCCTTGGGCATTGAGGGGAAAGACATTATCTTTAATGGCCCGTATAAACCCTATGAAGCGTTAAAAATAGCCGTCCAAGAGGGGGCGAAAATTCACGTCGATAATCTCTTTGAGATCAATGATCTGGAAAAAATTGCACAGGAGTTGGGGGTGCATATCCCCATTGCCATTCGGATCAATATGGATACGGGGATTTATCCCCAGTGGAGCCGATTTGGGTTTAATTATGAAAATGGTGAAGCGTATGAAGCGGTGGGGCGCATCTATACGGGGGGGAAACTCTCTCTTGTGGGGATTCATACCCATATTGGAACCTTTATGCTCGATCCCAACGCGTATAAAATCGCTACGACCAAAATCATGCGGTTAAAAGAGGAGGTGGAACGGGATTTTGGTGCGATCATCGATTACATCGATTTGGGAGGCGGATTTGCCAGTAAAGCCAATCTCAAAGGGATGTATCAATCCGCCGATGTGATCGTCCCCACCGCGGATGAGTACGCGCACGCCATTACCGATACCATCTATCTTATGAACAAGAGTGAGCATCTCCCCAAGCTTTATTTGGAAACCGGTCGCGCACTCATTGATGAAGCGGGATATCTTATCACTTCAGTGCATGGCTACAAACGGTTCCTCGATGGGAAAAAAGGGTATATTTTGGATGCGGGGGTCAATATTTTGTACACCTCCACATGGTTTAATTTTACCGTAGAACTTGATAGAGCGTACCAAGGTCTCAATGAGCCTTCCCTTCTCAATGGGCCGTTGTGCATGAACATCGACGTGATTGAAGAGAATATTATGCTTCCCCCTTTGGAGCGAGGGAGCTTTTTGACCCTCTCCCCTGTGGGTGCATACAATTACACCCAAGCGATGCAATTTATCCGTTATAAACCCTCCGTTGTGTTGATCGATAACCTAGGTAAAGCGCACCTGATCAAAGCTACGGATGATCTATCTACTGTGACCCATAAAGAGTTCTAGTGGGATATAAAACGCTCTTACTCACGTTTCTACGCCCTTACAGTGCGGTTCTTTTTACGGATAACCCGTATGTAGGGATTCTTATTGTGGGAATGACCTTGTTAAACCCTTCAGTGGCATTGAGTGGGGTGATTGCCCTTGGATTTGCCATTGGGTTTGCCCTGCTCATTGGGTTTCGAGCCTCCCTTACCCAATCGTTTTATCTCTACAATCCCCTCTTAGCAGGGATGGGAGTTGGATACCTTTTTTCCCTTTCGTGGGGGAGTGTTCTCCTGATTGCCGTGGCTTCGATCTTTACCTTTATCCTCTCATTTATCCTCAACCGCCTACTAAGTCCCTTTAAAATTCCCGTCTTATCGCTCCCTTTTTCGATGGTGACACTACTGGTCTATTTCGCTTCGTTGAAACATTCAGCCTTGTTAACGAGTTTACTGCAACACCAACATCCTAATGACACCCTACTGCTAGCAATACTCGTCCCTTTTTTGAACGCTTTAGGTACCATTTTCTTTTTGCCTATGAGCAGTGCGGGACTCATTATTTTTATGATTCTCCTCTACACTTCCCGCATTATGGCGATTATGGCACTCGTTGGGTTTTATTTTGGGATATTGGTTCACAGCGTGTGGATAGGGTCTACCCTTGAAGCGTTCAATGATCCCTATGGATTTAACGCTATTTTGGTTGCCATTTCGTTGTGCGGGATTTTTTTACTGCCGACCCTTAAAAATTTTGTGTTGGCATTAATAGGGGTGGCGGTGAGTGTCCTTCTTACCGATGCGTTGAGTGTTTTTTTGGCGTATCATTCCCTCCCTGTTTTGACGTTCCCCTTTGCCCTCACGGTCATCGCTTTTCTGTTTATGTTATCGGTGATTGACTATCCTGAATTTAATCATTTCATGAAAGCCACCCCTGAAGCTTCGCTTTCCCACTATCTCAGTACTATTTTTCGTTTTGGGAGAATTACTACCAAGATTTCTCCCCCTTTTTCGGGGACATGGCGCGTTTATCAAGGGTTTAATGGGGAGTGGACGCACAAAGCCAATTATCAATACGCGTATGATTTCATCAAAACCGTTGAGGGAAAAAGTTACCAAGGGGAGGGGAAATATCCCAAAGACTATTACGCCTTTGGGGAATCGGTTCTCTCTCCTGTGAGTGGGTACATCGTCGATATGCGCCATGATTTGGTCGATAATCCCATTGGGGAGAATGACCGCGTCAATAATTGGGGTAATTACCTCATTATTCGCAGTGATGCAGGCTTTTTTGTCGAGATCAGTCATCTGATGCAATACTCCATCAAAGTGGCTATTGGGGATTATGTGTTGGTCAATAGTATCCTTGCCAACTGCGGTAACAGTGGCTATTCTCCCCAACCCCATATTCATGTTCAAGTGCAAGAGGTGGGGTTTATCGGTGGTTTTACCAAAGAGTTTTGCTTTAGCGATTATCTCCAAGAGGGGAAACTTCACCTCAATGGTCTACCCGATCACAACGAAGCAATAACCTCCCTCATCAACGATAAAAGTATCGCTTCGCGCTTTATTTTTATCCTTGATGATGCGTTTACCTATGAGGTTTTTGAACACGATCTTAAAATTAAGGAGGTAACGTTTAGGGTGAAAATGGATAAAACGGGGGAGTTTTATCTTCACGACGAGAAACTCAATCGACTCTATTTTTACAACGATGCCAAACAGTTCTATTTTTACCACTACCACGGGAAGGAGTCCCATCTAAAATGGTTGTTTATTTTAGCACCCCGACTCCCTTTTATCGGTGGGAAAACCCTTGAGTTTACCGATTGTCTCCCTGTCTATTTGGTCAAAACGCCATTACAACGTTTGGGAATCGAACTGGTGTCAACGATCCATAAATCGTTTTATAAAATAGCGTGTTCGTACCGTTTCGATGGTACCACCCTCATTTCCCCCTATGGAACCGTATCGCTTAAACCCTCCCAAAAAGGGTTTGAGACGATAGCGTATAATCACACACAATTAAGGAGAGTTCTATGAAAAAAATCGTTTTAAGTGCCCTCGTGGCTACCAGTGCTTTGATGGCAGAGGTTATCACCGTTTTACCTTATGCAGGAACGGTTCATTATGCTAAAGACAATGCCAAATCGGTTAAAAATACCGCAACGGTCGTCGGTGGCTATGCCAGTGTGGGCAATTTGGAGTATCTCTTGGAGATGGATTACGCCCATTTCGATGGTAAATACAAAGATCCTACCCTCAGTGATCTAAAACAAGACGATATTACCCTTGCCTACAGCCGCTATTTTGAAAACTTCATGGTCAAACTGGGGGATCATTACATCAGCAGCAGTGATGCCCAATTGGGCAATGGGAACACGATTATGACCGCGGTTGAAGGGTATCAATGGCGTGGCTATAACAAGCTTAGTGTGGGACTAGAGGGGTATTATTCCCATTTTGGTAAAGGTCATGATGAAAATTATCTCACCGAAAAATCCATTAGCATCACCCAATTGACTCCGTATGTCTCTTTTTATCAAGGGATTGATCTCAACTGGTACAATACCCTCGGGGCAAAAATCAATTATGAGATGTCCAACGATTATGTTAAAAATCACTACTTTTCGTATGAGCTTAGCGATACCTTGGGATACCAAAATATGTTTCTCAAAGTCGGTATGCAAGGGGGTGAGATGCGTACAGGGGTGACCAACAGCGGATTAACGCTTGTCAATACGTTGGATCTGATGAAACGGGAATACAACGCAAAATTGGGATATTATGTGACCAAAAACAGCGTTCTTAGCCTCACTTACGCCCAAAAACGGTATCAAGAGTATGCTCAAGGGGTTGGATTACTCCCCGATGGAACCAGTTCAACTCTCGTTGCCAGTGCCAGCTATAGTTTCTGATGATGAAAAGTTTTTTCCTTTTGCTTTTGGGATTATCGATGGCGTATGGGCAAGGTGATGCCAAAACCATCCAAGAACTCTACGCCCAATCGTATAATTATGAACAAATGGGAAAATACAACGAAGGGATCAAAGTACTGATTCCGTTGTATCTACGCTATCCCAAAGGGTATGCGCTGAATGTACGGTTTGGATGGCTTTCGTACCAAAACAAACGGTACAACGATGCCAAAAAGTATTATCAAATCGCCTCAAAAATCGCCCCAACCGCACTTGATCCTCGATTGGGATTGATCCATATTTATCTCGATACGGGGTCATTTGACCAAGCACAAACCCTCTCGTATGCCGTTTTGAAACTCGATTATTATAATTACTATGCCAATTTGTATGCCATCCAATCGTTGATTGCACAAAAAAAATATGCCATAGCCACGACCATTCTTTTCAAGATGTTGGCACTTTACCCCACCGATGTCTCCTATTTGGAACAACTCGCACAGGTCTATCAAGCGACCCATAATCGCGCTTTTGCCCCATTGTGTAGTGATATTTTGGCCCTTGATCCCAACAATGTTTTTGTCCGAAGCCTCCCAATAGGGGTCAAATAAAAGCCCAAACGTGTTAGAGTCCCTTTTTGATCCCTATTACAAGTGAGTACCGATGAAAACCCCCAGCAACCAACCGTTTTTGGATGCGGTCAAGACCATGATTACCCATGTGGGCGAAGATGTGACGCGAGAGGGGCTACTCAAGACCCCCCAACGTGTGTTAAAAGCGTATGAATTTATGTTCGGTGGCTACCAAGAAGATCCCCAAGCGATCCTCAATTCTGCGATGTTTGAAAGCTCCAATGATGAGATGGTACTGATCAAAGACATCGAGTTTTATTCCACCTGTGAACACCATTTGCTCCCCATTATCGGACGGGCGCACGTAGCCTATATCCCCGATGGCAAAGTCGTTGGTCTCTCTAAAATCCCCCGTGTGGTCGATGTCTTCGCCCGACGGATGCAGATTCAAGAGCAACTCACCGAACAAATCGCCGATGCGTTGATGCACTCCATTGCTCCCAAAGGGGTCGCTGTGGTGATCCAAGCGCGTCATATGTGCATGGAGATGCGCGGGGTGGAGAAGATTAGCTCGACGACCACCTCCAGTGCGTTACGGGGATTGTTCAAACGGGATGAGAAGACCCGCGCAGAGTTTTTTAGCCTTATTAATTCTTCTGGCGGGCATCGCTATTAATCAACATTTTACATAGATCCCCTTTTTTCCCACCTTAGAGGGGGAATGTTCACCCCTCCTCATCACTTAAACCATCCTTAACCTTATAGTAGATATAATCCGCGAAAATTATTGCCACCTTACAAGGATATTCAGTGCAAAAAATTCGTAACATTGCCGTCATCGCCCACGTTGACCATGGTAAAACGACTTTAGTTGATGGATTGCTTAAGCAATCCGGAACGTATGGCAGCCACGAGCAAGTCAATGAAAGAGCGATGGACTCTAACGCCCTTGAAAAAGAGCGTGGGATTACCATTCTTTCTAAAAATACCGCGATTCGCTACGGTGATCATAAAATCAACGTTATCGATACTCCGGGTCACGCCGATTTCGGTGGAGAAGTGGAACGCGTCTTGAAAATGGTCGATGGTGCGTTGATTCTTGTTGATGCGTACGAAGGGGTTATGCCTCAAACCAAATTTGTGGTTAAAAAAATGTTGGCGCTTGGACTCAAACCCATCGTTGTTATCAACAAAATCGACAAACCTTCCGCTGATCCTGAGCGCGTAGTCGACGAGGTATTTGACCTTTTCGTAGCCATGGACGCAACTGAAGATCAACTTGATTTCCCTGTCGTCTATGCCGCAGCGCGTGATGGTATGGCAAAACTTGATATGGCAGATCCTGATGGTGACTTCACCTGTTTGTTCGATATGATTTTGAACAAAGTGCCTGAGCCTCAAGGTGATCCTGAAAATCCAACCCAATTACAAGTCTTTACCCTTGACTACGATAATTATGTGGGAAAAATCGGTATTGCTCGTATCTTCAACGGACGTATTTCAAAAGGGGATAATATCCTTCTTGCAAAAGCGGATGGCGAAATGATTAAGGGTAAAATCTCTAAATTGATCGGATTTATGGGGCTTAACCGTACTGAAATCCAAACCGCAGAAGCAGGTGACATCGTTGCCCTTGCAGGTATTGAAACCGTAGATGTTGGGGACACTATCTGTGATCCTAACAATCCTATGCCGCTTGACCCGATGCACGTTGAAGAGCCTACATTGAACGTATTCTTTTCGGTTAATGATTCTCCCCTTGCAGGTCAAGAAGGGAAACATATCACGTCAAACAAAATTCGTGAGCGTTTGGAAGCAGAGATGAACACCAACGTTGCGATGCGTTGTGAAGTCATCGGTGAGGGTAAATTCCAAGTTTCAGGACGTGGAGAGCTTCAAATTACGATTTTGGCGGAAAATATGCGTCGTGAGGGCTTTGAATTTGGTATCGGTCGTCCGGAAGTTATCATCCGTGAAATCGAAGGGGTCAGATGTGAGCCATTTGAGCATCTCGTTGTTGACCTTCCTCAAGAATTTGCCGGAAGCATCATTGAGCGTTTGGGTCGTCGTAAGGCAGAAATGACCGCGATGGTACCCATGGGTGAGGGCTTTACCCGTGTTGAATTCGTTATCCCTGCACGTGGTCTTATCGGCTTCCGTGGACAATTTTTGACCGAAACCAAGGGTGAGGGTGTTATGAATCACTCTTTCTTGGAGTTCCGTCCCTACAGTGCAAGTGGCGTTGAGAGCCGTCAGTACGGAGCATTGACTTCTATGGAAGACGGTGTTACCTTGGCATTCTCTCTTGCTAACTTGCAAGAGCGTGGCGTATTGTTTGTTAATCCTCAAACCAAAGTATACAAAGGGATGATCGTTGGTGAGCATAGTCGTACCAATGACCTTGATGTTAACCCCATCAAAGGAAAAGCGCAATCCAACGTTCGTTCATCAGGAGCGGATGAAGCGATCAAACTTGTACCCCCACGTGATATGAACCTTGAGCGTGCCTTAGAATGGATCGAAGATGATGAGCTTCTTGAAGTAACGCCTTTGACTATCCGTATCCGTAAAAAATGGTTGGATCCAACCGATCGTAAACGTTACGCGAAAAAATAATGACTCTTTATCGGGATTTTTTCCCGATATTCCTCCCTCTTTTTTTAATCACACGTACAAATAGGGTAAAATGGTCTCTTTGATTCAAGGAGCTTCAGCGCGTGCGGCACACTCTACTGGTTTTGCTACTCTCTGTTCTCCTTTATGGAACTCCTTTACGGTTGGTGGGGAATACCCATTTGGCTTCACGCGAATTGTACGATGTACTTGGTTTACATCTCCCCTATACGTTGGAAGTGTGGCGCGATCATCCCACCATGGAAACGGCGTTGGTCTCCCAAAGTATCACGGCATTAGAGAGTTATTACCGTGCCAAAGGGTATTTTCAAGTCAAAGTGACCATGACCTCTACGGACAAAGAAATCCTCTTTACCATCGCAGAGGGGGAGCCGATTATCGTTTCGGACGTTCAGATTAACAGTCCCTTGGATGTTCGGCTGGATGTCCTTCTCCACCCAAAAGATATTTTTACCCAAGAAAAATTTTCCACTTCCAAAACCAAAATCAAAAAACGATTTCACGATGCTGGATATTGTAACAGTACGTTTAACACCAAAGCGTGGGTTGATCTGAACGAGCATAAAGCGCACCTTTTGTTTGAAGCCACCCCTAATGACCGCTGTACCTTTGGGGCTATTTTGGTTGAATCGACCCCCAATTTGGAGGGAACCTTGGTCACCTCGTTGTTACATATAAAAGAAGGAGAACCCTACTCCCCAACAATGATCCAAAAAAGCTATGAAGCCCTCTATGCCCAAGAGGCGGTGGGGAAAGTCTCCCTCAACGATACCCAACGGGAGGGGAGTGTCGTCCCCTTAATCGTGACCGTGGAAGAGGGAGAAAAACCGATCCGTTTTACTGCAGGATTGGGGGTGAGCAGTGATCAAGGATTTGGGGGACAATTGGGGCTTAAACACCGCAATCTTTTGGGAAATTTTAGAACCCTTTCACTGGAGGGGAAATTCACCCAAATCAAACAAAAAGCCTCCGGTCTTTTTTCTACCCCTTTGAACCACCACTTTTTGGGGTATGGGGAGGTGGGGTATTCCGATGAGATTATGAGTGGGTATCGCTCCAAAAGTGTTTTTGAAAAAATTACCCTCAAACATCTTGATACCCCGCAATCGATACTTTTATCCCTGTTGTTTGATGAAGCGACGACGTATGATAGTACCAATACGGCCGTGTTTCCCAACTCGCACCTCTTTATCCCCTCCCCCATGGCAGAGATCAATATCGATACCCGTGACCATATCTTAGAACCCACCCAAGGCAATTGGATCAATGTCAAAGGGCAAGGATCCATCCGTTCGAGTATCTCCGATGCCACCTATTTTAAAACTCTCCTAATGGGCGCACATCTTCACAGTTGGGGTGAGTATACCCTTGCAGCCCGCGCGCAATGGGGGGTTTTACGGACGTATGACAATCAAGTTCCCAGTGCCTATCGCTTTTATGCGGGGGGGATGAACTCCAATCGTGCCTACCAATACCGTCAATTAGGACCCAAAGACATCAATGGTAATCCCATAGGGTTTAATTCGCTGGTTGAGGGGAGTGTTGAGTTTCGGTTTCCCCTCTCGGATGCGTTACGAGGGGTGATTTTTACCGATTTAACCTACGGTTCAGACAATTATCTCCCCAATTACACGCTCCCCTATTGGGGGACAGGTTTGGGAATTCGTTACCTCACCCCTGTGGGACCCATCGCTGTGGATTTGGGGGTCGATCCCAACGATCCACGCCAATACGTCCTTAATTTTCGGATTGGAGAGCTGTTTTGAAAACTCATCTCTTGCGCACCTTACGACATCTGTTGCTGACATTTTATGGGGTGATTGTCGTGGCAGTCATTATCGTCTCTTTTGCCCTTTATATCGCCTTTCGTCCCGATGGATTGCACCTTTTTAATACCTACGTACTTAAACCCCTGGGAGTGAGTTATACCGCCTCGGAGGGTTCTTTGTCCCAAGGGGCAACATGGCATGATCTCCACCATGAGACCATCGATATACAAACCCTTACCCTTGATTACAACCTCACCGCAATCATTCAGGGGAAACACGTCATTGATGCCCTAAAAGTGGATGGGGTGCAGATCCATTTGGACGATTTTCTCCATAGCACCCACAAACACAGCCGATTTCCCTTGCCCCATTTTCGGATTCATCAGCTTCAACTCACCCATCTTCAGCTACTAAGTTCGTATCCCATTGAGCTGGATATGGTGGGAAAAAATGGCTCTTTTGATGGGAAAAGCCTTTCGATGAAACAGCTTACGGTCACGTTGCGTTCCCGCTACGCTGGGGCAAAATTGCACGCGACCATCACCCATAATCTCCTCAAAGCCCAAGGGGAGATTTCGCCCAATCTAAACGCCTTTGATCCCGCCGTTTCTGCGCTACTTCAACCCCACTATCCCCTTGAGGAACTGCGTATCTCTCCTACGTTGATTCACCTCAAAACCCACTATCGCTTAACCCATGATACCCATTCCCTGCAGATGGAACAAACCTTTGGTTACGGATTTAAAGGGGATGTGACCACCCACTTTCGAGGGGAAATTCTCTCTCCCTCGTTAGGGTTCCCCTCTCGCTACTTCACAGGGGAGGGGAGGGGAAGTGGTCAAGGATTGAATCTTGATGTGATGTTGGATCGTACCCATTGTCACATTAGCACATCCGATTATGACCATTTTCAGTGGAATTTTTCGACCCAAAACCCCCATTTAGCGTTTATGCCTACCCTCCCTGACGCGATTGGCACCACCCCTTTAATCGGGCATGCTCAGGGGGAGTATCTCCACAGTGACCATCATGCGACGGGAACATTTGCCTTTCATCACACCCATGCCCATAGCAATGGATCGTTCCAACTCCAAAACGACCGCTTTACCCTCCACGGGGAAGCGACACTCCCACCAGATGCAGCGATGTGGAAAAACTGGAGCCTCAAACCTCCTCCCCATCTTCGTGTGAACATGACCTCGACCCAAGACCAAACCCATGTCACTGTGGAGGGGGAAAAACTCGCTTTTTCGGGAGCCATTCAGGGCAATACTCTGCACGGATCGGGACACTATTTGGCGACGGGCTTTGAGATTAATGGGAGCGATCGGAGTGTTTCCCTTGCTACAACGACGTTGTCATTGCGTACAATAGCCACCCTTTTTCCCATGCTGGCCCTTCCCAATGAAGGTTCGTACGATGGCGAATTACACACCCTAAGCCAATGGAACTACGATAAGAATTTTCAGGGACATACCACCTTTACCCTCCCATGGTACGCTATTAACCTCGATCCCAAACGCGCATATCGTGGTAAAAATACGACGTTTGATGTCACTTACGATGCCCATCATCTCACACTCAACCACTACGCAGTCGAAATAGCCGATCACCCCATTGTTTCGCAACGCCCCTCCCATCTCCATTGGGATGAAGCAGGTATCCTCTCCCTTGAGGATCTGTGGCTTTTTGATACCTTAGCCGTGAAGGGGATGATTAACGCCCATACCTTAGAGACCAATCTCTCCTTGGTGTCGAATGATTTTCACTACCATGGACCTGAGGGGGATGCCCACGCTAAAATCGATTTACAGTTTGTACGGGATGCCAACGAGACCCAAAAATTAGAGGGAAAAATCACTTTTTTGAGCGGGAACATCACCTATTTACCCCTTCAGCAAATCAAAGTGATGGATGATGATGTCATTATTGTCCAAGAGATCACTCCCCCCAGTACGTCATCGTTGTCGATGGATGTGAGTGTTGATGCCCAAAAACCACTCCGTTATCATACCCCTGAGGTGGACATTACCCTTTCCCCCAATTTTACGTTGTGGAAAGACCCCCATCGTGATGTTGAAGTGTTGGGGATGGTCACCTTCCCCAGTGGCACCATTACAGCCAATAAAAAAGGGTTTATTCTCCGCCCCAGTCATCTCTATTTTGGGGGAGAACTCCCCTTTAACCCCTACTTAGATCTACGCCTTGATCATGAAGTCGATTATAAAAAAATCCATATCTATCTCACCAATCGGTTGGATTCTCCTATCTTCATCTTCGGATCGGATCCCATCATGAGCCAAAATGAGATTATGAGCTATATCCTTTTTGGCAGCTCTTCGAGTGCCACTACTGATACTACGACCACACGGAACGTTACTGCCCGCGCCGATGCCACCAATTTTATGTTGGGGGCGGGATTAAAAGAGCTTATTGGGGGAGTGACCAAACTTAACATTGATACCATGAATATTTTGACCACCAAAGAGGGGGGAATGGGCTTTGAAGTGGGGGCAAGATTGGCCAAAGATTTTCGGATTCTCTATAAAAATGATGCCATTTCCAGTGTGTTAGTCCAATATCGGATTAATCAATGGCTCCGACTGGATGCCGATGTCCATTCGCTAGGACAGGGGATTAATGTCCTTTATATCAAAGATTTTTACGATTTTTTACCGCATAATGAGATACCTACCTCCCAATCTTCAGAAGAACGGTTACAACGACCCTAAAAAAAGGGTCTTTCATACATAAGGAGGAGGGAAAATCACCCTCGGAGGGGGAAAACCGAGGGGAAAGTGTACTTAAGGAGTGTCGAAAGAATGAAAAAATCCCCTTTGACTGCTGCGACCAACTGGGATGGCGATATTATGAAATAAATTAGTAAACCAACAGTAATAAAGCTATAATTCCACCATGAAAGCAAAAAAAATACCTAAAAAAACCCCCACTAAACGCCCTATTATCCGTTACGCTTCTTTTGGGTCGAGGGCTTTAGCTTTTGCCACCGATTTGTTTATGATTGGATTACCGGTTACCCTGATCATTATCGCCCTTTTTGGCTACGATCAGATGCACACGGCAGGGGGGATGGATGTGATTGTCCATAATCAAAAAGCCCTTGCACATCCCCCAAGCCCTATTGTTTCTCTGACTCAGTTAGGATTATTTATGCTCCTGACTGTAGGTTTTTGGCGATATACGGGGCAAACCCCGGGGAAAAAATTAGCCCATATTCGTGTTATTGATATTTCCAATGGGGAAAATGCCCCCTATTGGAAACTCCTCCTCCGTTTTGTGGGCTATTTTCTCTCCCTCATTAGCCTCATAGGATTTTTTATCGGATTGATGCGCAAAGATAACAAAACCTTGCACGATCTACTCAGTGGCACGGCTGTGATTCAAACTCCGTGATATGTCCTTTTTAATCGCCCTCTTTTACGGATTTTATTTCGCCCTTATTGGGGTCTATGTCATTTTTGTCCCCAAAATTTTTGCCATGGAGGGGATGAATGGACTGGAGATAGGCATTATCCTCTCCGCTGCCCCTTTGGTACGTTTTAGTGTGCCGTTTTTGTTTATACGGGGATTTCACCTCACTCAAAACACATTTTATCTCTCGTTGTCTCTTATGGTGATCGGAGCGGTGGGATTTTACCCCGCTCTTGCGTCTTTTTGGGGATTAATGGGGGTCAATATCATTTTTGGGATTGGAATCGCGTTGATTTTACCCTATGTCGAAGTGATTGCTTTGGAGTGTATTGGGCGGGAAAAATATGGAAAAATCCGGCTCTTTGGCTCCATTGGCTTTATTGCCGTTGCGTTGCTTTTGGGAAAATGGCTCACAGAGGGAAAAATTGGGATCTATTATCTCATTGTTATGGCACTGACCACCGCATTTTTTGGTATGCTGATAGGCCAAAAACACCCCAAAACCCATTTTTCGCACACCAAAGAGAATCCTCTTTCCTTCACCCCCTTACACCACCCCTATTTGTGGATAGGATTTTTGTTGATGCAGGTCAGCTTCGCCCCGTTTTACAATTTTTTCACCCTCTACACGGCTGACCATGGGTTGCCCTTGGATACCATTGTGTGGCTTTGGAGCTTTGGGGTGATTGCTGAGATTATCATGTTCTATTTTCAAGGGGCGTTGCTACGGCGTAATCTTTATACCATTTTATGGATAACGTCCCTGCTTACCACCTTTCGGTGGCTATTGGTCGCCTTGTTTCCCGATTCGATCCTTATGCTCTTCCTTGCCCAAAGCCTCCATGCGTTTGGTTTTGCCCTTTTTTACACCGCAGCCATTAGTATTTTGTTTACCCTCTATCCCGCACGCCATTTGGCGCAACAATTTTTCTTTGGAATATCATACGGATTGGGGGGATTTGTGGGGGCATTGGGATCAGGCTATGTGTATCACGCGTTCCCCGAGTATCTTTTTATAATGGCCTCTTTGGTGGCCTTGGGAGCAACCTTCTTTTTTTATCTTCACAAAAGACGGGTGTCATAGCAGACAAATTGCCCTTAACACTCTGAAGCTTTACCGTTTATGGCTTATAATTCGCAAAAGGAGTTTTTTATGTATGCAACCAATCGTAAGTACGGATACTTACCTCACCTCAAACGTCCTCTTTTAGGTGGGGTAATTATCCTCTCGTTGTCACTATCATCGCTTTATGCAGCAACCACCACTAAAACCGATGCCAATGGGATTAATGCCAAAGCCAACAGCAATGCCGTTGGTGTAAATGGGGCGAATAATAGCACGACCATTGTCAATAACAAAACCGTTATCAATAAAACCGTTATTTATAATTACAGTAATTCAAAAGGGGGAGGTCATACGACAAAAGAGACTAAAAAAGCACCTCCTATCACTAAAACGCCCGCAAAACCCTTACCCAAAACACCCACTAAAGCTACTGTAAAAACGGTACCGACCACGAAAGCGGTTGCCCATCAACCCGCAAAAAATGATTGTTTAGCAAGATATTCTAAGGATTATTGCAATACCACAGGAAAACTGCTCAATAAACATTAACTCCCCTGACAAATGTTACGATACCTTGTCTTGACGAATATTGACATCCATTTGAGGAAAGGGGATACTGATCCCTTTGGTATCAAACGCCAATTTAACGTGCTCAATGAGATCAAAGCGTACGTTCCAGTACTCTTTGGTAAGTACCCAAGGTCGTACATACAATTGAACCGCATTGTCTCCCAATGCCCCAACGGCAACCGTATACTCAGGTTCCGCTAAAACATGGGGATGTTCTTCAAGAATTTTGCTAATGACCTCTTTTGCCATTTTCAAATCGTCTTTGTAATCGATGTCAAAGATCAAATCAATACGGCGATTGAGATTGCCCGTATTATTGATAATATTGCCCCGAATAAGGGTTCCATTAGGGATAATAATCGAACGGTTATCGCTAGTAAGGAGGGTAGTGGAAAAAAGGCTAATGGCTTTGACTGTCCCCTCTACCCCTGAAACTTCAATGTAATCGCTGATTTTAAAAGGGCGAAAAAAGATAATCAACACTGCAGCCCCTACATTGGCCAAGCTGTCTTTGAGTGCCAAACCAATCGCCAAACTCGCTGCTCCAAATACCGCCACAAACAACGAAGGATTAATCCCAAGATTGCTTGCTGCCATCATCAGGAGCGAAATAATAAGAGCCAAATAAATAACATTGGTAGAAAATGAGATAAGGGTCTCATCGATGTTGGCTTTTTGCATCCCTTTGCGCATGAGTTTTAACAATTGCTGAACAAACCATTTTCCAATAAAAAAAATGAATAATGCACCTACAATTTTGAGACCATACACCACCACAAAATGGACGACTTTATCGGCAAAATCCTGCACCTTATCACTGTAGTGAATCACACTTTTTTCAATGATGGGTGGAGGAGTTATTTGATTCATATTCATCGATACTCCACGATCTCTTTTAGGGGTAGACGCATTTGGGGGCTTTGGGGGTTAACGCGATACCCAAAAGCGCACATCACCGCGACACTGTGACCGTAGGGGAGATCTAAAATTGCTTCGACTCCCTCTTTATCAAATCCTTCGATAGGACAACTGTCAATCTCTAGGGTTGCAGCAAACGTCATGGCATTGGCAAGGGCGATATAGCATTGTTTCGCTGTCCAATTTTCCAATAAAATTTCATCCTCTTCTATGGGTGTGAGATAATTTTCATACACCCCCATATAGGCATCGACTGCTTCATTGGGAAGACCGCGACGTTGGAACATTTGACGGACATAAGGAGAATCGCTTCGTACCGCATCATTATCGGTCGTAAAGATGAGCAGTTCACTGGCTTCTACAATTTGGGCTTGGTTCCAACAGGATGATTTGAGGGCTTTACGCACTTTGGGATCCCGAATCACCAACACCCGCCATGGTTCCATCCCAAACGACGAGGGAGAAGTGCGGATAACCTCTAAAAGAGCTTCAAATTCCTCCGTAGGGATGGTTTTGGTCGTATCAAAATGTTTACACGCGTGACGAAATGCCATCGCCTCTAAAAAAGTAGACATAAATTTCTCCGATGTTGAATAAGTTGCTCCATTTTAACGTAGATTTCATAATGGTCACTTTCAATGGTCTCTAAAAGGGTATTGTATTTACGGTACGTTTCCCACACGCGATGGGAAGGTTCTACGCGACCGCGCATGAGTAACTCACACGAGACGGCACCATTAATAAACCGTTTCCATAACCGTACTTCAGTATCATCTTCATGCCGTCTGGGAAACCAAATTGCCTCTAAATCTTCGTGTGCCGCATAATAACGCCCCGCTTCCATCGAAGTGCAAAACGCCTCGCACGCCTCTTTTATACTGATAGATTGGTGCGCCAATAGCCACGTCCCCCGATTAAACTAATGCACACATAGCCTGGAAGACGCACCCGAAAGGCAGGTAAGCGATTGAGAGTCCCTTTTCCGCTATCGCAATAGAAGACAAACACACTCCCTTTGGGCAGTTCACGCAACACAGGGGGGTCGTACAGTACGGTCTCCACTCCCTCAATGGGTTGTAAAATCGTATCCACAAGGAGAACTTTTACCCCTTGTTCTTCGAGTATCCGTTTATTGGTGAGGTATTCCCGTTGTGTCCATTCATTGACACTTAAATCAACCATCCACTCCCCCTTTGCACGTAACGTTAGTCATTATCTAAAAAACCACTGTTTTACCCTCTTTTTGCTTAAAAAAGGTTATACTTTTCAAATCAAAAATTTATCACTAAATCAAATAGCTGCAAACACCCCATAGGAGTCATCTGTGAATACAAAACTCATTTTTTTGTTGTTGGTTACCCTAACCTCCCTTTTTTCCAAAGAGACCCCCCAAGAAAAAGATCTCATGAAACACGCTAAAACCGCTTATCATGCCGATAATTACCCCAAAGCCCTTATTCTTTACACGAAAGCGTGTGACCAAAAAGTAGGAAAAGGGTGTTTTAAAGTGGGAAAAATGATCGAAAATGGCGATGGTCTTAAACCCAATATTTCCAAAGCCCTCACTTTTTATACCAAAGGGTGTCAGTATGATCATGCTCGTGCCTGTTTAAAACTGGCTGAAAAATATGACCAGGGGGAGGGGGTAAAACATAATGCCACTAAAGCCCAAATGTTTTATACCAAAACCGTGCAAATCGCTACCAAATCATGCGATACGGGGAAAGCTTCTGCGTGCCTTGATTTGGGAATGCTCTACTCCAAAGGAAACGGGGTTCATAAAAATCCCCAAAAAGCCAAACAGTTGTACGCTCGAAGCATGACTCTTTACCTTCAAGAGTGTGCCGAGGGACAAGGGAAGGAGTGTACCAAGTTAGGGGATATATACACGTATGGCAAAGGGATTCCCCAAGATTATACCCAAGCATTTCCTTTGTTTAAAAAAGCGTGTGAATTGGGTAACCCTAATGGATGTTTTAGCCTAGGATTTGTCTATGATGTGGGACATGGTGTCCCCAAAGATAAAGCCAAAGCCAAAAAAATCTATCAAAAAGCGTGTAAATTGGGAGATAGTTTTAGCTGTGATATCGTCCATGCCCATTCATAACATCAAAGGAATATCAAAAATGATTAAATTAGTAACTGACCTTACGCAGTAAATAATTTTTTCGGGATAAGCGTGGTATAAA
>JAVHOQ010000082.1:0-11492 GCA_036170115.1 Sulfuricurvum sp.
AAATCTATGCTGATTTTTGAAATATTTGAGGTTTAGATTTGCAAGTGGCTCTACTCATTAAGAATTTAAACCAAGAAGCTACTAACACTTATGAAGGCAAGCAATGATTATCGCAAACAGTATTTATGTAAATATCCCAAATGATCTACAACGTAGAATTTACAACGCCGGATTTGTTGATATGGATCACAAGCAATCCAAATCAAAATCCAATACACTGATTGACAAAGCATCTTTATTGAGTGGATCAGGGGGGTTCAACCCTTTGGAATGGCAGTTGACCGGAGCGGAATTTTGTCAAACGCGAACTTCATGTGTGTGCGGACAAGGTGGATTGAAACACCGCTATGTTATGACAAATAAAGCAACGGGATATTCTATTTCCGTAGGCGGAAACTGTCTTTTTGAGCATTTTAGTCTTGAACCGCCTTCGGAACTTATTGAGTTTTCAAAGCAAAGTGAAGCGGGTAAACCTTATGTATGGCTCGGGCTGAAGTATGATGCATTTATTTTTTCTTCGCTCGGATTCAAAAAAGCTTCAATGTATTTTTGTTGGAGAAAGCATGGACAGTCGGTTCCAAGAGAATACAATCAAATACTCACCAAAGATTTAAGTGTCAGTCTGTTTGCGTACAATTCCAAGAAGTGGCAAGAAAAGTACGAGAGGGGTGTTCGACTTCTTGCCCGAATCCGAAATGCCAAATATTATAAGGGAACAAGTATTAAGTCCTCATCGGTAGAAACAGAATCATCTCAAACTTTTGAAGGGATGCTGAATGTTTCAAAGAAGCGAATCAATACTCTTATTTCTCTATTCAAATCAAGGAGAGGCGAAACAAGCAAGCGTAGCGATATTCTTCATACTATCGAAACTGCATTGAAGCAGGAGAAGGTAAAAATTTCTGAATCAATTTACTACATTAAAGAGAACAATCGAAAGCACTCAGAAATATTCTTTGCAGACGTTGAAAGAGAGATTATCTCGTTACGTGGACTTGTTCAGCAGGAATCAAGATCAAAAGAAAGCAAGAAGCAGGTGTCGTTGAGCGAAGGTGACTTTATGGTCTTAAAGAAAAGGATTGATGATGCGCAAGGAGCGACTCAAGGTAGAAAATTCCATATTTTAAAGATCACAATTGATAAATATTATGAAATTAAAGATATGATGAAGCGGCTTGGCATTTCATCTTCACCAGAAACAACATCTCAATTTGGAAAGCTTATGCGGCCGATTGAGGGAATGATGCCTGCGCTCATAAAAGAATTTCACCGCATTGAGACCGATAACGCAAAGCCGCATAAAAAAGAAGAGCCAAAGCTATCGGAACCAAAACCAATAAAAGAAAAAGTTAGAAAAGTAAAAGAAGTTCTTCCGGTAAACATCCACTTCGTCACTCCTTCGCCAGTGCCAAAAATTGGCATCAGAAAGGTAAAAAGCAAAAATGACAAGGAAACCATCAGCTCGATGGCAGATCGACTCGGCGATTTCTTTTTAGACGGAGCTATTGAAAAATAAAAAATAAGAGTCGAGGTGATACGTAGAACCCATCATCTCCTATTTTCTTTACAGTTCTATATTTACGCCGCAAATCCGAGAATATAGTAGGTCGGTTTTCCGTCCACTTTTTGGAGACTTACTTTGTACTTATCCGCAAAATGGTTGATTTTTTCCATTGCGTCACTTGAACTGATCTCACTGACCCCTTCGATTTTGATCTTCAAAAAATCATGGGTATTGGACATCGCCACATACGACTTATCCGCTTTCAACGCTTCGTGTAAATCCATCACGTGTTTAATAATTTTATCAAATCCAACGGTATTGGCTTCAATCCGTCCTAACTGCTCCATCAAAGGGAGATTGGGGACGTAACCCAATTGATTCAAAATACTTTCGTGTGTCATGGCTGTTGCTCCTTTTTTTCGTAAAACAAGGCGGTTATTCTATCACAGAAGTATTTACGGGCTATAATAATGGGATGAAATCACTTTTAATTCGACTTACCCATGGCTTATTTACCCAAGATGTGACCGCTGAAGAACGCCCTTTGGTTCAGGAGTGGCTGGAAAAAAAGATTCTCACCCTTGAAGAGGGAAAATATCAATTCTCCTCGCGTTATCGTGGGGGCATTATTGCCAGTGTCCAATCCACGGGTGCTTATTTGCAAAGCGTCGGAGAGAGCGTTCGAGACCATTTTATCGATACGGCGTATCTCAATGGTGCCAAAGCGGGAGATTTGGTCATCGTCCAACGACTGCTTGGCAAACGAGGTGGTCCCAGTGCTAAGGTGGTGGTCTTGGTCGGACGCAGTGAGACCTTTAGTGTGGGATTGCTCTCTCATCATAATGGTGAATTGACCTTACGCGATATACGAACATCGCAACCCATCCCCCTATCGCTTCTGGATTTACCTCACACGCATGAGGGATCGGTGTATCAGATCAACAATCAAACCAACACCATTAGTGCCTATTTGGGAGACATGAGTGACCCTAAAGTGGATGAAAAAATTGTCCTAGCCCTTTACAACAAACACGATGATTTTGACCCCGAAGTGATCGCAATGGCGCAATCGTTCCCCAAAGAGGTGGATGCGTCGTTGTATCCCCATCGTCGTGATCTTCGCCACTTGCCTTTTTGTACCATTGACCCTGTGACCGCCAAAGATTATGATGATGCCATTTGTTATGTACCCCAAACGCACACGCTGTATGTCGCCATTGCCGATGTGAGTGCGTATGTCCTCCCGTTTGGGGCGATTGATGCGGAAGCCATTTACCGCAGTTTTTCGATTTACCTCCCCCATCGCTCTATCCCGATGCTTCCACGTATCTTGAGTGAAACACTCTGTTCGTTGCAACCGTTGGTCGATCGACTGGCGTATACCTTTGAACTCTCCCTTGATCCGCAAACCCTTGAAGTGATTCAAAGCGATGTGTACGAGTCCATCATCCACTCCCATCGCCGCTTTACTTACGAGGAGATTGACCTCTTTTTAGGGGGAAATCTTCACGCTTCCAACGACAAAGAGCAACGGGTGTTGGACTATATCCCCCAACTCAACGACCTCACTACCCAACTCAAAACCCAACGAATGGAGAAAGGGTACACCTTCCGCTCCAGCGAATTGGAGATGCAACTCGATGAAGCGCAAAATATACTTACCACTGAGTTTGCCCTCGAAACCCCCTCCCATGCCCTCATCGAAGATTGTATGCTGCTTGCCAACAAAGCTGCGGCATCGATGTACGAGCGGGGAGTGTTTCGTATCCATGAACCTCCCAGTGCCATGAAACTCCAAAACCTCACTACTGAGTTAGCCAGTATCGGTATTTTTGTTGAGTTTCAAGGCTCGATCAAAGAGACCATCACCGCCATCCAAGTCGAAGCCGAAAAACGGGAGCTTGTAAGTGAAGTCGATACCCTCATCATTCGCGCTCAGATGCAAGCGCGTTACGCCCCCTACAATACAGGGCATTTTGGATTGGGATTTGAACGTTACACCCATTTCACCTCTCCTATTCGCCGTTACAGTGATCTCATCGTCCATAGATTGCTCAAAGCAATCAAAGCGGGTGATACAGAAGAAGGTTCCTACGTATTGCGCAATATCGAATCACTCTGCACCTCCATCAGTGAAAAAGAGCGAGAAGCTAGCGACATCGAGATTCGCTTCCAAGAGCGTAAATTTGCCCGTTGGGCAGCTACAGTCATAGGGCAAGAATTCAACGCCCGCATTGTCCAAACCGAAGATGCCATTCGAGCAGAGATTCATGATGTCATCATCGGAGCCAAAGTGACCGTCACTGACCATTTTGGATTGGGATTATTTGAGGATATTCGACTCAAAATTGAGAGTGTTGATTTAGCCACCGCGAAAATTACGGGGTCGTTTGTGGAGAAAATAGACAAAGAGAATGATAACGTTTGAGATAACGAAATACAAATGCACGCTTTAAAAGCTTACAGGCATAAGGGATTCAACCCCTGCTGTTACCTCTCTTTTAGCTTGATTCACCTACAATAAGCCTCTTAAATCACCTAGCTATTGGAACTTTTTTTGTGCGTATCGATAAATTTTTAAATGCCGTAAACCTCACCAAACGCCGTGCTGTAGCGCAAGATATGATTAATGAAGAGGTGGTTATGGTCAATAACAAAGTTGTTAAGCCCGCCAAAAACATCGCCATTGGGGATGTCATTACCTTGGTGTATCTCTCCAAAGAGCAACGTTTTGAGGTATTAGCCCTCCCAACGATCAAATCAACCCCCAAATCACAACAACATTTGTACGTCAAGGAGTTGGTATGAATCCGATAAGATCTGATTTTGAAGCACTTTTTGACCATCAACTAAGTGATGGTCAGATGCACGATTTTTTACGCTCACTCAGTCTCAATGAAGAGACCTCCTCGGAGATGATTGCCACCGCAGCAGAGGTGATGCGAAGTCATTCAATTATCCTCGAAGTCCCCTCTGACCTTAAACCCAAACTCATCGATGTGGTCGGTACAGGCGGGGATAAAAGCGGTAGTTTTAATGTCAGTTCCACCGTGGCGCTTGTTCTTGCTGCATCGGGAGCGTATGTTGCCAAGCATGGTAATCGCTCCATCACCTCCCAATCGGGGAGTGCTGATGTCCTTGAACATCTTGGGGTCAAACTTGATCTCACTTTGGCACAAAGTTCGACGTTGCTTCAGGAGTGCGGATTTACCTTTTTGTTCGCCCAATACCATCACCCCGCAATGAAGTTCATTATGCCCATTCGACGCAGTATCCCTGATAAAACGATCTTTAATATTTTAGGGCCGTTGACCAATCCTGTTGGGTTATCCAAAATTCTTCTTGGGGTGTTTGATCCCCTTTTTGTCCCTAGAATGGCACAAGCGGCGCAAAAATTGGGAATGGAGTCTGCCATTGTGGTGAGTTCACGCGAAAAAATGGATGAGATTAGCATCAGCGACATCACCTATGCGGGGGGGCTAAAAAATGGGACAATCGACTATTTCGAGATTGATCCTCAAGCTTTTGGGATTAAAAAAGCCCCTTTTGAGGCGATACTTGGAGGAGATGCCCACCAAAATGGGAAAATTCTCACCGATATTCTCAATAACCGTGCTACCGATGCGCAACGGGATATGGTGGTGATCAATGCCGCGTATGCCCTCATCGCCGAGGGGATGGCACGTGATGTCCAAGAAGGATTGGAGATTGCCCATGAAACGTTACGTAGTGGTAAAGCCGCGCAAAAACTCCACCAAATCATTACGGTCTCCTCCAAGCTATGATGCACTTATCCCTCAATGAACTTCCTCTTTTGTGTGAACGTATGGCACGTGAGCTACCTCAGGGTGGCGTGATTATTCTTCAAGGGGATTTGGCCAGTGGTAAAACGACCCTTACCCAAGCGTTCGCACGCTATCTTGGAAACGACGAAGCGGTCACGTCCCCTACCTTTTCCCTTCAACAACAGTATGGACGCACCCTTTACCATTATGATTTGTACAATTATGGATTTGAAAAATTTTTGAGTTTGGGAATGATGGAGGAGTTAGAGCAAGAGGGATACCATCTCATCGAGTGGGGGGATGAAGCATTAATGGCATTACTCCAACGGTGTGGGATGGCGTATCTGAGGGTAACAATCACCAAAGGCGATGACCAATCGCGCTATTACGAGGTAACCAATGGATAATCAAAACCATGTACTAAAAGTTGATCACTTGGTCAAAACGATCAAAAAACACGAAATCGTTCGCGGTATCAGTATGGAGCTTCACACCGGTGAAGTGGTGGGGTTGTTAGGCCCTAATGGGGCGGGGAAAACCACCACGTTTTATATGATTTGTGGTTTGGTTGAGGCAACTTCGGGGCATGTCTACATCGATGACCAAGAGGTCTCTACTATGCCCTTGCACCAACGCTCTCGCATGGGAATTGGGTATTTGCCCCAAGAAGCTTCGATTTTTAAAGAACTCACCGTCGAAGAGAATCTCATTATCGCCGCAGAAGCGGGAAGCCTTTCCAAAGAGATGCAAGAGCGACGGATTGAAGAACTTTTGGAGATGTTTAACATCGAGCCTATCCGCGCCCGTCGGGGGATCAATCTTAGTGGTGGGGAACGACGACGGGTGGAGATTGCCCGTGCCTTGGTCAATAAACCCCGATTTTTATTGCTCGATGAACCTTTTGCAGGGGTAGACCCCATCGCGGTGATGGACATTCAGACCATTATTGCGCAATTGGTAGAGTATGGAATCGGGGTACTCATTACCGACCATAACGTTCGTGAGACGCTTGCGGTGTGTCATCGTGCGTATGTGATCAAAAGCGGTGCGTTACTGGCTGCTGGGACGAGTGATGAGATTGCTCACAATCCCGACGTACGCGAACACTATTTGGGTGAATCGTTTAAACTCTAAAGGAATTCGCAATGAAAAAAATTTTAATTGTGAGCGATGGAACCATTGGTCATCACTTTATAGAGCAAGTTATTGGTGCTTATACCACTGAAAATATTTACTATATCATTCAGACCAAAAATGATACAACGTACAGTGGGTATAACCACGCTCGATTTAAATTTTTTCATTTTGATTCGACGAACTATTACAAAATCGCGACGTTACTCAAAATCGATTTTACCCAAGCGGTTTTAGTGATGGATCAATCGCTGGAGATGGAACAAACCATTAAAAATATCCGTCTTATCCAACCCACTTTGCGTATTATCGCCCTTAATCTATGGGATTTACCCCCCATGCAGGGGATTGAGTGGATTGATATGCACCACATTATCTCCCTCAATCTTTTGGATCATCTCCCTAACATCCCTGTTATCGCCCAAAATATCGGATTAGGGAATGGGGAAATTATGGAGGTTTTGGTTCCGTTTGGTAGCTCTTTTGTCTATCGTCATATCGGTTCGATTGAGCAAAATAATTGGAAAATTGCGGCGTTGTACCGCAACCGTCAGTTGATATTGCCCTCCGATCAACGGATGCTTCAGCCCAATGATTTATTGGTTTTGGTAGGAGAACCCAGTGTGCTTAAATCAGTTTATCGGGCGATTAAACGGGAATTGGGGCAATTTCCTGCCCCCTTTGGGAGTCAATTGTATCTTTATATCGATATGGCGTGTGATACCCCAAAAACCCTTTTGGAATTGGTACGACGCAGTCTCTACATTCAACGAAAACTCAAAAAACCGTTATTAATCAAAATTGTTAATCCCACCCATATTGAGACGTTACGGCAGATTAAATCCTACAGTGCCAAAGATGTTGAAGTGGAAGTGGTCTATTCTCCCCTCTTAGATGAGTCTATGCTCCTGTTGGACATTAAAAAACACCATATCGGACTATTGTTGGTCTCTCAAAAAATGTTTGCTAATCGATCCATTCGTAAAAAACTCTATGAGGGGAAAATTCCCATCTTGAAGCTGGCAAATCGCTCATTTTCGACCCTCAAAAAGTCATTGGTAATGTTGGGGGAACAAAATCATCTTGAACCTATCTCCAGCACGGTGTTTGATGTCGCCGCTCAATTGGGCTTTAATTTAGAGCTTATTGATTATGCGATTGAAGATCGTGAGGCAGCGACACGCTCGATTGACCATTTTACCAATCTTTCGACTATTTTTTCCAAACACATCAAAGTGGTTAAAACCGAAGAAAATCCCATCCGTTTTGTCCGTGAGTACGATAATTTTTTGCAGTGTCTCCCCTTTTCACAAAAAATGTTTGAAAATCCATTGAAGCGTTTATTTGCTACCGATATGGAAGTTTTGTATACAAAATTGGATCATTATCATCAGCTTTTTATCCCAACCCAAATATAGTTTAAGCCCTTTTAACGTATCATCACAGCTGTTTCACTATTCCCATTTATAGGCTTTTTATGACCGTATCTATCACCCTTGACCGTATTATCAACGACTCGTATCCCATCCATATTGGTGCTTTGGACTCCATTGAATGGGGGGGAAAAGTTGCCATTGTGACCAATCCGAAAGTAGCAGGATTGCATCTTGCCACACTGCTAAGTGTCCTTAAGGCAAAAGAGGTCTTTTTGATTACCGTTCCCGATGGAGAACAGTACAAAACCTTAGCGACCATTGAGTTTATGTTGGATCGGATGTTTGATCACCGTCTTAACCGAAAATCGCTTTTGATCGCTTTTGGTGGGGGCGTGATTGGGGATATGGGGGGATTTGCTGCCAGTTTGTACAATCGCGGGATTGATTTTATCCAAATTCCCACCACGTTGCTCTCGCAAGTTGATGCCAGTGTGGGGGGAAAAACAGGAGTCAATAACCGATTTGGTAAAAATTTGATCGGGGCATTTCATCAACCCAAAGCGGTTTATATTGACCCAAGCTTTTTAAAAACCCTCCCATCGAGAGAATTTGGGGCAGGAGTGGCAGAGATTGTTAAAATGGCGGTCACCTTTAATCGGAAGTTTTTTGAGTGGTTAGAATCTCATGATCTGCGCGAAGAGGAAAATCTCTTAACCGCCATTGCCAAAGCCGTGGAGACCAAAGCCCGTGTCGTCGAAGCCGATGAAAAAGAGCAAGGATTGCGTGCTGCATTGAACTACGGTCACACGTTTGGTCATGTGATTGAAAACGAAACCCATTATGAGACCTATTTGCACGGTGAATGCGTTGCTATGGGGATGATGATGGCTAATGAAGTGGCGTGTGAATTGGGACTTATGAACGCCATCGAAGTGAAGCGCGTTCGTGCTGTTTTGGAACGGTACGCATTACCGCTTGATTATGCGATTGCCGATGTTGAAAAATTTTATGAAACCTTTTTTCTCGATAAAAAAAGTGCTGATGATGCGATCACGTTTATTCTTCCCCGTTCATTGGGCGACGTTGAGATTACGGATAGGGTCAATCCTGAAGTGGTCAAATCGGTTTTAAGACGTTTTACGAATGGCTAAATATCTTTTTTGGTTCTTCTTCGTCGCTTTTTACGGTTATGCCGCAGTCGAAACGGATCACAATGTCACCGTTGATCATCAAGAAGAAATTTCCTTTAAACTCGCTCAAATTGACCAACTCCAAAAAGGACTTGCCAAAGGGAACAATGTTTGGATCAAAAGTTATGACTCCTATACAGCGTATCGTGAAGCACGACAAAGTTTGTCATCGATTCGCGTGCGTATGTTGCTCCTTAAAAACAGTACCTTAAGTGATAAACGAAAATTGGAGCTTGAAGCCCTCCAAGCCAAAGAGAAGATCCTTACCGATCAACTCGAATTGCTCAAAGCGCAAGGGAGTTCTCCCTTTGTCACCCTCTTAAAACCCGATGAAGCGGGAATTCCTCCTGCAGTAAACAACCCTTTTGATATTATTATTGGATTGTCGTACATCAAACGATTGGATGGGCAGTTTAAAGAGTACAAAGTTCGTTCGGATGATTTACAAGAGGTCATCATTAATTTAGAACAGCAAGTGGAGCTTCACAAAGATGTGTTGCTTTTAGAACCCGAAAATAGTCACTATCAAAATGACCTTGAAGAGACATTTCTCAAAGGGGAAAAATTCAAATTGGCATTGGATACGTTGAATGCGACCACCCAAGTGTATGAAAAACGGATTGAATCAACCGAAGCAAAAATTAATGAAGCGATTAAAGATCAGCTTACCAAATTAGTGACGTTGGTAATCGTGGTGATGGTCATATTCGCACTGATGTTTTTGATTAAGCAGATGGTAAAACGGTATGTGAGTGATAATGAACGCTTTTATATGGTCAATAAGGTGATCACTTTTACAGGGATGAGTTTTATTATTTTGCTGTTATCATTTAGTTATATCGATAATGTGGGCTATTTCGCGACCATTTTGGGATTTGCTTCAGCGGGGATTGCCATTGCGATGCGCGATTGGTTTATGAGTATGTTGGGGTGGTTTGTCATTGTCTTGGGCGGTTCTATTCATGTGGGGGATCGTATCCGTGTGGAGAAAGATGGGATGATCTATTTGGGGGATGTCTTGGATATTTCGTTTCAACGACTAACCTTACTAGAAGACATTACCTTGACCACCATTGTCCATAATCGTCGTGCAGGGCGGATTATTTTCGTCCCCAATAATTATATTTTCACCTCCCTCATCGCCAATTACACCCATGGATCCCTTAAGACGGTGTGGGATGGGATTGATATTACCATCACCTTTGAATCCAATCACAAAAAAGCTACCCACATTGTTAAAGAGATTTGCCGCAAATACTCCAAAGGGTACACCGATATTACCCGTAAACAGCTCAATAAACTGCGGGATCATTACAGCCTAAAAAACACCAACGTTGAACCCCGCATTTTTACTTTTATCGAACCCAATGGGATGAAAGTGAGTGCATGGTATCTCACCAATGCGTATGGAACGTTGACGTTACGTAGTACCATCTCGGCGGATATTGTGGATGCGTTTGGTCGGGAAGAAGATATTGTCATCGCGTATCCTACACAAACACTCCACGCGACTCTTTCCACTCCGCACGAATTGTTGAAAGAAGTGCAAGGGTGAATCATTATGATTGAGGGAAAAAGTGGATGAGTGTGTATGACCAAAACATACACACTCTCATGCAGCTTGAGACCAAAGACTACTATGATAAAACGACTAAATTGGCAGTTGCCAATTTTAAGGGTAAAGAGATTTATTTAACAGAATTTTTGTATGCGAAAAATAGGGGATTAATTAGTGATGTTAAGGGACACAGCGAATTTGATGCTAACTATTTTAGATTATTACCCTATATTTTCATGAACATTGAAGAAGGGTATCTTAATACGCATACCAATAGAGAGTGTTATGTTATCAGTGACAACGGGGGTAGAAAAATAATCCATGTAGTAGATAACGAGGGATTTTTGATTTCGATACACGCAAATAGAGTAAAAGAGTTTGAAAGATTTAAAAAGAAAGCAACACTGATGTATTCAAACTTGCAGGGGAGTAATTGCGCCCATTTCTCCATCCTGAGTCCAGCGGGGGCGACTTTCTGGCGTCAAGCAAGTTTGATAGAGGAATTATACACCTATTTTTCAAAAAATTGTGTAACGATTAGTGCTAGAATAGAGAATGTGTGTGATCCTATGGATGAGGAGATCGTGATGGTAAAAAATACGGTAAAAAAAGAAGCATAATGAAACCAAAAGTCTATTTTAAAACCTTCGGGTGTCGTACCAATGTGTTTGATTCTCAAGTGATGATGAGTGCGTTACGCGATTATGATCTGACCGAAGTAGAATCGGATGCCGATATTGTGGTGGTTAACTCCTGTACGGTCACCAATGGGGCAGATGTGAGTGTCCGTGGCTACATCAACAGCATGGAAAAACAGGGTAAAAAGATGTTTTTAACCGGCTGTGGTGCGCACACCAAAGGGGAGAGTCTCTTTGAAGCGGGAAAAGTGCAGGGAGTTTTTGGGCAGTCCGAAAAGATGAAAATCAATAGTCTACTCTCTACCCC
>JAVHOQ010000083.1:0-86942 GCA_036170115.1 Sulfuricurvum sp.
CGAAATCTATGCTGATTTTTGAAATATTTGAGGTTTAGATTTGCAAGTGGCTCTGTATAATGCTTTTTATGAAACCGACCAAAGAACATATATTAGCTTACCTTCACGATCTCAAGTTGGAGCTACAACGGGATGGAATTGTCCAATTGGGACTTTTTGGCAGTTATGCACGGGGAGACAATACCCTTTATAGCGATATTGACATAGCCATTAAAAAAGAGATCAATTATCTCCAACATCGTAACGCGTACACCTATTTTGACGAAGTCGCAAAAATCAAACAACGGATATTTGAAACATTTCATTGCAGTAGTGATATTTTTGATTTGGACAGTAGCTCCCGCATGAAAGAATCAATTATGAAAGAGATTATTTATGTATAGTTCAAGGGCGATTACCTATCATCAAACAGGGAATTACTAAAATTTTCGCATAAAATCTCTTTTCCAAGCTTCTTGTATAATACGCTATTCACACGCGATAAGGAATGACACATGGACAAAGGTTGGGCAACAAACGCACTTTCATTAGGATTGGTAGCAGGATCATACGCACTTAGCGGTATGGGGTCAGAGGTGATGCGCAGTGCGGGGTTATTTGCCTTTTCAGGGGCGGTGACCAATCAATTGGCGATCCATATGCTGTTTGAAAAAGTCCCTTTTTTATACGGATCAGGGATTATTTTGGATCGGTTTGAATCGATTCGCGCGGCACTTAAAATCCTCATTATGGAACAATTTTTTACCGCTGAAAAGATTGAAAGTTTCGTCCAATCGCAAGAGAAACAACTTGATTTAGCCCCCATTATCGAAGTAACCGACTTTACCCCCGCTTACAGTGCATTGGTCAAAAGTGTGATGGAATCAAGTCTGGGGGGGATGATTGGGATGTTTGGGGGGGAAGCGGTCATCGCTAAACTCAAAGAACCATTTTTAGAAAAAATCAAAGCCTCTATCCTCGAAATTTCCCACAGTGAGTCGTTTATGAACGCCCTAAATGACCATATTGCACAGGAAGGAAGCTCTTTGGTAGAGACCATTGAGACCATCGTGGAGAGCCGTTTGGGAGAGCTGACCCCTGTGATGATCAAAGAGATGCTTTTTGGATTAATGAAAGAGCATTTAGGGTGGTTGGTCGTGTGGGGAGGCGTTTTTGGTGGAGCCATTGGGATTGTAGGGGCGTTTTTGGGGTAGCTTAATGAGGGATGGCTTTATTCATTTTTTTCGCTTTTAGGGGAACAAAGATAAAGCAGTTCAATGAACCGCGTCGTTCGTACGCCAAGACATACCCATGTTCTCGTAAAATGGCATCAACGATGTATAACCCTAATCCAAAACTGTCTTTGGTCGGGTGTTCTTTGGTAAACGGTTCCACGTAGTAGCGCAAGGGTTTGGTCAATGGCGTACCCTTGTTGGCAAAAATAATTTCCCCTTTTTCCATAAAAATAGTCATCCGTTTTTCGTGGGAGTATTTGATCCCATTGTCAATGAGATTTTTGACCGCCGTGACAAACAACCGATAATCGACCTCGACTTTAACCGACGCATCCACCGAACACGCTACCCAATCGTACTCCACCATCGCACCATCAATCGCCCCATCGATAATATCGACCAGACGGTACCCTTTTTTGGTGAGATACTGAGAACCGGAACTAATCTCTTCGATCAGGGCAAACTCCCCAATAAGCTCTTCGAGTTTTTCAAAAATACGCCCCAAACGTTCTCGCTGTTTCCCATCATTCATCATCGTCGTGACGATACGCCCTTTAGCGATAGGGGTTTTAAGTTCGTGCATAATATTACGCAAAAAGAGGGTGCGTGACTCGATCAGGGAGCGGATTTTCCCCTGTGCGGTCTCCAGCTCATTGGCAATGAGGGCGATTTCATCCTCCCCTTCAGCATAAAACCGTACCCCCATATCTCCCTCCCCAAAACGGGCAATTTGGCGACGAAGGCGACGCAGGGGGGAGAGTTTATAGATAATCAGTCCAAACGAAAAAAGTAAAATCAGAGTAATGGTCAGGTACGCGTATTTAAGCGTTGAGGGATTATAAGGTTTAACTTTACGATCTTCCAGTAACAACGAGTGGTGATCCGATTGGATCCAAAAATAGATTTTTTCGTGAAATTGAAGCATCCGAACATACGTATGGGAAGAGACAAAATCACTGTAAGGGGTGTCACAAAAGAGATTTTGGGATACCAATCTTCCCTCCTCTTTGAGGAGTACACCCTCGTGGGTGATTTTTTGATAGGATTCACCATTATTAACATTATAGACTTCATAAACCGCAAGGTTTGCCTCTAAAATCGGTAAAGACATTTGTTTTAAAAGAAACGTGTTGTAAATTTGGGAGATGAGGGAGTAGCGGGTAAAAAGGTTATCGATATGTTTGGCGCGATTGGTTTGGTACAACTGATAAAAGGTGTATCCAATGCTCCCCATACTCACCACAAAGGCAAACAAAACCGTAAAAAAAACCCCGTTTCGTCGTACCATTATTTGAGAAGTTTGTACCCAATGCCACGAATCGACTCAATAAGGGTCTTATCCCCCAACTTATTACGGATTCGCCCCATCATCACATCAATGCTTTTATTGGAAGAGTCCTCATTGATGGCACTGACGTTGTGGATCAAATCTTCTCGGGAGACCACCAACCCTTGTTTTTTGACCATATGGGCAAGGATGCCGTATTCGGCATTGGTCAGTTCCAGCATCCGCCCTTTATAGCTAATTTGCATCGCCGATTCGGTGAGTTTAAAATCAGAACTGTTTTCACTGGCAAGTTCCGATGCCGCATCGTAACGGCGCAATACCGAATGGATACGGGCTTCTAACTCGCGTGGGTCGTAAGGTTTGGGGAGGTAATCATCCGCACCCAATTCCAACGCATGAATTTTATCGGTCACATCCGATCGGGCGGAAGAGACGATAATGGGGATATTTTGACGTTCACGGATCGCTTGACACACCTCTAAGCCATCCATCCCAGGGAGGGTCAAATCCAAAATGACCACATCAAATTTTTCCAATTTAAGGATACTTAACGCCTTAAACGGATCATCTTCGGTCGTCACCTCAAAATCGTACTGCTCCAAAAATTCGGTTAAAATCTCCGCCAGCTCCAAATCATCTTCAATCATTAATAGTCTGCTCATGGCGCAATTGTAACCCACAAACCATTAATGATTCACCAATAAGCAAAAAGATGGTAACATTTCCCCTATTTATAGGCACTTTAGCCTCACGAGGAACTTGCTTGAAACCTTTTTTTCTTCTACTTTTTTTTCTCTGTTTTGCCTTTGGGGCAGAACCCGTTGCCGTTATCAAAGAACTTCAAGGGGCTGCCACCGTCCAACGCAACAACACCCTTTATCCTCTCCATAAAGGGGATTATCTTTACAGTGGTGATACCCTTCAAACCACTAAGCACACTGACGTAGGTCTTTCGTTCAACGATGGTACCCGCATTGCCATTGGGTCTGAGACCGTTTTTGTCATTGATGAGTACTTTTTTGCTCCGGCACAACAAACCTTTAAATTTAACGTCCATCTCCCCAAAGGGTCGATGGTATTTGAATCGGGACGGATAGGCAAACTCGCCCCTGAAAAAGTAAAAATCAAAGTACCCCAAGGAATTATCGGCATTCGGGGGACTAAATTTGCCGTGGAGGTGGAAGAATGAGTCCCTTATTGATTATCGCTGCCATTGCGTCCATCCCTCTTTGGATTCATCATCCCCAAAAAACGACCGTGGTGTTGTTGGATAATGGATCCACCCACAACGCCGTCCTTGTCAGCAGCGATACGGGGGATGTGCTGGTCGATCACCCTTACAGCTACACCACCTTAAATGCTCAAAATAAAAATCCCGATTCGCTCAAAAAAGGGGATCCGCAAACCATTCAAGAACGATTTTTCGATGAACTCCATGTTCTTCCCCAAAAACCCGATTCACTCCTTTTTTATTTTGACGCAGGTACCAGTAGCTTAAGTGAATCGTCCAAAAATCAACTTGACACCCTTCTTGCATTGATTAAAAAACATGAACCGGCGGTCATTGACATTATCGGTCACTCAGATCGTGCAGGGGATGCCCAACTCAATGACACCTTAGCGTTACAGCGGGCGCAAAGTGTCAAAAATTATCTAGTAGACCACAACATCACCTTAAGCCATCTAAGTGTAGTCTCTCATGGAGAGAATGATCCTTTAATTTTCACCAAAGATGGTATCAGTGAACCTAAAAATCGACGGGTTGAAGTGGTTGTCCGTTAACATGATTCGACGCAATGTTGTGGTTATCGGGGCTTTTTTATTTACCTTTGGATTTTACTTTTTTTGGTGGCAAAGTACCCTTTTGTACGATCTTGATAACCAAATGTACGATCAGCTCACCCACGTCCACCCCACCTTACATACTCCAAACGCTACGGTGATTGTCGAGATTGATGACAAAAGTCTCAAAGTTTTGGGGCAATGGCCGTGGTCACGCCTTATTACCGCTAAATTGGTCGAATCGATTGCCACCAATCACCCCAAAGCCATTGTATTGGATATGGTTTTTTCCGAAAAAGATCGCACTTCCCCCTCGACCATGGAGAGCTTTTACCGATCGGTTTTGGAGACCAATATCACCATTAATGGTCTCCCCCAAGCCCTCAAAGATAATGATGCGATTTTATCCACAACGCTGGCTCATGCCCCCGTCGTATTGCCCATTTTTTCCGATACCCAACAACCCCATGGGGTGTGTATCCTCCCCCAAAGTGTTACGTATCATCCCAAGCTTCGTGGCACACCCCTTTTCCCTTTGGTCAATATCGTCTGCAATTTACCCCGTTTTCAACAATCTGCCAAAGGGATTGGTCATATTCACGCCTCAGCCGATAACGATGGGATTTTACGTCGTTTGTCTTTGGTGATGCGCAATCACGAGGTGTGGATTCCCACCCTTGGATTATCTGCCGTTGCCTCGCTCCATCCGGGGATTCATTTTAGCCCTGCCCCTTTTTTTTCAGGGGATATGCAGCTCAATGTGGATCACAAAGTTTTTTTTCTCAATCGCTACAGCGATGCACTATTGTCCTTTTATCCCCTAGAACAGTATGAAAAAATCTCCGCCATCGATCTACTTAACGGCTCCATCAACCCCCAACGCTTGAAAGGCAAATATGTTTTTATTGGCTCCACAGCATTGGGATTGGATAATACGTATATCACCAGCGATGGATCAGTGCGTTCAGGGGTCTATGTCCATGCGACCATGGTGGAAAATATCCTTAATCGTGACTTAGGGGTACAACCTTCACTCTACCGCTTACTCAATATTATCCTCTCTTTTCTCATCGGGATGGGAATGTTGATTTTGATGATTAAAAAACGGTATATCAGTGTCATAGTAACCTATTTTTCGGTCACACTCGCCGATACCCTCACTACGTATTTTGCATGGAAACATCATCTGTATCTCTCGTTGGGGTATATGGTTGTCCCCCTTTCGAGCTATCTTTTTTTCATTGCTTTGTTGATGTTTTTTATCCACTATCGCCATCAAGAAAAATTTATCCAAGCCCTTAACTTGTCCGACTACCAAAAAGAGCATTTACGCAGAGAACTCACCGACACCGAAAGCCAATTGGAGTACCAAAAAGCGTTACTCTATCAACAATCCAAACTCGCCGCCATGGGGGAGATGATCGACACCATTGCCCATCAGTGGAAACAACCGCTCAATCTTTTGGGGATGATCGTCCAACACGCCGAAGTGGCGTACGCCAAGGGGAAAGTGGATGAAAGTTACATCCATAATCTCTCCAGCAAATCAATGGAGCAGATTTTATTTATGTCCCAAACCATCGAGGATTTTCGCAATTTCGTGAAGCCTGATCGAAAAAACATCCCCTTTAACCTGAATCAATCGGTAGAGGAGTCTTTACGTCTCTTATCAGGGATGTTTCGTTCGCATGGAATTACCATCACGGTACACTATTGTGATGAAGAGGTGATCGTGATGGGTTCCCCCAGTGAATTTAAACAGGTGATTATCAACTTACTCCAAAATGCGAGGGATGCGTTGTTGGATAACAATCCCAATAATCCGTTAATCTACGTCCATATCCTTGCCAGCGAACACGATGCGACGTTGATTTTGACCGATAATGGGGGAGGGATTCCCGCTGGAACACTGGAACATATTTTTGAACCTTATTTTACCACCAAAGAAGAGGGAAAAGGGAGTGGTGTAGGACTGTATATCGCTGATGCGATTATTCGCACCAAGATGGGGGGGAGCATCGAGGCTTCTAATACCAGCAATGGAGCGATCTTCACCATCACCCTCCCTTTACAGTAGAGAGACGATACCCCAATCCATAGATACTGCTCAAACAATGCTCAGGGAGTTTTTTTCGTAAACGCATCATCATCCCCCGTAAACTCTCAGGGCTAATATCGATGTCGTGCAAAAAGAAATGGTTGAGGATCTCCTCATTGCTGCACACGTGTTCAAATTTTGCCGTCAACAGATCCATCAAATAGATCTCATACTTGGTCAACGTTAAGGGAAGACGGTGGTGGATAAGAACTTTTTTCTCTTTATCCCAAATCGCAGTATCCCCCAAATCCAAAAGGTGGGAGGGGGTAGCGGGGGTTGTCTCTTTGGGGAGAGCATTCACTTTTTGCGCCACACGACCTAACACACTAATCATCTCTTGATACTGAATAGGTTTGGTAATAAATTGTGCCACCCCCATGTTAATCAACGCCAAAAGATTGGGGGTTTCGGCGTGTGCAGAGAGGATAATAATGGGTTGATCGGGGCGCAATTCGTAGAGGGCTTTGGTCAATTGGATCCCATTCATCCGTGGCATTTGAATATCGGAGATGACAATGTCGTAATAGTGTCCTTTGAGATGGTGGTAATTTTTATACCGTTGCAGTGCATCAATCCCATCTTCTGCCACATCGACCCGATAAAAATAATCCTCCAGCATCTCAGCTGTCCACGTCCGTAATTGCTCTTCATCCTCGACAAACAACACCGAAAGGTGTTTGGTTTGTTCATACGTTTGTTGTGTCTCTTTGGTCATTTTTCATCCTTTTATAAATAGCCAACCCTAGGAGAACTCCTAGTCCATCAGCAAACCAATCTCCCAACGAAAAAAACCGCCCTGGGATAAAATACTGGGTTATCTCAATTTGCAACCCCATCCCCATCAATAGCGCAATTTTGGCTGCTGTAGTGAGTCGATTGTACCCTAAACTCACTAAAAGGGACAAAACCATAAATGCCATAAGGTGGTTTTGTTTGTCCCAAAAGCTCTCTATGATCTGAAAGCTTTGGGGGGTAAGTGCCAGATACTCAACGGCTACAAACGTTATACCAAAACTGATTTTAAAAAAAGTTTGTTTCATCGCTTCTCTTCTAAAAAGGGTTCATCCCCGTATAATTTTTACACTCTATGTACTCAATCGTATCCACTTTCCCCCCATTCAACCAAATATCGTAGGTTTTGAGCAGATGGGTCTCTTCGCATCGCAAAGGTTTGGGAGAGTCCGAAAAATGGGATTTGAGAATAATAAGATCGTATCCGATAGGGGAACCATTTTCCCATAGCGCAAACTGCCGATTGTAGTCATCCAATACAAAGGTTTTAACGTGATAGGGGAGCGCATAATAATCCAAACGACTCCCATAACTCCAGTTGGTGACCACTAACGCTTTTTTGGATGCGTTTAAGGCATTGAGCAGTCTTACCCCCTCAGCGACCTGAGACTCATAGCCGTAAATGTCCCGAAAAGGGGAAGAATAGTCGGGAAATTTTCCCCATTTTCCCCACAATTCCAGATGAATCGCACCACTGAGCATCAGGGAAAAAATCACTACCCCTTGGGTTAGTTTTTGATAATTTTCCTTTTTTTGGAGTAAAAACACCACTCCCATGGGGATAAAGAGGAGATAAAACAGGGCTGGCCAATGGGGCAATACGGGCTTTAAAAACGAGGTTCCGATAAAAAACAGCTCCACTGCTAACCCTATCCACAACGCCAATTGGATACGAACATCCGATGAACGCCACGCAACAACGACCCCATAAAGTGCTATGATCACCAAAAATGGGTTATACGCCCCCCATTGCGCCCCCAACGAGCGGATAAAAGGGCTAAAAGAGAGGGTTCTTCCCCCCGTCACGTGCGCCGATTGGTAGACAAAACTGACCCATTCATGATGAACGTTCCACACAATAACGGGCAAAATAGACACCAATCCCACAAGAATCGTCCACAGCAAACGGGGATTCAACACGAATCGCCACTCCCGTTGAATCAGCAAATACCCCATAATCGGGGGGAGAAACAGCACCGCAGAGTATTTTCCTAACCCTGCTAATCCCAACCACACCCCCAAAAGGATAAAATCTCGGATGCGTGCATGGCGTTGCAGTTGGATAAGGGTGTTCATAATGGGGAAAATGAGTGCCAATAAAAAAGTATCGGGCAAAAGCATCAACCCAAACGCCCCAAACATAAACGCGCTGTTTAAGGCACTCACCCCCCATAACGCCTCGGCTTCACTGGCATCGATCTCTCGTAAAAAACGGTAACTTTCCCATGAAATAAATGCCATCAGGAGAATGGCACTCAATCGCGCAGCAAAAACCCCCTCTCCGATAAAAAAAGCAAAAAACGCTTGCGTCCACCCCACCAAAGGGGGATGATCGACGTAACTTAGATCCACATAGTGACCATACAACACATAATGGGCTTCATCCACCCCCAACCCAAACGAGGGAGCGACAAAGAGTCGGATAAGGGTAAAGACCCCAATGAGATAAAAAATGGTGGGTTTCATGCTAGCTCTTTTTTAGGCACTAACTTTAGGCAACTAAGTATTTTTAAGTCGTAGTTGCGTTTCGTCATTCCCGCGTAGGCGGGAATCCAGCTAGACTCCCGCCTACGCGGGAGTGACGAAGATGGGTGATTTTGATTGTACGGGTAAGATTTCCATACCAAAAACAATGTACTGTGTACCATCCCTTAGGCTAACCGACGTGTCATAAGCGAGGGTTCCAAGAGATCATAGACCAAATCGACGCTGAGTACTTGCAAACAGACATTATCATTGCACGCTGTCTTACGATGGTTGGCAGCACTCACACACGGAGAGCAGGCAAGCTGGGCATAAATGGGGGTCGTAATCCCCAAAGAGCCATAAAGCGCGGGGGTCTCAGGGCCAAAAAAGACAAATGAAGGCATCGACGTAACGGCGGAAAAATGACCCGGACCTGAATCGTTGGTGAGCATAAATTCGGAGACTTCGTACAACGCAACCAGTTGGGCGAACGACGTTTTCCCTGCGAAATTGACGCAACGGGGAGAGCCAAGGGCATCGGGAATCCGTTGTAACCCCTCATATTCAGCGGGCGCACCTGTGAGCAAAATAATAACCTCGGGATAGTTTTCCAAAATACGCGACGCAAGGGCAATGTAATTGGAACGATCCCATCGACGTAGCGGCATCAAATCGCTGGCATTGGCATTAAACAGCACAATGCGATGATGTTGAGGATCATAGATCGGACAGTGTGCTTGAATACGTTTTTGCATCGACACTTTCGCTTCTTCACTCACCATGACCCGATTCAAGCGAATCTCACGCTCCTCTATGATCGTTTTACTGTACGGGATTTGGGGCGTAACCAATAACGCATTCACCAGTGCGATAAAATTTTTGGCAATATGGATATGGGGATTGTACGCCACTTCATGGGTGAGCATCGATCCACGATAGAGTCCCTCATTAAAAAACGGATGAAATCCCACCCGTGTAGAAGCCCCCGAAAAGCCACTCAAAAGGGCGGTAAAACGGGAAAAAAGTTCCAAATCGATCACCGTACCAATCTTGCGCTGCCGTGTCCAACGGAAAAATCGGAGCGTATCGCGTATCAGTGATCCCACACTCCCCTCATCAATGGTAAAAATATTTTCTGAAGGAACCGTTCCCAAAAGGTCAAGACTGGGTTTGTTTTTTTTGAAAATCACAAAAAAGAGGTTCGCTTCCCACTGCTGTTTGAGTTTTTGCATCGCAGGATCGACCAAAATGGTACTTCCCATCTCCGATAGCTCAATGAGTAGGACATTTTTAGCCTCTTTTTTCCCAAAGGAGGGGAAAAGACGCGCCACCTTTTGGACACAACTCCCCACAAAGCACAACGGAACCCCTACCCAATAGTCAATCGACCGCATCGTATCAACGTGCATCTCTACTCTCCAAATTTACGCTATTACACAATTTTTTTACCTCGTACCCAAATCCACAATCCTGGTAAACTTGTCACAATCAACAACAGACCATACAATAATGAAACCGACAATATCCCCTCTTTAGAAGCTCCAATAAGGAGAAAAATTCCCACCAAAGCACTCTCTCTCACCCCCCAACCCGCCAACGATAAGGGGATGATGGTTAACAAAAAGACCGGAGGAACCGCCACCAAAAAGGTACTCAAGGGAAAAATAACTCCCAACGCTTTTGCCAGTGCGTACAATGCCAAAATCGAGAAAAAATGGATCAGTACCGATAAGCCAAGCTGTACAATAATGGCTTGTTTGGTACGATACACTTGTCGAAAACGGTGTGATAGATCCGCAAACACACGCGTGAAGCGATATTTTTGGAGCCACGCTATTTTTCGTAAAGTAATTAACACCCCAAACGCACCAATCCCCCCCACACAAATCAGGGTGATGAGATGAAACAACCATGGGGGGAAAAGATCCCCATTGAGTAAATTTGCCCCTAAATTGAGGATCAATAACCCCGCAAGCCCCACAATTCGATCCAAAAAGATCCCAAAAAATGCCTCTTTTTTACGGTATCCTCTCGCACCCAATTCTAATCCTCGTACCGCATCGCCTCCGATACTGCTTGGGAGTGCTTGGTTAAAAAATGCCCCTTTAAAATAACTCCCCACATAAAAACGAAACGGCTCATGAAACGCAAGGCTCTCCATAATCAGTGACCACCGATAAGCAGCCAAAACGGTACTGATCCACTGAAACACCATCGCCCATCCGATATAAAGCCACGTCGCATGGGCAATCAAATGACCAATAGAGTGAAAATCGACCATCCGAAATAGGAGTAATAGCAATCCTGTGGAAAAAACAAATTTAAGGAGCGTAATCATCTCACAAACCATTTAGGTGACCAATAGCGGATCAAAAGGTGTACACTCACCACCCCGACCATGGCTCCTGCAATCACATCACTGACATAGTGCATACTCACCATCACCCGACTTATCCCCACCGCAAGGGCGATAGCCCATCCGATCAGGGCGTATTTGGGATAGAGTTTTGAAAGTACCATTGCCAACGAAAATGCCGTAGCGGTATGACCGGAGGGAAACGAGATCATCGAGGCGGTGACGTGAAAAAAATCAAAGCCATACAATCCGTGAGTAAACCACATTTCAGGACGAAATCGCCCCGCAATCGCTTTGATCATGTCCGCTACAATCCCCGAAACCGCCACCGAAGCAAACACAAACGCATAACGATGAGCATACAAAGGATAACGTTTTACGTACCGAAAAAAGAGAAATCCCACCGCACTTCCCACCAAATACCACGTCGAATCTCCCAGCTGAGTAATGGCGAGAAAGAGGGTATTGCTCTTACCCACACAGTACACCTTAGCCCAATGTGCAACAGGACGATCTATGAAATAATAACTCCCTACTAAGAGGAGAATACTTCCGATGCTAATACGAACAATGTACCAATAGTGTCTCATAATCCCTTACTTTAATCATTACAATGGAGCGAAGTATACAGAAAAAACCCTCACCCTATCTCATGCCACGCATCGTTTTTAAACACGCGCCCATCATCGAAAATTTTAAGCTTAAAGGCTTCAGTACAGTTACCCTTATCCAAGGTCATAATGGCTATTTGCAAAATCTTTTTGCATTTTTCGGGGACTTCAAAGCGTCCTGAAACCCCCGTTAAGAACCGTTCGAGGGGAACTTTGGCTTCCATCCCGATCACATTATCCCGACAGCCACTCAAGCCAATATCACTTAAATACCCCGTCCCATGGGCGATCGTAAAATCATCGCTCCCCACATGGGTATGGGTACCGATAATGGCACTCACTTCCCCTTGGAGTAACATCATCATGGCACGTTTTTCGCTGCTGGCTTCGGCATGAAAATCGATAAAAATATTGTCAATTCCTTGGGCTTTAAGCGATACAACCGTATCTCGCGCACACCGAAAGACATTATCCACATAAGGCATCCCATAATGCCCCATGAGATTGATCACGGCTAGTTTTTCCCCCGCAACCTCAAAAATTTTACACCCTGTCCCTGCAACCCCTTGGGGATAATTGTGGGGACGTAATAAGGGAAGATTTTCAAGAAGAGGGAGGATGTCTTTTTTATCCCACGTATGGTTACCACCGCTCATCACATCAATCCCACAGGAAAATAACTCTTGGGCATTTTTAAGGGTAAGACCAAAACCGTGTGAAGCATTTTCGTAATTGGCAATCACCCAATCAATTTTATGCTCTACCCGAAGCTTTCTGAGATGTTCTTTGATCATCGAACGTCCTGGACGACCGACGATATCCCCAATAAATGCTATTTTCACCCCAACTGCCCCCGTATTTAATCGTGGAAGTGTAGCATGATGCTATAATGCCCTCTCTTAAACTCTCAATAGAAGTAGCCCCTATGCCCCAAACAACCCCTTTTTTGCCTTATCGTATTTTACTTTTGGAAGATGACTTCACCCTCTCTACCATTATCGACGAATTTCTCACCGACCAAGGGTATGAAGTCGTTTGTGTTTACGATGGGGAAAAAGCGATTGATATGGGGTATGAAAAAACGTTTGATCTCTTTTTACTGGACGTTAAAGTCCCCTATTATAATGGATTTGATGTCTTAAGGGAATTACGCGCTCAAAATAAAAATACCCCTACGATTTTTATCACCTCCTTGGGGGGACTGGAAGATCTTTCGTTGGCATACGAAGTAGGATGTGATGATTATCTCAAAAAACCCTTTGAACTCAAAGAGCTGGAATTACGGATCAAAGCGTTGCTCAAACGAAGCGCGCCGCAATGCGTTGAGACGCGTATTACCTTTCATGAGACCTTCACCTTTGATACCCAATTGGGACGACTCACCACCCCCGAAAATTCGTTTATCCTCCCCAAAAAAGAGGCAAAAATTCTCAGAATTCTCCTCTCTAGCCCCAATGGGATGGTGACTACTCAAACCCTGCTGGAATCGGCATGGGATTTTAATGAAGAGGCAACCGAAGAGAATCTCCGCACCCTTATTAAAAATTTACGTAAATATTTGGGGAAAGAGACCATCCAAAACATTCGGGGACAAGGGTATCTCATTGAAAAATCTTGAGCAAAAAGCCCTTATCCGCTTTGTCTTACTCTTTGTTGTCCTCAATTCTCTCTTTTTGGTTCTCACCTCATTGATATACTACTCGTATCAAAAAAACACCTTTATGGAGATACGCCATGACGCTATTTTGCATCATGCTGACACCTTGCGCGACACTCTTTCTGATATCACCACCCTTGCCGAACTTAAAAAATACGTCCCTGAAGATGTTCGGTTTGAAGTGGCGTTTTTGGACCAACACAAACACATCCTCTATTCTACGTTTCACACCCCTGTTTTGTTGTTTCCATTGGGGTATACTCACTACCAAAATCACTATTTTTATCTCGACACCCTCGAACTAAAGCATCTCTCACACATTCATTATTTGGTATTACGGACACGCGGCATAGAACCACGGCTGGAAGAGACCCGTCGCAATGTCTCCCTCTTTTTGCTCTTTTCAATCCTCTTTTTAGCCGTGGTGATCTATCTCCTTGGAAACCTCTTTTTGCAACCGGTACGTCATGCCATTGAAAAGCTGGATCACTTTATTCGTGACACCACCCATGAACTCAATACTCCCCTATCGGTCATCACCATGAGCATCGAACAACTCAATGCTTTACCCCTTGACCCCATCCAATCCAAGCATATTCAACGAATCAACATCGCTTCGCGCACCATCTCCAATTTGTATAACGATTTGGCTTTTCTTTTGATGTATGAACAAACCAAAAGTCAGAACGTAGAGATACCCTTAGTCCCCTTTATCGAAGAGCGCGTAGACTATTTTCGCCCCCTTGCTCAAGCCAAAAAGATCACCGTTCATTTGGATCTTCATGATCTCTTTTTACCTATCGATCGGGAAAAACTGACCCGTATTATCGATAATTTGCTCTCCAACGCGATTAAATACAACAAACCCTTTGGCTCCATTACCATCACCCTCATGTCGGCTTATTTAAGCATTGAAGATACGGGTATCGGGATACCTCAGGAGAAAATTGCGGAGATTTTTAACCGTTATTCCCGTTTTGATGAAGCCAATGGGGGATTTGGGATTGGGTTAAACATTGTGCAACTTATTTGTCGGGAGTACCACTTTTCCATAGAGGTTCAATCGACGATGGGAGAGGGAACCGTTTTTAGGGTTATGTGGGACAAAGCTTCACACTCCTTGAATGCGGTATGAGGGATGAAAAAAATGGGTATTATCCGAATATAAATTAGCAATAATTTGATGAGAATGGTCACCGTTTAATTGACAAGAGCGAACGTATTCTTGTCGTTTGTGTGTCAATGATACTAAGTTCATTCTACCTATAACCACTCTCGTAATGTTGTCATCGATTTATAGGCACTCATGTCCAATTTAATCGGGGTGAGAGAGACTTTTCCCGCTTCAATCGCCTCAAAATCAGAAAGTCCCCCTCGGTTGGGGCGTGCTTTATGCTCAAGAGGGTGAAGTCCCAGCCAATAATATTCGGTGCCTCTGGGATTACGGTGAACATGCGCATCATTGGCATAAAAACGATACCCCGCATAGGTCACCTCAAACGCCAATTCATGGGCTTCGTAGGGGATATTTACGTTTAAAAATTCGCGCTCTTTGAGGGGGAATTCGTCAGCGAAAATTTTCTCTACCAAAGCACGAATCGCTTTTTTGGCTAACGTAAAATCCCCCATAGGTTGAGTAAAATCCATCACTTGCGAAATAGCAATGGCGGGAACATCGTGCAACACCGCCTCCATTGCCCCAGCACACGTCCCTGAATAGGTGATGTCTTCCCCCATATTGGAGCCTTTATTGATCCCACTGATGACCAAATCGGGTTTTTGGAATTCAAACAACGAATTAAGGGCTAAGTAGATACAGTCACTTGGGGTTCCATCATCGAGTTTGTAAAAATCATCCTCCACACTTACAAAGGTCAAGGGACGCGTTAAGGTAAGGGAGTGACCACACGCCGATTTTTCGGTGGCGGGAGCTACGACGGTGATGTGTCCTAAGCCACTAAGTGCGTCAATGAGGGCGAGTAGACCTGCTGATTCGTAGCCATCGTCGTTGGTAAGTAGTATTTTTTTCATTGGGGGTTCCTTTTTGGATGGTGTGCAGTTAAGTATACAACAGAGGGGAAACGTTACTATTACACTTTGGATTGCACCGTTAGCTTGGTCGCTTCAAAAAGTTCGGCTGCTTTTTGAATCATAGGCTCATGCAGGAGCGTGGAACCATCAAGCTCTTTTGCGCTGGTCTCATCACACCCGCTCACGCAACTTCCCACCCCGATTTGAGCATCTTCGATCATCGAAGCAGGTTCCACAAGAGGTGTTTCTTGGGGAGGAGGAGATGGTTGAGAGCAGGCTTGCACAGCTATTTTGGTCTCCATCCCATAAATTTCTCGGACAAACTGCCGAATGATGGAGTAGCTGTGTTTGAGCAATTCGCGATCATCCCCTTGGGCGCAACTCTCCCACGTTAACACCCCTTGATCATACGAGACATAGTGAACATAACGGTCGAAACACGCAAAGAGCATCCCATCGCGATCTTGAATTTTGGCACGCAAGCGTTCAAAAAGATCAACAGTAGGTACGGGTTGCTTGATATTTTCTTGGGGGAGCGTTGCTTGTGGCAGTGGGTGTGAGGATACGACTGGCTGGGTGGTAATGGTCGATTCTAGCGATTCGATCATCTCGTCAATCTCTTTGATTTTGAGGGCTTCGACCATCTTAAAGACCACCAGACCTAAGACAAATCCCCCATCCGCATTGAGACTAAAGAGGCTTTTGGCATCACTGAGAATCCGAAAAAAACGTTCAATGACCAAAGGGCTAAAGTGGTGATCGGCGGCATACAATCGCTCTTTGAGATAGATCATGAGTTCATCAAGCACCATTTCACTCTCGTAAAGCTCAAGGTCGTGAAGCATTTGGATAAGCCCTACGCGGTCTTTGGCAAAAATCGCGGCAAAGAGCGTTTCAATGGTTTGGGGATCGAGCAATCCAAACATATCCGCGACGGTTTTGACATCGACAAAATTTTTCGAGTAGATGATGGCTTGGTCTAATAACGTCAACGTATCCCGTAAACTTCCTGATCCACTGCGTGCCAAGATCGTGAGAGCTTCAGGCTCAAACGCGATGTTTTCGAGGTGGAGAATGTGGGTGAGATGGTGGACGATATTGGGAGAGCTAATCCGTTTAAACCGAAAATGTTGGGTACGACTCAAAATCGTAGGGGGGAGTTTGAGCGGATCGGTGGTCGCAAGGATAAACTTCACATACGAGGGGGGTTCTTCGAGGGTTTTAAGGAGGGCATTGTGCGCTTCCTTGGTAAGCATATGGACTTCATCGATAATAAAGATTTTAAATTTTCCACTGGCGGGGCGGTATTTGGTGTTTTCGATCAAATCGCGTATATCATCAATTTTGCGACTGGAAGCGGCATCCATCTCAATAATATCAATATGACGACCCTCATTCGCCATCTGACAGTGAATACACACCTCGCACGGAGACGCGGTGGGACCTTGCTCGCACATCAGGGCTTTGGCAAAAATACGGGCGGTAGAGGTTTTTCCTGATCCACGTAACCCTGAAAAGAGATAGGCATGTGAGAGTCGTCCCGAGTCAAGGGCAAGGCTGAGGGTTTGGGAAATGGTTTCTTGACCGATGAGTTCTTCAAAACGTCGTGGGCGATATTTGAGCGCTAAAACTTCTGAATGGTGAGCCATGCTGTTTCCTCTTTTCAGGGATATATCCCCAAGTCAAACCCGAGGATGACAAATGCCATCACTCCCGCAAAAGCGGGAGTCTAGCTGGATTCCCGCCTTCGCGGGAATGACGAAACTAAAACAATCCATTAACCGTGATATTTTAACAAAATACCAGCTATTCGTTATAACGCCAACCACTCTTTAGCGGTTTTGCGTAATCCTTCGGGATTTTCGGAGGCAAAAAATTTCAGCTGTGTGGGGTTCGATTGGGGATGGACATCGTAATGGTGATCCAAATACTCCACAATCGCCTCCCCTGAGTGAATAAGGGTACTTTTCCCCTCAAAATAGGTGTTGATTGCTGCTGCTACCAAGGGAAAATGGGTACACCCCAAAATAATCGCATCGGGAGCGTGGGGGAGATGCCCAAAATAGTGGTCTAACGCACTTTGTAAGACCGCACCCTCATACAACCCCTCTTCGACGATGGGGACAAGGAGACTGGTCGCAATCGCGCTGAGATTGGTATACCCCAATGCACGCAACCCTTTTTCGTATGCCCCTGATTTGACCGTTGCTTTGGTGCCTAAAATCAAGATCGTGGCGTTGGTATCAGGAATAGCATTTTTGAGTGCCAATACCCCCGGATCAACCACCCCAATCACATCATGGGTACTTTGCAATCGCATCTCATCAAGGGCATAGGCACTTACGGTATTACACGCGGTGATGAGCAGATCAATCTCAAAATTTTTGAAAAACTCCAATGCCTCAAGGGAATAGCGAATAATGGTGTTTTGATCTTTGACTCCGTAGGGGACGCGCGCGGTATCCCCAAAATAGATAATCTCTTCAAAAAGGTGATGATCCAAGAGGGATTTGACGACACTTAATCCCCCAACCCCGCTATCAAACACCCCAATACGCATCTATTTACTCGACTCGTTCATGCTATCAAGAAACTCGATATTGGTTTTACTTTTGAGCATCGTATTATAAAGGAATCGCAATGCTTCCACTTCATCCTCTTGTTTATGGAGCATCGAACGGAGAATAAACACTTTTTGTAAAATGTCATTGCTAATAAGCAGTTCCTCTTTACGGGTTCCCGATTTGAGAATATCAATCGCAGGATAGATACGACGATTGGAGATTTTACGGCTTAAGACCACTTCGGAGTTTCCGGTGCCTTTGAACTCTTCAAAGATCACTTCGTCCATTTTACTCCCCGTTTCGACCAATGCGGTGGCGATGATGGTGAGACTTCCACCGTTTTCGATGTTACGGGCTGCCCCAAAAAACCGTTTGGGTTTGTGCAACGCATTGGCATCGACTCCCCCTGAGAGGACTTTTCCGGAGCTTGGGGTGACGGTATTGTACGCACGGGCTAAACGGGTGATGGAATCAAGCAAAATCACGACATCTTTGCCCAACTCAACACGACGTTTGGCACGCTCGATCACCATCTCAGCCACTTTGACGTGGTTTTTGGCAGGCTCATCAAACGTGGAACTGTACACTTCCCCTTTGACCGAACGCTCCATATCGGTGACTTCTTCGGGACGCTCATCGACCAACAGAACCATCAGTTCAATTTCGGGATGATTGTTGGTGATACCATGGGCAATCTCTTTCATCAATTCGGTTTTACCCGAACGAGGCGGAGCAACAATCAGCCCCCGTTGCCCTTTTCCGATGGGAGAGAAGAGATCCATCATCCGCCCTGTGAGTTTCCCCCCTTGATACTCAAGCTTGATTTGCTCCAACGCATACAACGGTGTAAGGTTTTCAAAAAGGGGACGCTTTTTGGACTCTTCGGGAGGAAGGTAGTTGATCGCTTCGACTTTTAATAGGGCGTAATACCGTTCCTGATCTTTGGGCGCGCGTACTTGTCCGGTGACAATATCCCCATTACGGAGGGCAAAACGGCGAATTTGAGTACTAGAAACATACGCATCGTGCATGGAATCGCTAAAACTTTGGTCAACGGCACGTAAAAACCCATAACCATCTTGCATAATTTCCAAAATACCCGTAAAGAGGATGAATCCCCCTTGCTGTACTTGGGTTTTAAGAATCTCAAAAATGAGATCTTGACGCTTAAGCTCATTGGGGTCTTCGACATTGAGACTAATAGCAATCTCGAGAAGATCTTCGAGTTTTTTGGTACGAAGTGCCTCAATGGTGAATCCCTCAACAGGGGTATGGGTACGATGCTTAGGATTATTTCGGGGAGTAGGGGTTTTTGCGTTGTCGCTCATTCGTCAAGAAGCCTTCTGAAGTGATGTAGATTTTGAGTAAACAGGAGTATGGTGATCTTTTGGTAGAGTACCTTTAATCAAACTAAAGGTGCTGTATTTGTATGGCGACATTATAATCAATGAGGACTGGGTTGTCAAGTTAGGTAAGATCAGGAGGTAAACTCCCCGCTCTCATACAACCATTTATGACCATCGCGGTAAAATCGGCTCTTTTCCCTCAAGCTTCCCTGATCGAAACAGGCTTCAAAGGTGACATACGCCACGGTTTCTCCCTCGATAACTTCGCCGATGGTCAGTCCCAAAAATTGGGTAGTGTGGGAAAAATCCTCAATGCTTTTGTGCCACTTCGCTCGATCAAGGGTATAGTCGACATTATCGGGATGGGTCGTATCCATAATGTACGTGGACAAACCCAATGCGTAAGCACTGTAGCGCGAACGCATCAGTTGTAGAGCCGTTTTGGGAAGTGACCCTTTATGGTGGGGTTGACAACAACGCTTGTATTTTTGGTGACTGTGACAAGGACAGGGGGCATTGGCTGGGTATTTCATGCAAAAATCTTACACTATGCCCTATTTTTTTACCCTTAGGGGTGAGTTGAGCTATAATCTCTCCATGATTTACGAAACACTGACCTTTTTATTTGCCCTCGCTAGTGGAATCCTTGGATGGAAATATCTCTCCTTGGTGGCACTCAATGCCCAAACCAAACACACGCTTACCCAAGAGCAAGAACAACGACACGAATTGCACACCCAATGGGAGACGTTGCAAAAAACGTATTACGCTTTGGAGCGGGATTATGCCATTATCCATACCCGTTATGAGGAGTCCTCCCGTGCGTTTGAGGAAAAAATCCGTCTTTTGGATGAGACTAAAGTGCAGATGGGTCTCCAGTTTGAGCAATTGGCATCTCAAATTTTTGACCAAAAAGCCAAAACGTTCGATGAAGCCCATACCAAAGGGTTGGATTTGTTACTGCAACCGTTTCGAGAACAGATCACCCATTTCGCGACCCAAAGCAAAGAGCAATTTATCCACGATGCCAAAGAGCGTCAAAGCATCAAAGAGGAGATTATTCGGCTCAAAACCCTCAATGAACGGCTCAGTCAAGATGCCCTTAATCTCACCAACGCCCTCAAAGGGGAGAATAAAACCCAAGGAAATTGGGGGGAGATTATCTTAGAGCGGGTATTACAAGAATCGGGGTTGCGAGAGGGGCATGAGTACGATATTCAAACGACCTTAAGCGATGAAGCGGGGAAAAAATTTCGCCCCGATGTGATCGTCCATCTCCCCCAAAACAAAGAGATTATCATCGATTCCAAAGTCTCCTTGGTGGCGTATGAAGCGTTTGTGAAAGCCGACAATGATGAAGAGCGCACCCGTGCGTTGAAACAGCATCTCCTCTCCATCCATGCCCATATCAAAGGGTTGGGAGCCAAACGGTATGAGCAACTGTATGGGGTTAAGACGCTGGATTTTGTGCTGTTGTTTATGCCTATTGAGGGGGCATTTTTGTTGGCACTGGAGCAAGACACTACCTTTTTTAAAACCGCCTACGAACAAAATATTGTGGTGGTCTCCCCCTCGACGCTGTTGGTGACGTTGCGCACCATCGAACACATTTGGCGCAGTGAGTACCAAGAGCAAAATGCCCAAGCCATTGCCCAATCCGCCGAAGCGTTGTATGAAAAATTGGTCGCTTTTGTCGAAGAGATGGAGAAAGTCGGGGATCAATTGGGAAAAACCCAAAAAAGCTATGAGGGTGCGATGGGTAAACTCTCCACCGGTCGAGGAAACCTCATTCGCCGTGCGGAGGGGATGCGTAAATTGGGACTCAAGCCCAAAAAAGGGTTACCCGAACGTCTGATTGATGAGGACAATCTAACCCTAAGAGGAGAAAAGGATGAATAAAGGATACGCGTTGCTGCTTGTAACGGTGATGGGACAAGCGACCAATAATGATGGTGCAGAGTTGCTGGGAAGATTGGGTTTTTATACATTGCTAGGGGTGACAGGGGTATTGATTGAAGGCTCTGATTCCGTATCGTTGAGTGTGGATAAAACCAACTTTGATTATGCCGAGACAAAAATGGATGGTTCACTCTCCAATACGGAACAAACGACCCATTTAATGGGGGGAACATTTGGCGTACATCCAAAAGGGGGTAAAGGGTTGTATTTCAAAACCCGTTTTGCTGCGGGAGATACGAATTATGTGGGAAGATTGTTAGGCAGTTCTGGAGGGTATGGCTCGTATAAGGGGTTAACCCATAATATCCTCAGCGATTCGACGCTTGGCTTTACCATGCCCCTTCCCGTGGCGAATCCGTGGAATCTGACCATCCCTATCCGTGGAGGGGTTGGGTATCGAGGGTGGTACCGTAATCTCAATGCGTACAGTGAATATTACGATTGGGGCTATGCGACAGTGGGAACAGGGGTACAGTATTCCCCTAATAATCGTTTGAATCTTGGCATCGATGTTGATTACCAAAAAGCCTTTTCGGCAGGAATGAGGCGGTCGTGGTACACGGAGACCTATTTTGATCTTAAAAATGTCTATGGCTACAGCATCACCACCCCCTTACGCTATACCCTCAATGACCATTATAGTTTTATTGCCCAATATCGTTATGAGATGTGGAATATCAATCATTCTGAGATCATCGGCGGATTTTATGAACCCGATAGTCGCACCAAAAATCACATTGTTTCGGTGGGTGTTTCGTATCGGTACTAAGAGCTTTTTACCCTACCCACACCGTTAGGTGGTAGGCGATAAATGCCAGTGCGTAGGCGACAATGGTGGTAAAGGCAAACAAATACACGAAGTATTTAATTCCCCCCGCTTCACGGGTGAAGACCACCGAGGCTGCCAAACAGGGCAAATAGGTCATGATGACCACGATAAACGCCACCGCAGAGGGGAAGGGGATATGATCGTGGATGGCAGAGGCAAGGGAGTGATTTTTGGCATCACTGCCCAGTGAGTACAAAACTCCTAACGTCGAAACGACGACCTCTTTGGCAGCGAGTCCACTTTGGAGGGCGACTGCCATTTTCCAATCAAATCCCAGTGGGGTAAAGGCAGGTTCGATGGCGTGACCGATTTGCCCCAAAAAGCTTTGGGAGAGTTGTTCTTGGGCGTAGTGATTGCGCAAGCGTTGCTGTTGCGCCGCTAGGGTCGTGTGGGCTAATTGGGCAGTGAGCTGATGCTGTACTGCGTCGTTGTGGGGATAGGTACTCAAAAACCACACCAACATGGATGCCCCTGCGATGAAGGTTCCCGCTTTTTTGAGGTACATCATCGTTTTGGTCACAACCGTGTGCCAGATCAGTTTCCATGAGGGGAGGCGGTATTTGGGCATCTCCATGACAAAGGGTTCATCAATCCCTTGAAACGCGGTCATTTTGAGAATTTTGGCCAAAATTAGACCAATAATGGCTCCCAGAATATAGATCGCAAAGAGGGCATTTCCCGCCATCTTGGAACCAAAAAACGCCCCCGTAAAGAGGACATAGACGGGTAATCGCGCTCCGCAACTCATAAACCCGATGATAAAAAGGGTGAGGAGTCGGTCACGGTCATTTTTGAGAATACGCGCCGACATATACGCAGGAATCGAACACCCAAACCCCGTTACAAGGGGGATAAACGACTGCCCATGCAACCCAAATCGGTGAAAAAAACCATCGAGCAAAAACGCCACGCGGGGCATATACCCCGTCGATTCCAGCAACGCAATCCCCACAAAGAGGATGACGATATTGGGGACAAACAGCACTACCGCCCCAACCCCTGAGATGACCCCATCGACCACCAATGACCGTATCGCATCATTGGGAATTGTGGAGCCAATGAGGGTACCAAACCACCCAAAAAACGCGCTAATCCACTCCATGGGGATCGAACCAATCTCAAAAGTGAGCTGAAACAGTGACCACATAAAAAACAAAAAGAGGGGGATCCCAAAAACAGGGTGGATAAGGATCGCGTCAATTTTTTCGGTGGTGCTTTTATGCTCACTGGCGGTGGGTTTGACCTTGACCGTTTCGGCGATAACACCGCGATTAAACGCCAAATACTCTTCGGCAAAAATCTCTTTAATATCGTCGGTATCGTGATGGAGGGCAAGGTGGTGATCGGCTTGGATAAGGAGCGGTTGCAGTTCCGTCCAGAGGGGATTGTCGTGCAATACCCAATAGGTTTTTTTCTCTTGTTGTAAGAGGTTGATGGCAATATTGCGGTTGGAGATGGTCGCTTTAAAATGGTGACGATCCAAATAGGCACTAAGGAGACCAATCTCCTCCTCCAACGCCTCACTAAAGATCAGTTTTTGCTCTTGTCGTGGGGTCTCATGCACCTGTATGACGCTGTCCATGAGGCTCTCCAGCCCTGTTTTGGCAGCAGCCGAGACGCGGATACAAGGGATGCCCAGCAGTTGGGAGAGATACGAAGCGTTGATGAGGATCCCCTCTTTGTCCGCTTCATCGGACATATTAAGCGCAAGCACCAGTTTTTTGCTCATGGTCATGAGTTCGGCGGTGAGTTGGAGATTTTTTTCCAAATTGGTGGAATCGACCACATTGATAATAAGGTCATAAGGTTGCGTGGTCAAAAAAGTGTGAGTAACCCGCTCTTCGATCGAGTAATCGGTAAACGCATACGTTCCGGGCAAATCGACTACGGTGCAGTGATACCCCGCGTACTCAAAAAGGACTTCGGTCTTTTCAACGGTCACACCGGTAAAATTGCCCACATGGAGTCGCGCATTTCCGATGGAGTTGATGAGCATACTTTTGCCCACATTGGGTTGACCCACTAAAGCGATGGTGAGTTTTTTACTTTCTACGTGGCACACATCAGGATTCATAGGTCACCTCGATGAGTTGCGCTTCTTCTTTGCGCAGGGCTAAACTCACATTGCCTATTTTGATCTCAAACGTACTTTTGGTGGGAGAACACTCTAGCATTTTAATCACCGACCCTTTCATCAATCCAAAGGAGATAAGCCGCTGTTTGAGAGAACCTGTCGCATTGTTTTTTACTACAGTGCAGATTCCTCCTCGTGCACAGGCACTCAGTAAGGTCATTGTTTGCTCATTCATCCCTGTTCCCTAGTGTTGAAAAATTGTTAGAATGGGCGTATTATAGCACGTTCAATTGAAACTCATTCTCAACTAAATCTCTTAATCCCCGAAGAACGTTGCACCCACTACAAGACCAAGCCCTAGCAAAAGAAGGTTTTTCTCTTTCTCTTTTTGTAATTTTTCTTCATCGCTCATCGCTTGTACCCTTGTCGTAGGGGAGCGAAAAAGATTAATAATCGTAAAAATGACCCCTAAAATCATCAAGAATAAAAATCCCACAATTAAAACCACAACGGTATAAATCAAAAACTCTGCCATCTATTTCTCCTCCATAATCGCTATCTTTCCGTCATACCGAACTTGATTCGGTATCCATCTTCCCATTTTAGGCAGTTTATTTTTCGTGCTATAATTTTTTTGCGTATAGAGCTTTTTGATGTATTCAATGGAGCAGCACGAGTCGAGGGAGTAATTGCCCCTCGACTTTTTTTGCCTCCCTTGTTTTGATTTATCAAATCGTTTGCTCACCCTTTTCCCTTCATTTTAATTTAGCCTCACACGGTCGATTCATTCTAATAATTTTCCGATAGTTTTAATATCACCACCAATGAGAGGTATTGCCTGTGTATCGAGTGTGAGTTCCATGTGTCTGTCCTTGAGTAGTTGATATTCTACTGGATTGACACAAAATTTCTAACGATCCCCAATCAATCGCCCTACTTGAACCGACACAGTCACTGTATTGAAACAGCTTGCGCTTGACAATTGCATAAAGAGAAGTTGAGTTACACCCCAAAAATGGGGATGAAATCGAAGGAGTGGCAGAATTGCGCTGATTGGTTTAAAGATGTCTAATTTTTACTTTAGAATTGAGTAAATGTCCGATGATGACCATACTCACCAACACCCCAATCCAGCTGATAAGCGGTGCGCTAACGTACGCAATCCACAACAAAATCGCCCCCAGTGGGGTAGGGACACCGGTAAAATATTTCGCCACTTCCCCCGCATCGGCTTGGATGTTAAACTGAATAAGTCGTCGAAGTCCACTAATGACATAATAGATCGATGCAACAGCGGTGATCCCCAACGCTATCCCCTCTAGGTGCGAGTAGACCGCTTGAAAAATCAAAAAGGTGGGGACTAAGACAAACGATAAAAAATCGGCAAACGAATCCAATTGAATCCCAAATTCGTTGGAGAGGGCATATTTTCGGGCAATTTTTCCATCGAAAATATCAAAAGCTCCCCCAACCCATGCCAAAATAATGGCGTATCCAAAGTGGTTTTGACTAATACAATACGTAGCGACCAATCCAGCGGTAATATTGACCATCGTAAAAAGATTTGCGAGATTAAAGTGACTCGTTGCACGCCATAAAAAGTTCATCAATCAACTCCTACTGCACATTCAAGATAAAAGGGGCTATTATAACCAATGGTTACAAAAAATGGAGCGTAATGGAGTAGTGGCTCTTGGTTTGGGTAATGGTATAGGTAAATCGCAGTTCAAAACTCAGTCGCTTAAGTACCTTATGCCCGATTTTGGAACTAAAGAGATATTTTTCGCTCCCCGTATCATTGCCTATGGTGAGGGTGCGATTTTTATCATCAATTTCCAGATCAATCGTCCCCCCTTGCGGGGCGTAGGTCATCGCATTATCGATGAGAGCTACTAATACTTTAGTCAACAATTTTTCGGGAACCATGACGTTGAAACTTTTAGTGGGGAGGGCTAATCGAAGCTGTTTTTGGTGCGCTAAAATGTCCACTTTACGGACAATGGTGTGTAATGCAGCACTCATATCAACCGTTAAAGGATCTTCGTAATCAGAACTTTCCAAAAAAAGAACATTTTTAAGCTCACTGCTTAAGCGTTCAATGTCTTGCCCAATGTCGGCAATAAATTGATCTTTTTTGTATCCCCCTTCGCCATAGACATCCAATCGTGACCGCATCAATGCCAAAGGGGTTTTCAGTTCATGGGCAGCTTCTTTGAATAACGCGCTCTCTTTACCCCTAAACCCCTCTAACCGTCGAATCAGCAACCCAAACGCGTCGGAGAGTTCCTTAATCTCACGGGTGGGATGTCCCAAATGAAGATCAAAAGGGTCTCCATGATTCCACTCCCCTATTTTTTGTGCCAAGAGAGCCAAAGGACGCATATAGTACGCCAGCAATATCCACGTAATCCCCAAAATGACCAACAACGAAAGCGCATAGCGCAACAGCAATTTATGGAGGTAGTTATCCACAGCATTGTCGACTTTGGTGGCATCACTTACGGCATTCAGATAGATCCCATGGGGAAGTTTTAACGACGCACGGATGGGATGGAGGGGAGAACGAAGGGGATGATGCGAGACCGAAAATCGAACATCATGGATGGGGGAGTGGTGCAAAATACGTTGATTATGGGGGATAGTCAACAAAAAAGTCAAATCACTGTGGAGCGATAAAGGCGCGTGAATGTATTCTTCATAGCTTTCTTGCAAGAGGTGATTGAGCGCTTGTTGGGCATCGGCTATTTTTTCTCCGCGCATGGTCTCCACCGCCACCATGAGATTAAGACCAAAGACGATGGAAATAACCCCGAAGAAGAGGAATAAAAGGGTAAATTTGAGCGATTTAGGGGTATTCAATGTGGCATCCCTTCCATGATTCGATACGTAATGCAAAACATTTTATTTTATGATAATACATTATGGATAAAAAAACACTGCAATGACCACTGACACAATTTACCCTGATGTCACGATACACGATTAGGTGAGCTTTGGTATAATGCCCTTTATTACTTCACGTGGAGCAAACTGTGGAACAAAAAGAGCCAATGACCAAATACGGATTTCAACGACTATCCGATGAACTCAATACCCTAAAAAATATCGATCTTCCTGAGGTCAATGCTGAAATTGACCGTGCCAAAGAGTATGGTGACCTTAAAGAGAACTCCGAATATCACGCCGCACGCGAAAAACAGTCTTTTATTGGGGTGCGTATCGCTGAATTGGGTGCGGTTATCTCCAAAGCCCAAATCGTCGACCCAAGCGCACTCGAACACGCCCGCGTGAGCTTTGGGTCTACCGTGGTTTTATGTGATATGAGTACCGATAAGGAAGTGACCTATACGATCGTGGGCGGGTGCGAGAGCAATCCCGACAAGGGGCTTATTTCGTTTAATTCCCCCCTTGCCAAACAACTTTTGGGGCATGAAGAGGGGGATGAGTTTGATGCTCGACTCCCTAGCGGCGTCAAACGTTTCGAGGTTTTGGAGGTCAAATATCAGGAGATCGTCTTTGAAAGCCATTAATGTCGGAATCATCGGAGTCAGTGGCTACACGGGGTTAGAACTGGTCAAAATGATCGTAGGTCACCCTGTTTTTACCCTCACCTATTGCGCCAATACGGAAGGAGAGACCACCCTTAGCACCCTTCATCCCGCATTATTGGGGGTGTGTGACATGGTGGTGGAAAAAGTCGATTTGGAGCGTGCAAGCAAGGTATGCGATGTGATTTTTTTGGCATTACCGCACAAAACCGCGATGCAAACCGCGCAAGGGCTATTGCAACTGGGGGTTAAAGTGGTCGATCTCTCCGCCGATTACCGTCTAAGTCAAGAGAATTATGAAGCGTTTTATTGTGACCATGAAGACACCCCTAATCTCTCCCATGCCATCTATTCGATCCCTGAATTACATGGATTGCAAGCACAAGGGGCTTCCCTTATCGCCAATCCTGGATGTCATGTGACCGCAACGCTCTTGGCATTGGCACCCTTTTTGGACGTGATTGATCTGAGTCAACCCATCTTTGTGGATTCCAAAACAGGGGTCTCAGGGGCAGGAAAATCGCCCAGTGCCACGGCCCATTATGTTGCGGTCAATGATAATATCCATTGCTACAATATCATCAAACACCGTCACGCCATTGAGATCGAGCAACACGCTTCTACGTTGTGCGGTCATACGGTCAAAGTGACGTTCGTCCCCTCGTTGGTTCCCATGACCCGAGGGATGTTGGCGTGCGTCTATGCGACGCTCAAAGAATCATGTGACCCTTTGACCATGATGGAGCGTTTTTATGCGGGGAAACCCTTTGTCCGTCTCCGTAACGCACCGCCTCATACCAAACTCACCGCAGGAACCAATTTCGCCGATGTCTATGCTACTTCTTCGGGCAATGCGTTGGTGAGTATGTGTGCCATCGATAATTTGATGCGCGGTGCCAGCTCTCAAGCGTTGGTCAATGCCAATATCATGATGGGGTTGGACGAAACCTTAGGGATTCCCAAAATTTCTTATGTCCCCTAAACAGCTCCATACAGGGGCGATTTTGGTCGCTGACTCCCATTATGCACCGTGGAATCCCCTTTTTTTCGATTTTTTAACCGCGATTGCACAGGGGAAAATCACCACAACTCAACTCATCTTGATGGGGGATAATTGTGATTTACTCTTTGCCCCCATTCATGAGACGCTGAGGCTCAATCACGACATTATCACTCTCCTCAATGCCCTCTCCCGCACCATCGAGATTATCTATTTGGAGGGGAATCACGATTTTCAGCTCACCCCCCTATTCCCCCATATTCGGGTCATCCCGCGCGCGCACCAACCCCTTGTTATGGAGTATGGTTCCAACACCATCGCCCTCTTGCACGGCGATATTGGCGGTTCGTGGGGCTATGGTCTTTATACCGCACTGATCCGTAATCGCGCGATTTTGGTTGGACTCAATTGGCTTAATCAATGGCTTAAGGGGGCGATTATCGCCAAACTAAGCGCGCAAATGCAACGCAAACACCACGGATACGTGATTAATGATTTTAAGACCATCGCCTACCGCCCTCAACCGTGGTTAGCGGGGTGCAATTGGGTGATCGAGGGGCATTATCACCAAAATAAAACGTTTCATTGGGATGCGTATCACTATTGCAATCTTGGGGCGTTTACGGTGGGGGGGTATTATTACAAGATTACCTCGGAAAGTGCGTTGATTGAGGAATGCAATTTTGAAAATTAATCTATATTTATGGCTAAAAAGAAACATTTTTAAAGAAAATAAATAAATTATTTGTAAATTTTCTACAAAATCATATTTTATTATGATATTATTGTTAAATACAGGGAGGGCTAAAATATGTTACTAGAATTTAAAGTTAATAATTTTCGCTCTATCAAAGATACTGTAACATTTAGTATGTTAACTTCCTCAAAAGATGAGGGTAATTGTGTTGCGATTCGAGATTATAGTTTATTAAAAAGTGCCATTATGTATGGTGCTAATGCCAGTGGTAAAAGTAATCTCTTAAAAGCGATGGCATTTATGGGTCAATTGGTGTTGAATCGCTACAAAATTATGCAATCTACCGATTTACTCCCGTATGACCCATATCGCTTATCCGATGAGACTGAAAAAGCTTCTAGTACCTTTGAAATTGTTTTTTTTATTGACGAAATTAAGTACCGATATGGATTTGAAACCGACAGTGAAGTTGTTTATAGTGAGTGGCTTTATGCGGATGAAAAAGGAAAAGAGGCAAAACTCTTTTTGAGAGATGTGGAAACATCAGATTATGTCAATCCTAATAAATTTAAAGAGGGATATGATTTTTTTACTAAAAAAGATGAGAAGATTAAAATTGCAAAAAATCAACTTTTTATCTGGAAGTGCGATCAAGCAGATGGTGAAATTTCAAAAGCAATTCTTGGATGGTTCAATAAATTTAACATGATTGATGGAATGGAACACGATGGATATATTAATTTCACCATGAAAAAAATGGAAGATGAATCGTTTAGAAAAAAAATTGTTGAGCTTGTCAAAACAGCGGATATTGGTATTAATGATATTCAAATCGAAGAGGAAGAAATGCCCTTAGACGTCATAGCTAAACTCCCTTTGCCTGAGGATCTTAAAGCTAAAATTATTGCAGAGAAAGGATGGAAATCCATTTCATCTAATACCATCCATAAAAAATTTGATAAAAATGGTCATGCAGTTGGTAATGTTGTCTTTGAATTAAATGAAGATGAATCAAAAGGGACACGAAAGTTTTTTGCCATCTCTGCCCCTATTTTAGATACCTTGAAAAATGGAAAAATCTTAATTATTGATGAATTAGATGCAAGTTTACATCCTCTCTTGACTCAGCATCTGATTAAACTTTTTCATGATGAAGATATTAATCAAAAAAATGCACAACTCATTTTTGCAACGCATGATACCAATCTTTTAAAACCTGAACTTTTTAGAAGAGATCAAATTTGGTTGACCGAAAAAGATCAATATGGTGCAACAACTATTTATTCGCTGGCACAATTTAAAAATGTACGAAAACAAGAAGATTTTGAAAAACAGTATATCCAAGGTAAATATGGAGCAATTCCTTATCTTGGAAAGTTTGAGTTTTAAGTATGGCGCGTAGAAGTGGCGGGGATAAACTTTTTCAAAAAAATAAAGAAAAAGCCAAAAGAGATTTTAAAAGAGCCATTGATAATAAAGAATTGATAGATGATGTGATTATTGCGTGTGAAGATAGTGTTTCTTCTCCAACCTACTTTAATATGATGATAGAGCAACTCATCAAAGCAAAAAAAATTACCCAGGACTCTATTGTTATCGTGCCACATAATGGCTCAACACATCCAACAGGTGTATTAAATAATCTGAAGAAATACAAGAACAGTTATGGCAAAACCTATAAAGAGTTTGACCATAAATGGATAGTGATTGATAGGGATATTGAGAAGGTTAATGGAGGAGGGCATACGGCAGAAGATTTTAACAATGCTCTAAATGATGCCAAAAAACTCAAAGTAAATATAGCTTATGCCAATGATTCTTTTGAACTTTGGTATCTTTTACATTTTGAGTATAGAATGACCGCGATTATCAGAGATGAAATAATCTATAAAGTTATCAAAAATCTCAAAGAGATAGAACCTCATAAATTTACCAATTTAACAAAAGAAACTATCAAACAAAGCAATTATACAAAGTTAATATTTGAAACTTTACTGCCACTTCAAACGACAGCTATTGATAACGCACAAAAACTTTTAGCCAGTTATGGTGAACATCATACTCCTCAAAACGATAACCCCTCAACAAGCATCCATCTTTTAGTTAGCTTATTAAAGCAGATTCCCCTCAAAGGCTCTCCCCATGACTGAAAACCATTTTCACACCGCCCGTCACAACCTTTTAGCCCAGATGGAAGAAGGTGTGGCCATCATCGTTGCTGCATCGCCCAAAACCCGTTCCAATGACACGGAATACCCGTATCGACAAAACAGCGATTTTTATTATTTGACGGGTTTTAATGAAGAAAATGCCATTTTGGTGTTGGTCAAAACCGCTGCAATGACCCAAACCCTTCTTTTTATCGAAGGGTACAATGCCGATCATGCGTTGTGGAATGGGGCGCGGTTGAGTCTTGAAGAATCACGTCAACGCTTCCGTGTCGATGATGTGCACGAGCGTAGTCACTATGCGGTGACGATTGCCGAAGTATTACGCGAACACACCCGCCTTTACCTTGATCTGTATTCGGAGGCACCTGCACTCACCGAAGCCAAAAAAGCAGCGCACGCGTTGCACCATACCCGTGGGGTGAAGCGTCATATTCGCACCCTGATCGATGTGACCTATCTTATCCGTACCTTACGTCTGATTAAAACCCCCGCAGAGATTGCGATGATCCGCCATGCCATTGGTATTACTCTACACGCCCATCATGAAGCGATGAGGGTGTGTCGTGTCGGGATGAAAGAGTATCAGCTTCAAGCGGCGATGAACTACGTTTTTCTCCATAACGGCGCGCACTCAGAAGCCTACGCTGCCATCGTTGCGGGGGGAAATCATGCCAATACCCTTCACTACATCGACAATACCGATACGTTGCGTGAGGGGGAATTGGTTCTCATCGATGCGGCGTGTGAATGGGAGTGTTATGCCAGTGACATCACCCGTACGTTTCCCATCAATGGAATCTTTAGCCCAGCGCAACGTGAGGTGTATAATGCCGTCTTAAACGTCCAATTAGCGGTGATTGAGGCGATCAAACCCAACGTAAAACGGGAGTGGCTCCAAACCTACAGCGAAGAACTCTTGTGTGATGCGTTGATACACTTGGGGGTATTATCCGAAGATCGTACCGCCCTTATGGAAGCCAAAGCGTACAAAAAATACGCACCACATGGGATCGGTCACTGGATGGGACTGGATGTTCATGACCCTTGCCCCTACGTGGATGAAGTAGGAGAGAGTCTACCGTTTCAAGCGGGGATGGTGATGACCATCGAACCGGGATTGTATTTTCGTGCCGATGATAAATCGGTTCCGCTGGAATATCGGGGTATTGGGATACGCATTGAGGATAATATTCTTGTGACCGACAAAGGCTATGAGAATCTCTCTGCTATGATTGTCAAAACCATTGAAGCCATCGAAGCGATGTGCAAAAACTAATCGGACAAAGGGGATTTTCATGGAGACATTTATTTGGGGTATTGGGTTTGGAATTATCGGGATGGGCTATTTTGCCTTTGGGAAAAAACGGGGGTCAAGCACGTTTTTTTACAGTGGAATCGCCTTGAGTGTCTTCCCCTATTTTGTGGATGGATTATGGGCGAATATCCTTGTGGGGGCAGGATTAGCTATGGTTCCTTTTGTGATTAAGGAGGGTTAAGTATAACGGTAACTCCATCCACTTAACCCCTCTTTTGCTTCATGAAATCCATTAGAATCTCCCAAAAAGTCGATAATATGGAGCAATGTCCATGGAATGGTCGTCGCTTCTGCCGGATCAATAATATGTCTGGGCATGGGGGTATTTTGAGGCGTGAGGGCAAAGGCGATCCGCTCCCGATTACTCAATACATGAGAGGTGGCAGTGATCCCATGCTCACGGCAAAATTTTTCCAAGATAAGGGGTCTAACCTCTTCTGGAATCACCTCAGCGGTATTGAGAATAATCGTAAAATGGATCGGATGCGCGGGAGGTTTTAGCATCGAAGGTGCTGCCATGAGGATGAATTCTACATTTTTGAGATGGTCGGTGATCTCACTAAGGGAAAGATAGCTGTGAATTTTGAGCGGTTGTATCGTTGACATTACCAAGCCTCCTGAAATAAATTGTCCAACACCGAAGCAATACCGATGTGAAGATTGTAATGGGCGATGGGAAAATCAAGCGATTCATTGGCTAAATTCACCCCATAACTGCTTAAATAACGTCCCAACGTCTCCAAATCAATCGCGGTATAGGGGCTAGTCGTTGTCCGTTTTGTCCGCAAAAGTACCCCCGCTTCATTGCTTTGGGCTAAGGTAAAAGCTAAGGTTTTAAGACTCACCAAATCGCACCAACGCAACACTAACGCAGCATCAAGTACCTCTTTTCCCCTCCCCTCAGGATCGAATAAAAGCCCTTGATTGCGCAAAGGGATCAAAACACTCACAATCGCTTCAGCAAGGGGGAGCGTTTTGGTCGCCCAAAACGGAGCTTCGTTGCTACGCTCTAACTTGGCACCTAACGCACCAATAATGGCGGCAGATTCCCCTGAAGCTAAAAGGGTATTGAGGGAGGATAAAATCATCGGCATCTCCTATTTTTGTGCAACTGTAACCTTTTTTGGATAACAAGACGATTATACGCACACAACGCGCAATGTGCGTTAGTTAGCAATAAGGTATCCTCGCGTTTTAATCGTTTTGATAAGGGTTTTGGAGAGTTTTTTACGCAGTCGGGCAATCAATTCATCGATGGTATTGGGGGTAATGTTTTGGGGATTGTCGTACAGTGCGTCCATAATGTCATCCCGAGATACCACACTTCTTCGAGCAAGGAGATAAAAAAAACAAGTGTGTTCGTTTTTGCTCAATACAATGGGATTACCATCCAAAAGAATACTCTGGCGTTCAAGATCAATCTCAAATCCCTCTAATAGAAGCGTTTTGGGGGAGAAACGACGACCTAAAGCGACAATGCGCGCCCGTAATTCCTTGATGTCGAAGGGTTTTTCCATGTAATCATCCGCCCCCATCTCCAACCCTTGAACCTTATCATCAATGCTTCCTAACGCACTCAAAATCAAAATAGATTGTTGCGTATTTTTTCGTTTGGCATAGGTAATGAGTTCGTGGGAGGCATCCAGACCATGAAACGTTCGATCCAAGACAAGGATTTCATAATGATGGGCATCCAAATAATGTTTCACCTCAGCAACATCACAAGCGGTATCAATAATCCACCCTTTTTGGTTGAGAGAGAGTGCCAACAATGCTAAGAGTTCTTTTTCATCATCGGCAATTAGGATGCGCATTTACAGTTCGTCCGCCTCGTGTAAAAAAATTTTTAACGCACTGGAGTGAATCACTTGTTTGATTGCTTGTGCAAGTTCATGGGGATCTTCACCACTCAAAAAGAGGCGAAACAGCCCCCATTGGGCGCGTGCGGTGACCTGTTCTTTGAGACTGACCAAAAACGATCCCGCCCCATACCGACTGCATTCAAAAAAATAAAAATCATTGTACCCTTTGCTTAATAAAAAGTCGACTAAGAGATCTTTACTCTCTAGCTCAAAATAGAGATTTAACACCGTACATCTCATCGTTTCTTCCTTACATAGATCATTTTAAACGCCGGAGGGAGAATCATCAAGGTCAAAATCGTCGAGGTGACCAATCCCCCTAAGACGACGATGGCAAGCGGTTTTTGGACTTCGCTCCCCACGCCTGTGGCGAACAAAAGCGGTAATAATCCCAATGCTGCGATAAAGGCGGTCATTAACACGGGTCGTAATCGTCGAGATGCCCCTTCTCTGACCGTATCCTCAATGCTATACCCCTTGGCAAGCAAAGTATTAAAATAACTCACCATCACCACCCCATTAAGCACCGCAATCCCAAACAAGGCGATAAATCCTACCGAAGCTGGCACCGAGAGATATTCCCCACTCAGGGTCAAGGAGATAATCCCCCCTGTGACCGCAAAAGGGATATTAAGCAAAATAAGTGTGGTGGAACTAATTGAGCGAAACGTAAAAAACAAAATCATAAAAATAATCCCAATACTAAGGGGGACAACGGTCATAAGTTTGGCGGCGGAACGCTGTTGGTTTTCAAACTGCCCCCCATAGACCAGATGATACCCTTTGGGCAGGGCAATGTCATGGGCAATTTTTTGTTTGGCTTCCTCCACAAAACCAACCAAATCACGCCCCTCTACATTGGCACGCACGGTACTAAGCCGCTCCCCATTTTCCCGATTGACTTGTAATACCCCCTCGATGGTGTCGATGTCGGCAATGCTGGAGATAGGAACCGAGAGACCATCACTGAGGGGTAATTCCAACGATTTGAACTGTTCGATGTTGTGCGCTAGATCGCTATCCAATCGCATCAATACGGGGATTTTGGAATTTTTGATGGGTAATTCTCCGATCCCTACCCCCTCTAACGCTGTTTTAAGCAACAATCCAAGCTCGGTCGTATCGACCCCCGTTTTGGCAGCTTCCGGTCGATTGGGTTTGACCCGAAGGTAATTAACCCCTTCATTAAGGGTCGTAAAGACCTCTGCGGAGCCGTGGATTTTTTCCAATGTTGTCGCAATTTCCGTACTGAGACGATTAAGCGTTTGGATGTCACTGCCGTAAATTTTTACCGCCAAATCCCCCCGTGACCCTGTGAGCATCTCCGATACCCGCATCTCGATGGGTTGGGTAAATCCAAAACTCACCCCCGCAACATCTTTCAGGGCATCGTGAATCTCCTTTTTGATCGATTCTTTGTCTTTGGCTTTCCACTCTGAGATGGGTTTTAGGATAATAAACGTATCGGTTTGGTTTAGCCCCATGGGATCCAGTCCCAACTCATCCGACCCCGTTCGGGCAATAATCGTTTTGACCTCAGGGACGTGGGACAAAATGGCATTTTGTATCGCCAAATTCAGCTCTTTGGACTCTTCTAGGGCGATGGAGGGAGGCGTTTCAACACTCAAAATAATGTCCCCCTCATCCAACGTGGGCATAAAGCTTTTCCCCACAAAACCAAACAGCGAAAAACTGATGACCAAAAACACAATCGCAATGGTAAAAAGGAGTTTTGTCCGTGTGAGGGCAAAATCCAACATCGGGGCGTAGACTCGGGTAAAAAATCGCCCCAAAGGGGTCTCTTGGTGGGGGGTATTTTTTAGTATCAATGAACACACTACGGGGATCAGGGTCAACGAGAGGATCAGTGATCCAAACAACGCAAAAACAATCGTCATCGCCACAGGGGCAAAGAGTTTCCCCTCCAACCCCTCAAGGGTTAACAGCGGTAAAAAGACCACTGCGATAATCAAAATACCACTAAAAACGGCGACACTAACCTCTTTGGTCGCTCGGTAAATTTGGTGCAATTTGGGCAAAGTGGTATCACCATGGGAGAGTTTTTCAAACGCATTTTCCACTACGACCACCGCTGAATCGACCAACATTCCAATGGCAATGGCTAATCCCCCCAAACTCATCAGATTGGCACTGAGTCCAAAATAGTGCATCATCACAAACGCAATCGCCAGCGAAAAGGGCAAAATGACACTCACCGCAATCGCCGCACGAACATCCCCCAAAAAGAGTATTAACAAGATAATGACCAGCACAATCGCTTCAATGAGGGCGTGAGAAACGGTGGAGACCGCTTTGTCAATCAAAATACTGCGATCATAAAAGGGGAGAATGCTCACCCCTTTGGGGAGAAGTGGTTTAAGCGATTCAAGGCGTTGAGTGAGTTGGGTAATGGTCTCTTTGGCATTGGCACCTTTAAGGGTCAAGACCAACCCCTCGGTCGCTTCTCCTATCCCATCTTTGGTCACAAATCCCATGCGGGTACGGGAATCATCCCGCACATCACAAAAATCCCCCACACGAATGACCCCTCCCGTAGGGGAATCAAGGGTGATATTGCTAATCTCATCGGGGTTGGTCACACCGCTTTGGATTTTGACCAAAAAGCTCTCTTCTTGCTCATCAATCCGCCCTGCCCCATCGTTTTTGAGATTGGCTTCAAGGGTGGTTTTTAGCAAACTTAAGGGGATCCCCAAATGGCGCATCGCTCCAACATCAGGTTGCACCACAATGGCACGTGCTTCTCCCCCCAACGAGTTGACATCCGCGACCCCCTTAGCTCCTCTCAATGCAGGACGAATGACAAAATCCAATAACTCCCGTTTCGCTTTGGGGGCAATATTTCCCTCGATGGTAAACATAAATGCCTCCCCCAAAGGGGTGGTAATGGGTGCCATCCCCCCACTGACCCCATTGGGGAGACTGGGGAGGATGGTGCTTAATTTTTCAGCGACTTGCGCACGGGCGCGATAAATATCCGAACCATCAAAAAAATCAATGGTGACATCCGCAAGACCGTATTTTGAGGTGCTTTTGAGCAATTTTTCGTGTTCAATCCCCAATAATTCTGCCTCCAAAGGGCGCACGACACGACTTTCCACCTCTTCAGGAGTCATACCGGGGGCTTTCATAATAATTTTAACTTGAGTCGAGGAGATGTCAGGAAATGCGTCGATGGGGATATTCAAAAACGAATAGATCCCATACCCAAAAAGTCCCAACGACAAGAGGATGACCATGAGTCGCTGTTTGAGCGAAAATTCAATTAAATTATGGAGTATCATTCAAACCCCATACCATTTAAAATCCCTTTGAGATTCATAATCCCATCGGTGACCACTTTATCCCCTTCCTCTAATCCTATGGGTTTTACCGCCACACTGGTTTGAAAAAGTTGCTGTATTTTGACCGTACGGGGGGAAAACCCTGTTGCAGTTTTGACAAAACAGATGTCTTTACCTTGGTATTTTGTCACCGAAACACGTGGAAGCAATATCCACGATGCCCCAGAGGGGGAAGCGATAAAAAATTCACTGGACGTTCCTGCACGGTAACTCTCTTTGGGCTTTGTCAGGGTCGCAATCGCTAATGCTGAGTTGTTCATCCGATCCACCGAAGAGGAGATAGCACTCACGCTTCCAATGGAGTCTCCCCCCTTATCCATTACCCTTGCCCCTTTTTGGATAGAACTGATCAATTTAGGGGGAATTTTGATGTATGCACTGAGGGCAGCGGGATTAGCAATGGTCAAATACGGGGTAAAAGGGGTGATTTTTTCCCCTGCTTTCATAGGAGCATGGGCGATAATCCCACTGCGTGTTGCCCGAATGGTAAAGAGCATCCCCCCCTTGGGTTCCTGATCTGCCCCTGCAAAACGGAAACGGTTGGTAATCTCAGCACGTTTGGTTTGAAGACTCATCACCTCAAGGGAACTTTTTTGGGATTCACGCTCCGAAATGACCCCTTCATGATAGAGCTTTTGGTCTTTTTTGGCGTATGTTTGAGCAATTTTGAGTTGATTATTCACCTCAATCCACGCATAACGACTGCTTAAAAGTTCAGACGAAGCAATGGTACATATTGGTTCCCCTTTGGTCACACGATCCCCCGTTTGTTTGATCAGCTCCACCACGGTCGCTTCGGAACTTAAGAGATATTTTCCAGACCCTTGGTCACTGTAATCCAATGATCCGATAAAGGGCCCCATCGCTTCCCCTTGGACACGGTGAACCGTTGTTGTCGTAATCCCAATTTTTTTACTTTGTGCTTGGCTTAGGGTGATATTTGCCATTGCCATACTCACCATCACCATCCCCAGTAGTATACTTTTTATCATTCCCACACTCTCCCCAATTTCTCTTCTAATCCACGCATCTCATCAATGTAATTGCGTTTAAGCTCTAACGTACGCAATTGTTGGTCATAATAGCTGTTTTGACTCGCCAAATACTCAAATTGAGAGACAACTCCCCCCTCATACCCTTTTTGTCCCATTTCTCGTAACTTTTTTTGGGTGGTATGCATCCTCAAGGCGCGGGTTAAACGCTCCTCTTTGGTTTTGAGATGCTCCAATAAGGTCGGGACAATGATCCGTAATTTCCCCATCACCACCTCACGTTCATGGATCAAAGCAGATCGTTGCGCCATTAACGCACTGCGTTGTTGCTCATTTTTACCGCTCAACGACAAGGGAATCGCCACGCGAACATCAACACTCTCTTGCACGGGTTCATGGGTCATCCCAACCCCCACGGAAATAAATTGGTTCCCCTCATACGAAGCCCCTTTGATACGAAGCGTTAGAGCATCAATTTCAGCGGTGAGCATCTGCACCGAAAAAGCCTGTTTTATCCACCTCTCACTCTCCCCTCGATCAGCAATAAAAGCAAACGAAAGGTCATCAATAACCACGTCTTGGGTTGCCATGGTCGCTTCTTGAAACGTATGTTGAAGATGTTCCCGTTCCATTTTTGCTAAATCACGCTCTTGGTGTGTCATGTATACTTCATTGTGCAGACGGATCAACTCCATTTGGGACAATCGCCCTGCTGCGACCTTTTTCTCCCCGATGGCGTAGGCTTGGTCAAAAAAAGTCGCTTTTTCTTCTAAAATTTTAATCCGTTCCTCCTCAACCATCGCGATAAGCCAATCGTGTTTCAATGCGATACGGATCCCATTTTCATATTGCTGTCGTTGTTGTTGAAAACGTTGTGCCTCTTGATCGTAGTATTCCCCTTGAATTTTTGCCCATTGCGGTTTTTTGAGTTGCACATTGAGCATCGTATGGTACCGCACGCCACTGTTGATAGGATCAAGCCCCCGCACCTCAGAGGCATCGGCTTCTAAGCTTAAGGGTTCCCCCGCTAATGCTGAAGCTTTGGCATGCACATTTGCATCCCTAAGACCTTGGTTTTGGATCAACGCTCCCGATACACGATACGCCCTCTCACACACCGCATCAAAACTCATCCCATACCCACAAAAAGGGAGGAAAACGGCCACAATCGCTGATACTATTCGCATTATCTCTCTTTACTATCCAAGTATAATGGGTCATTATAGGGAAAGGAGATGAGAAAATCATGAGAGGAAGAGACCAAAGGTTATTTCCCCCACTACCAAAAAAATTAATCTAATATTGCTACAATACTAAGAATTAAATCCAAGGAATTTTTTATGAAACGAAGTATCGTATTGGCAACCGCGTTAGTGATACTGATGAGTGGATGCGCTACGCCCTACTCTCAGGCACCCATTCCAAAAAACTACCAACACACTGAGCAACTTAAGTTGCAAGCGGGTGAGCATTGGAAAGTCATTGCCAATGACCTTGCGACCTCGGTTCTTAAAAACATCGATAAATCGAAAATTGTTTATCTCAATGAACCCTCCGCTAAATCCGATTTTAATGAAGCCATGCATTCCATGCTCATTAGTGCCATGGTCAGTAAGGGGATTAGCGTCGTCAAATCAAGTGCAAATGCCAATCTCTCCATCGACATGCACGCAAAAATACTTAAATTCACCAAAGACCGCCAAGCCGAGGTTGGTAAGTGGACAGCTTTGGCAACGGGTGCTTGGGTACTACGCGACGTATTCACTAGCTTAAATCCGCTAAACGCCCTTCGTGTCAGCACCATTGGAGTAACAGCTGCAGTCGAGGGGTATAAATTCTTTGATTCGGACGATTCTTCAGGTGAAACACCACAAAATGAGATTATTGTCACCATCACCGCATCGGATAAAAATCAGTATCTTTCCAGTATTAGTAACGTTTATTACACATCCGATGATGATGAATTGTTGTATCGCTCTGAGTATCGCTCCGATGATTATCGCTCGATCCCAATCCTACGATAGAGAGATATAGTATCCCAAAACACCCTTAAAACGTCACCCCTTTCCAACCGTTTTTAAGGGCGAAAGATAAGCATTTTATCCCTTGCTATGACCCTTTTGGTGGTGACCCATGATGTGCGTTACCACCTCTAACGTTTCATTTAACCCATACGCCTTGCCAAATCCCATCACAACGCTGCCGTTTTTGGGAGAGAGCTTAAAGAGATGAAAATCGCCCATTTGGGTCAATGAGGTGACCAGTTCCGGATCAAAGCGAGCTTTTAACGACGCAATCACGGTGCTATAGTCATCATTCTCTGAATCTATCTCCGATGCCATGGCTTCAATCGTTATCCGTTTTCGGGCAAAAGGTTGAACGCATTGCGATTCATCTTCGACAAAGAGGAGGGAAACGTTAGGATGGGATAAGAGATTGCGCCCGTGTTGCGCAACAGTGCTGATGAGGATATAAAAATCATTCTCCACTCTGACATACGGGGCGGTGCTTGCGTGCGGAGTGCCATCAGGGGTGAGAGACGCCATAATGAGAGTTTGAAACGTCTCTAAAAAAAGTTTTACCTCGTGTGTTGTCATTATTTTTCCTTCAACGTTTGGACTATCACCTCTTTAAGCGGTTTTAGCATCGTACGGACAATATTTTCAATAATTGCCATATTGACACCCTCATAATCATGCGCTATAAAATTACGGACATTATACGCACCTTTAGCGTATTCGTTAAGCAGTTCATTCTCAAAGCGCATTTTTCCTAATACTTCACCTATCTGTAAAAGCGACATCAAAATAGCAGGTTTAGAGATGCGATGCGAGAGGGCATCAGTGACAATGCCATTATGTTGCGCAACAATGTATTCAATATCATCAATCATCTGCAGTATAAATTCAAGTTTCGATTTAGACATTGACGACATCCGCTAAAATATATTTTTTACCGACAGCGTTTAAGGTTTCGACATCGACAAAATCGATCTCTTTTTGAAAATCCTTCTTCAACGCTTCTTTGGTATCAACGATATGATTAATACCATTCCAGCCGCTGTATTTTTCCAAATACTGATTTATATCTTTTATTGTGTACAAAATATCAATGTCACTGTGCTCGGTTGCTTCATCACGGGCATAGCTCCCAAAAAATCCAAGAAGTATAAACCCCTCCTTTTCGTATTTTGGTTTGAGAAGTTTTAATTTTTGAGATAGATCCTCTTTTGTCATCGACAATTCCCCCTCAATGCTTGAGCTATCAATTCAATCGGGTTTTTAAAGACAACATCCACATTGGCTTCATTCAGTGCGTTATTGATCTGCATACGGCACGCGCTGCACTCAGCGGTGACCACCCTCGCCCCACTTTGGGCAATCATGGCGGCTTTGGGGCGACCGGCGGCTTGAGCAAAATGGAAATTTTCCGTTTGCATCGTCACACCCCCAAAACCACAACACGCATTGGAGTCGCTCATCTCGGTGATGGTGTAGTTTTGCCCCACCAAGGCACGAGGTTCTTTATAAACCCCCTGCATTTTACGGGCGTGACAGGGGTCATGGTAGGTGACACTGAGATCACTGCGCCCTTTACTCGCTAGCAATGCTTTAAGCTGAGTTTTTTGCTCCAGCCATTCGGTTGCCATAAAGATTTTACCTTTGAGCTTTTGAGCGCGTGCCAACCATTCAGGCTGATCGTGGAAAAAGTGTTCATAATCGACTTTGATCATCGCACTGCACGTCGCTTCGGGGATAATGATCGCTTCGACCTCATCGATAAAACTCTCAAAATAGACGATGTTCTTTTTAGCGTTATGATCGACCGTTGCAAAATCCCCCGTAAAATAGGCAGGCGCGCCACAGCAAAGCTGTTTTTTGGGGATAAAGGCATCAATTTCCAACGCCTCCAAAATCTCCAAAAGCCCTTTTCCGATCTCGGTATAGTTGTAATTGGCTAAACATCCGATGAAAATCGCAACCCGTCGTTTGCCTCCATTGGGGATATTTTCGGGATGGGCGTTAAGAAATGAGGTTTTTCCCATCGAAGGGAGAAGACGCTCTTTTTTAATAATTGGTAAATTGAAACGGGGTTGCATCGAGTTGATCTCTGCTTTGATTTTAAAACCGCACGTCTGAAAGACATATCCCAGCTTAAACAAAACATCCATGGTCATACGGTGACGAAGGAGATAAAAAAATGCCCGTTTAAACCACGCAATCCCGAATTTATCGGCGATATCCGCACGCACTTGCTCAATGATCATATCGGTGGGCAATGCTTTGGGACACGCATCTACGCAGTTGGTACACAAAAAACAACTTTCAAAAATTGCTTTGGCATTATAATCCAGTTCAAGATCACCCCGTTGGTACGCACCCAAAAGATCAATAAATCCCCGTGGAGAGGTGACTTCATCGGCATTGACATTATGAATCGTACATACGGGGATACATTTCCCACATTTAATACACGCATCCGAAGTTTCGGTAAAATTGAATAATGCGCCACTGTGTGTCATATCATACTGTCTTGCTAAAGGTTTTTTGGTTGGCGGCGTGCCGTTTCATATAGGCATCAAAGGGCATCGCAATATTACGAATCAGCAATGTTCCCGTGAGCGAACATTCAATAAATGTCGGAGTGATGGTCACTAATCCATCCTCTTCAAAGGGCTTAAGGGCTTCAAGGGCATCGGCAAAATACGCTCCAAAATTCACCCCATATAAGCGTTCAAAACGTGTTATATCAAGTTTAAAATTGGACATGAGTTCCATAATAACGTATTGGCGGATACGGTCATCGTCGTTGAGAGAGACCCCGCGCTCGTAGGGAAGTTTCCCCGCATCGATAGAGGCTTCATAGCTTTCCATATCTTTGAAGTTTTGGGCGTAATAATCGCTTCCCTCCCCAATAGAGGTCAAACCAATCCCGATCAAATCTGCCCCCCCTTTGGTCGTATAGCCTTGGAAATTACGGTGAAGTTCCCCTTTCGCTATCGCTTTAAACAGCTCATCTTGGGGTTTGGCGAAGTGATCCATCCCGATCATTTTATACCCTTGCTCCTCCATATAATCGATGGTATAACGCATAATTGCCAATTTTTCAGCAGGGAGAGGGAGCGTCGTCTCATCAATTTTACGCATCGTTTTTTTCAACCATGGCACGTGCGCGTAATTAAAGACCGCAAAACGGTCAGGATTGAGAGAGACCGCTAATGCCAAGGTCTTTTTAAACGTTTCCAAACTTTGATACGGCAATCCATAGATCAAATCAACATTGACACTGACCATCCCATACGTGCGTGCTAACTCCATCGCTTGCTTGGTACTATCGTATGGCTGAACCCGATGCACCGCAATTTGGACTTTTTCATCAAAATCTTGAATCCCAAAACTAACTCGATTAAAGCCCGCTTCGCTCATTACCTTCATTTGATCGTCATTGATATGACGGGGATCAATCTCACAACTAATCTCTGCATCGGCAGTGAAATTTTTAAAATGGTTTTTAATCATAGTGATGATGCGGTTGAGTTGCTCTGCATCAAAAAAGGTAGGTGTTCCTCCCCCAAAATGGAGTTGAATAACGGGTCGCGTGACATCAATATGGGTACTTAGAATAGTGAGTTCTTTGCGTAAATACTCAATGTAACGCTCTTTTTTCTCTTCTTTAGAGGTAAAGACCACATTACAGCCACAAAAATAGCACGCATTTTTACAAAATGGCAGATGAAAATAGAGGGACAAGGGGCGAAGTGGATCGTGAGCATGAAGCTTGTCCAAATACTCAGGGTAACCAAACGTATCATTAAATTCAAGGGCGGTAGGATAGCTGGTATAGCGTGGTCCGGGTTTGGAATAGCGGGTAAATTTATCAAAATCAAGCATTAGAAAGATCCATTTAATGGTATTAGTGGCGCGATTATACTCAGTTGGATTAAAACTCCCCTAAAGGAGATTTGTTAGCCCTTCAAATAAATTTGTAGTATTATTTTAATTTATCTGTAAAGTATGCTAAAATAACCTAAAAATTACGAAGAAGCACCCCAATGGCAACGACCAAAGTTCTGATTATTGAAGATGACGAAGTGACCGCCTTAACCCTTCAAATGTCCCTTGAAAAGTTTGATTATGAAGTACTCTCGCTTGCCAATGAAGAATCAAGCGCACAGAACAAAATCAAAATTTACAATCCGGATATTGTTCTTATTGATATTGGTCTTAAAAAAGAGGAAGGGGGGATTGAGGTTGCCAAATTTATTCGGGATAAGATGCTGTGTCCCTTTATTTTTTTAACCGCTCACTCCGACAGTGAAATTCTTTCCAAAGCCAAAAAGACAGAACCTTTTGGATACATTGTCAAACCCTTCGATCCTCTTAATCTTCACACTACCATTCAAATGGCATTGTACCGATTCCAAGAAGAACAAAAACGGATAGCCAGTGTCGATGTCCTAAAAACGGACAAAGAGCATCTCGAAAAATTGTTGTATGCTAAAAAAGTCTCGGATCAACCGTATGTTGAATTTGGAGAGGGGTATCGTCATGACATTTGTTTGGGGGAGACCTTTTATCGTGATCAAAAGATCAAACTCACCAAAAAAGAGAACGCCTTTATCCATCTCTTGATTGCCCAATTGGGGAGTGTTGTCGATTTTGCCCAAGCGACCCACTACGTTTGGGGTGAAGAGGGGGCAAGCGATAACAGTGTCCGTACGCTAGTATGGCGATTACGCAATAAACTCCCCACTGAGGTGATTAAAAATGCTTCAGGAATCGGTTACTATCTCGAAGCGTAAATTTTCTCATACGCCTCTAGGAGGTGGTTATATTCCTCTAGGAGTTGCTCTTCATCCACTTTTTTGAGGGCATCGGCTTCGAGTTGTGCTGCCCAATGAGAACATACTTCAAATCTAAAATTAGCACTGGAACCTTTGATCGTATGAGCAATATGGGCGATAGTAGAATACTCACGTATTTCCATTGCTTCTTTTAAATTCATCAGGAGCTTTTCCATATTTTTATGAAAAAGGGCGAGCAGTTGATGGATTTGTGCGGGTGAGAGTTGCATCACTTTTTCCAGACGCTCCAGTTCATCCATCTTGGGAGGATTTACAAAAGGAAAGCAAGGATTAGGGCTTTGTGCCAAAAGGTAGTGTTTTAAAACTACCTCAATATCATGCGGACTAAAAGGCTTACTAATAAACCCATCATACCCCCACTGCAATGCCCGTTCACGAGAACCTTTGAGTGCATTGGCACTGAGTTGCACGATGGGCGTAGGAAGGAGATGATGGGCGTGTTCATAGGAGCGAATTTTTTGCATCGCTTTATGCCCCAAAAGCAAGGGCATTTGTTCATCCATAAAAATAAGATCGTACCGTGTGGTACACGCCTGTTCGTACGCCTCTTTACCATTACTGACCATCTCTACGGTTGTCCCATACCGTTGCAACGTGATACGGATAAGCTCTTGATTGGCTTCATTATCCTCTGCGACCAACACTTTCCCCACAAAAGAGAGAGTGTGTGTATCGGATACCCTTGGGGTATGGCATAGCGTCTCTTCCAAAAATTCTACCGCGAGGGTCACCGTAAAGAGTGTCCCCTCTCCAAGATTGGACTTGAGGGTAATTTTCCCCCCCATTTGTATTGCCAGCTGTTTGCAAATCGACAGACCCAATCCACTTCCCCCGATAGTGTGCGCGCGCGTCCCTGTATGGGCTTGGTAAAATGGGGTAAAAATACGCCCTTGTTCTTCAGGAGAGATCCCCTCCCCATAATCACGAACATGAACGATAAGGGTTGAACTTTCCCGATCATAGTCTATCCTCACCTCAACCGAAGCACCATCGGGGCTAAATTTGATGGCATTACTCAACAAATTTCCCATAATTTGCTGTATCCGAAACGAATCGGCACAAATACACGCAGGGGTATTGGGATGGATACGATAATCAATGGTTATGGATCTAAGTGATGCACTGGGGATAAAGAGTTCTAGGGTATTGCTCATCTTTTCATAAAGATTAAAAGGGTTGGGATCAATAGCAAACTCACCGCTGCGCAATTTACTAAAATCCAAAATATCGTTGATAATATGGAGTAAATTTTCCCCACTTTGGGCAATAATGGTCAGATATTTTTCAATCCGTTCCCCTAAATTTTCCCCTTGCAACACATGCACAAATCCCAAAATAGCATTTAAGGGAGTTCGTATCTCATGGGACATATTGGAGAGAAAATACTCTTTGGCTTTATTGGCTTCAATCGCTTCTTGCTCTTTTTGGTAAATGGTATCGGTATAAAGAGTCAAAACACTGGCGAAATTCATATCAAAGAGATAACTGATCGCCTCGAAAATGGAGGAAGAATTAATCCCCAAGGTATAGGTCGTCGCCACCACCGAACGTTTAAAATAACTGCACACAATAAACAACTCATCGGCACGAATCTCTTTATCATTGAGATACTCAATAAACTCTTTCATGATGGGGCATTTACCCAATTCCACCTCTTTGGCAACCACACCGATAAAATAATCAAAAACTCTACTGGCATAATAACGTCGAAAACGTTCCACATCAATGGTATGATGATCTAAAATTTTGGCACATTGCGCTTGGAGAACCCATCCATCAAGAATTGATTCTTTGGCACCAATCAAACGCTCTTTATTATCGTACAGGGAGGGAAAGTGGGGAAAAATCATACGAAGGCGAAAATGTTAGGGATGTACCCAAAAAAAGACCCCAACTGCCACAACCATGAATTGCACCGTTAAAATAGCTACCGTACCGATAATGTTGCCAATTTGACAGCTGGTGCATTGTTTATAGAGGCGTGCTTCGTGTTGAGCATAAAAATAGTATACAATCATCAACAATGGGACAGGAATAAGAAGAAATTTATCCACCGTAAAAAGGAGTTCATCAATAGGCGATTCCACAAAAGGGATAACAAGAAAGGTCAACGCAATTAACCCCAAAAGAATTTTAGCTCCCCGTTTAAAATAGTCCCGCACAAATACAGTAGGACACGATTCACCCGCTAAAAAGCCTTCATTCTCTAACCGTTTTAACGCTATTAAACGTCCATCTTTGTCCATTTTATCCAGTAATGATCCCCCAAATAAAAAATCAATCTGCTGTTGAACGCGTCGAGAAAAATCACCCGAGATATTGAGATGCCCAAGTTCCCCATGACGATTTTCGTAGACCACTTTAATGGTATCGTATCGTTTGATAGGGGTACTAAACCCTATGGGAAAATAGGCACTGGTTTCGTCTTCTGTGGTTATCCCTTCCGTCACAATAATACGAGGGTTAATGAGTTCCAACAAACCATCGGGTGATTTTACGATGATAGCACACGCAGGAACGGCAATTTGGATAGCCGAAAGAGCCTCTAAACCGTGGTAATCCATTGTTTGTTGCATATTTTCCAAGAGGGTAAACAACTCATCATCAAACTTCCTCACATCTGCCGAAACGTATTTAATCCGCTCATCAGGATAGGTGATCAATTCTTTAATCATAGTGGAAAATCTTTCGTAGGAGGTTATGCCCCCAAAAGGGGGCGTATGTTAGTGGCTTTTGCGGACAACGATCAACATTTTAATGTTGATACAGATAAAGCGGATAAATTGCCAAATTTTGCACGTACGGAAAAATTTAACAAAACTCGTAGGAACCATCGTCGTAAAACTTGCATCATAAGGTTTAACGTATTTTTCGATCTCTTTCATTTTTTCTCCTTTATTTTTATTCTGGAATCAATGTCCAGCCCGGATTGAGTTTAGCTTTATAAATAAACATATGGTGTAGGATGTGTTTAATCCAGTGACCTGCTAGTCCAATTTCACCGAAGGTATAATCCAAATCACGTCCAATACCTGGGTATTTTTCAAAATCGGGAACAACCGGATAAACGGTCAATGCTGCAGCGGTACCATCAAAGAGACCTTTACCGGCTGATGCAACACATGCTGCTCCCATTTCTGCCATAGATGCGTGATGCAAATGGGCACCTGACCCTTTTTTGATCAAATCACACACACTGTGCGCAACCGCTTTACCGATAATACCACTTGGCATACCTGTACGTGGAGGCGTTGGGAAAATTTGCGTTCCGTTTGGTGAACTCATTGGTTTAGAAATTGGGTGCGGAGGAGCAAACGCAATTCCTGCGGCAAATAAGTTTTTGTACGTTGGATTTTGGTACGTTTTAGGCCAGTCAGATGCTTTCCAATTTTCGTACGCACCAGCAGCGTAGTTTGCATCTACTTTCATAAATCCATTGGGCGCAAATACCGTTGCGGTAATGTCTTCACCTGCTTTATCGAATGCTTTAAGACCAACACCCGCAAATGGGGGAATCAACATCGCAAAATCAAATTCTTGCTCACCCATCGAACCATCAAGAAGTTCGTAATGAACTTTCCCCTCTTCAACTTTGTTGACGTGTGCGCCGATCAACCATTTAACTCCACGCTCAGAATACAATGATTCCGCAAAAAGACGTGAAGAAGCGGCGTACCCACCACGTTTCATGTGCAATCCGCCAATACCGAAATCCCCAAGGAACGATTCATTCGAGATCCATTGAAGGTCTGCCATATCACGAACGCCTGCTTTGCGAAGTTCATGTTCGATGTTGAAGATGTACTCAAATGCAGCACCTTGACACGTACACATACCATGACCCGTACCGATGAGGAATTTTTGACGCTCCCCTTTTTTCATTTTGTCGATACATTTGTGTAATTCATGTGATGCGTGTACTGCGTGGTCAGCGGTACACACCGAAACGGTAAATTCACCCAAACCATTGGCATCACCCAAACCCGGTGTTGCTGCGAAGTTGAGTTTTGGTCCTGTAGCATTGATAAGGTAATCATAACTTACCTCTTCAGTTTTGCCCACTTTGCCTTGACCTGTGTACTCAATGGTAACAAAAGGTTTATCGCTTGAAGCATTTCCTTCAGGATTAAGACTAAGAGCTTTTGCTTGCTTATAGGTAATTCCTGCTTTTTGATACACAGGGTCAAGATCAAAAGTGACCTCTTCTTTGGTCATCTGACCAACACCTACCCAAATATTGGAAGGGATCCAGTTCCATTTTGCATTGGGGGTAACTACAACGACCTCATGTTCTTTGCCGAGCCAATCTGCAGCGAAGGTTGCTGCAGTATGTCCAGCAACTCCGCCACCTAAAACAACTACTCTTGCCATACTTTCTCCCTATAACTCAAATTCCATAGAATGCGATTATAATCCTATTGCGTCACAATTTTATCACATACTTACTTGAATCCCAATAATTTTTGGGAAAACACCAATCTAGCTTGACGATGTTACTTTTTTTCCCATACTAGCCTTAAAAATTTACCTTTTTTTTAAAAAGCGATCACCCTTTCTTTCTAATATATAAATAAATATTATCTAAGCTTAGAAAGATATTTATTATAATCTCCTATAATAGGAAGATTAACTTCCTTGAATTTTCTCAATAATTTCATACACATTATTAGAAAGGTTCGGATGATTTTTTATCCGCTGTAATGCTTTGCCCATTAACCCTTTTTGATGGGTAGTTAACCGTCCATAGTGTTTAAATGCCCCTGCCAACCCTGAAGCGATTTGGGGATTAAGTCCATCAATCTCAATCACTTTATCCGCCAGAAAAGCAAACCCCTCCCCCAAATCATCGTAAAATGCGACCGAATTGCGGGCAAAGGTTCCATATAAGGCACGAACAAGATTGGGAATTTTAGGATCAAAGAGACGATCCGCTTGCAAGGCTTTAACCCGTTGCAACGTCCCCTCGCGCGTAGAAGCCGCACAAAGGGCAAAATATTTGGTCATCACCAACGTCTCATTCGCATACCGTTGGTAAAAGTCGTTCAATGCTTCGCCAGAAAGATGGGGGGCATACTGATCTAACAGTCCCAATGCCACCAAGCGGGTGGTCATGTTTTTGGATTCGTAATAGACATCACGACACATCAATGCTATCGATTCTTCACCCAAACTCATCAAAAGTTCCAAATAACGGTGATGTAATGCCCGTTTGCCCATACTCACCGAATCAATCGCCGAATTTTTAGGGTCATAAAGCATCTCTAATTGCCCAATCAAAATTGGTTTAAACGCTTCGGCTAAGGCTTTTTTGAGGGTTTCGAGTGCCGTATGGATCGCACCAATGTTCAAAACGCTTTGCCGTTGCATCAACGTCTCAAGGGTCGGAAGAGCGAGTAATTCCCCTTTAAAGAGGGGTTCCAAACAGGTATCGTCTATAATTTTTCCATACGCTTGGATAAACTCTGGATTAATGGATTCACCTTCCATCATCCTTTCGATGGTTTGAATCCCAAAGGCTTGAGAGGCTTCATACGCTACAAATCCATCGCTATCGTTTGCCATCAAAAAGGGGTAATCAAGCTCCAAACACTCAACGATAATAGGCGCAGTAAAATGGCGATTCAAGGAGAGTTTTACAGGGGTTTGGATGTTCTCAAAAACATGACTGGATAACGCCTCACTGACCCATAAGGTTGTTCCATTAAAAAGCGTACTGTTGGTTACTAAGGGTAACGCGTCCCCTTTTTCACTCAACAAACCTAAGGTCAAAGGGAAGGCATAGGGGAGTTGTTCCTCATCACGGGTATTGAGGGGTATCTTTTGCTCCAAGGTAAGGGTCAAGGTCTGGTACAAAGCATCATAGACACTCAAGACACGAAGCGTCGGGGTACGCTCTTGGAAATACCACCGTTTAAATTGGGTCAAATCAAGGGGACTTTGGGTCTGCATCGCCCATAAAAAATCGTCCGTCCCCACCGCTTGACCATCGAAAGTCTCAAAATAGGTATCCATCGCACGACGAAATTTCTCTTCACCCAACAAGGTGTACAGCATTCGTATCACTTCTGCACCTTTTTCGTAAACCGTTGCGGTGTAAAAATTGTTGATCTCAATAAAATGATCCGGTTTGATTGGATGCGCGGTGGGGCCTGCATCTTCGACAAACTGCCGTTGGCGTAATGCTCGGACATCGTCTATACGTTGAGTGAGGGGGCTGTTCATGTCGGCACTAAAACATTGATCCCGAAAGACCGTCAATCCCTCTTTGAGGGTCAGTTCAAACCAGTTACGGCACGTAATGCGATTGCCGCTCCAGTTGTGAAAATACTCATGGGCAATGACGCTCTCAATCCCCATAAAATCGGTATCGGTCGCACGGGTCTCATCGGCAAGGACGTAGTGGGCATTAAAGATATTTAACCCCTTGTTCTCCATCGCCCCCATATTGAAACTCTCCACCGCAACGATGTTGTAGACGCTTAAATCATACTCGCGACCGTACGTCACTTCATCCCATTCCATCGCTTTTTTCAAACTGTGCATCGCATGGTGACATTGCGCTTCATTTCCATGGTCACAATAGATTGCCAATTCAACCTTTTTTCCACTCATGGTCGTAAAGGCATCGTGAATGCTCCCTAAATCTCCCGCGACCAATGCAAACAAATAGCACGGTTTTGGGATCGGGTCTTCCCATATCGCAACGTGCTTCCCATTCTCCAAAGTAGCGGTACCGATAAGATTCCCATTGCTAAGCAACACAGGAGCAAGCGTTTTATTGGCAATAATTTTGGTCGTAAAGCGGGTCATCACATCGGGACGATCGATAAAATAGGTGATGCGGCGAAATCCGTGCGGTTCGTTTTGGGTACACCAAATACCGCCTGAGCGATACAACCCCTCCAACGCGGTATTTTCATCAGGATAGATACGGTTGATAATACGGATGCGTGCGCTATTGGCATCCAAAGGAAGCAGCAACGCATCATCGACCAGAACATACTCGTTTTCATCCAATAGGATGTCATTAAGCCACAGTAACTCTAAATCTAACCCCTCACCGTCCAAACGAAGGGTTTGTGCGTGAGGATTTTGTCGTCGGATCTCCATCACATTTTCCACACGGGTGGAGGAAGTCTCAATAATAAACTCCAACGAACACTGCTCAATCGTATAGTCACTGGGCTGATAGTCGCATAAGTAGGTGGTTTTTGGGTGGTTCATGGGTACTCATTTTTGGTTTTTGACATCATATACTAAAATGGGGGATATTCCCAACCCTTTAAGAATAATTGGAGTACCATAATCGTACCGATAGGATAAAGGAGAGAGAGGATATGCAAGAGGGTGGAATGATTACGGTGTTTTTGGGCATCATGGCAGTGTGTATGGTCATTATGACCATTATTGTGGTAATCGTTGGGTTGAAAGTTCACAAAACCATGAACCAGCTTCAAACGTTTGTCAAGCATACCGAAAAAGAGTTGACCCTTTTCTTTGCCAAAGCCGTGCTAAGTTTTCATGAACTGCACCAATTGACCCGTTATCTCCATACACAAACCAAAGCATTGACCCTTAAAGCCTCCAATGGAATTGCCAAAGTGACGTTAGCGTCCCTTTTGGTGCGTGTCGTATCGGCAATACTCAAAAAATCCCATCCATCAAAGGACAAATCATGAATCAAAACAATGGACTAAGTTTACTCGTAGGCGCACTCTTAGGTGGAGTGGCAACCTATTTTGCCATTAAACATCAAGATGACATTATGGAAAAAATCAACGACCTTGAAGAGAGTATGACCTTTGACCGTCATGAACTCATCGAAAGTGCCAAAGAGAAACTCGAAGCCCTAACCGCCACCGCGCAAGCAACGTTTCAAAAATACGCTCATGGTAGCGGTGAGAAGCCCGTTGATGATATGAAGACCATCATGGAAGAGCTTCATCGTCTTCAAGCGGAAGTCAATTCTCTCAAAGGATATTAAAAACCCCTATCGCCCTCGGGGATGGTGCCGTCGTAATACCCGTAAAAGGGTAACAACAAAAGCGACGATGGCAGGTCCTAAAATAAATCCCCAAAATCCAAACGTCGTCAATCCCGCTAAAATCGCGAAGAAAAGCAAAAATTCATTAATCTCTTTTCGCCCTTGATTGAGGAGATGATTGAGTTTTTGCAAAATAATCAACCGAACAATGTTATCAATAAAAAATGAGAGCATTCCCCACGAATAAAAGGCAATGATCATAGCATTGGCATTGTGACCTTGGAAAAATTCATTCAACGCAATGGGAACCCAAACCAGTGCTGTCCCTACCAAGGGGATGACCGATGTCGCACCTATCATCAATCCCAATAACCATGGGTCATACCCATCAAAAAAACTGATAAAAAGTCCAAACGCAATCCCCTGCGTAATCGCCACCCCCAAAAGGGTATAAAGACCTGTCGCGGTCGTAGAGATCATATCGAGTAAAAATTCGGAACGGACAGCACGTTTGAGAGGGATAATGGGGGAAAGCGAGAGCATGAGTTCCCGTTGATACCACGAAAGGAAAAAGAAAAACACGACAATAACCATGATATTTCCCAACGCACTCATCAATCCAAGTACCCCATCTCCCACACTCATCGCTGCGGTGGAGACAATTTTTTCTTGATTTTCGATCAATTTTTGGGCGAGGGTCGCGACGGGTTTTTCAAGCCACTGGGGGAGGGTTGGGATCAACGAAAGAAGATGTGTCCCTTGATGATAGTAGGTTTTTCCCATCTGAAGAATTTCAGCGGGATGTGAGATGAGATAGCTAATAAAAAAGAGGATAGGGAGAAATAAGATCGTAATGAGCAAAAGGGTCATTGCCGTGGCCGTAATCCAATGCGACCGTTTTGCCAAATGGGGATAGTGTTTAATCCGCCGTTCAAACGCGACATGGATCGGGGTAAACGCAATCACCAATAACAAGGCGACAAAAAAACTTTTAAGAAACGGAAAAAAAAGCCATAAAAATAATCCAAAGGCAAAGAAGATAAGGGTTCGGACAAAAGAGTTTGCGTGCATACTGTGACCTCTTGGTTAATTATTGTGGGTATAAATCAATGTTTCGATCATCTTTTGGTTCATAGGTGAAGCGTATAATACCCCTTGGATGGTATCGCATCCCATCTCCCATAAAGCATGGGAAACTTTGGTGCTTTCAACCCCCTCAATCGTCACCTTTAGCCCTAAGCTTTTTGCCATAGCAATGGTCGCTTTGACAAATCGGTGACATTTTTCATTTTCAATTTCGCTCACATATTCATCCCAATGGACAATAAACGAGTGGTCAATTTTGATCTCATGCAAGGGGAGTTGGGAGAGATAGACCAACGATGAGCGACCCGTCCCAAAATCATCCAATGCAAAGCGAACCCCTAAGGCTCTAAATCGGGTCATGATGGCGATTTTGAGATGAATATCGACCAACTCAATGCTTTCGGTAATTTCAAAAATCAAACGGTGCAAATTGGCACCACTGTTGCGTAAAATCTCCTCAATTTTTTCGACAAAGGCAGGATGTCGCAACCATGCAGGATTAATATTGATCGAAATATCCATGGTCGAGAGAAGAGGGTCTTTCTCCCATGTTTTGAGGGTTTTGCACACTTCGATGAGTACTTTTTCTGAGACGATACTAATCAAATTACGTTTTTCACACAACGGGATATATTGATTGGGGCAAATCAAATCCCCCTCTGGATCTTGAATCCGTACCAACGCTTCCACCCCTACAATGGTTCCACTTTGGGAGAGTTTGGGTTGGTAGTGAAGGAGAAAAGTATCGTTTTTGATGGCATCTCGAATCTTTTGTTCGATGATGATTTGCTCTTCCAACCGTGATTTAATCGCATCATCAAAAAAGACCACCTGATCTTTCCCTTTTTTCTTCGCTTCATACATCGCTACATCGGCATGACGAATGAGTTCTTCTACCGAGGCGGTATTGTTAGGACCAAATAAGACCACCCCAATACTTCCTGAGACCAAAAACGTATTACCACTCACATGATAGGTGTGTTTGGTACAGGCAAGAATTTTTTGACATAAATCCGCCACGCCCGTAATCGCTTGATCAACATTACTGGTGATTCGTTCGATGAGCATCACAAACTCATCCCCACCAAAACGGGCAAAAATATCCTCTTTTCGGATATTGGAAGTGACCGCAGAGGCGACTTCGCATAAGAGTCGATCCCCCTCATCATGACCAATGGTGTCATTGACCTGCTTAAAATTGTCCAGATCCATAAACAATACCGCTGCATGTCCTCCATGACGTTTGACTACCGAAAGGGCGCGTGCAAGATTTTCTTCAAAGACGGCACGATTGACCAATCCGGTCAAGGGATCATGAGAGGCAGCGTATTGGGTCTCTTCGAGCATTTGACGGTTAATGTCGTACAAATAGTCGTATCGGGTCGATATTTCATCAAGTAAATTTCGGAGAAGTTGAATTTTAATGGTACTGGTCATCGTTCGGTAATCCCTACAAGGAGTGAAGTTTGATTGTATACTTTAAGCCCCATCCCATCTCTCTTTGGACCAATTTCTCCAAAGGTAAAAAAACCAAATAACGGAGCATTTAGGAGTTGGGAATAGAGTTTTGCCTCTTGAGTTTGCTGGTCTTCGAGGGCATATTGACGGGCAATACACGAAAAATTAAACGCCAAATCACATTGAGGAAGATGATAGGCAACTTCGCGCGCACTTTGGGCATCGGCTTCCAACAAATTAGAAGGTTCTGCATAGGAGAGTTTAAAACGGGCTCCCATTTTGAGTGGGGTGTAAAATTCGACCGAATCGTGATGAATCGCTTTAAACGTACGGACAACCGAGATCGAACCATCCTCTTCATCCAACAAAACAATGGGGGAATACCACAAATGGCGTATCTCAAAATTGGGAATATTCCGCGTCAATCGATCAATGGTGTGGATAAACGAGCGATTATTATCAATTGCCACATTTCCCTTACCCGAAACCCCCGTAATGGTATACGCAACCCCAACAGGTTTGTACCCAAAAGCCGCACTCATAGCAGAATCACACCCACAAAAACTCACCAGCGCAAAACCCCGTTTGATAACCCGATCCGAAGTCGCTTGATAGGTCAAAGTCTCTTTGGTCAGGGGATCGCGTGTCCCACTGCACGCCCCTCCGATAAAACGGGAAAAAAGGGTTTTATCCTCCCCCGCGGCTTCAAGCGCATCGATAAACGTACTAAATTCTCCCTCCAAATGACCTGAAAAAAAGCAGTGCGTCGCATCACGATTCGCCTCTAAATAGGCGATAGTTTGGTTCACCGCATGATCTTGATGCGTAATCATATCATCGATGAGAAGGGTTTTAATGCTCCCTTCGCGTTCAAAAGTGATAACGCACATCGCAATACCCGAGATGGTCTCCATCCCCGAAAACGCATCCATGGCATGAAAGGCTACAAAACGATCGGTAGAAAAATGATGTTGAACGAAATGGGTCACCTGTGCAAGGGGATAATGAGGTGCTACGGCGATGAGAATAAAATCATGGGTATCAATCATAGGGTCAGCACGATAGGCGACAATAATCTCTTCAATGGCATAACGTAATACAGGATGGGTGGAAAAATAGTTTCGTGCAATCATTCATACCTCTTCTTTACATAAGTCACTATCATACCCCTATAAAGGGGTTAGGGTTTGATTTTGCTGGACAAAATGGTGAAAATGCCCCTCTTGGTGTTCCAATTCTTCCCGCGTCCCCTCTTGGAGGATTTTTCCATTTTCCAATACATAAATATAATGTGCTTGGTTTACAGTACTCAAACGGTGGGCAATGATAATGACCGTTTTTGGGCGTAAAAAATCCTCTAATCCCTCAAACAAAGCATTTTCGGTATGGACATCCAGTGCCGAGGTGGACTCATCGAAGATCACCACTTTGGGATTGCTTAATACCATCCGTGCAATGGAGAGACGCTGACGTTGTCCTCCGGATAAACGGATCCCCATTTTACCCACAGGGGTATCCAGCCCTTGGGGAAGGGTGTGGACAAATGCCGCTAATTGCCCCATTGCAAGGGCATTCCAAATGGTCTCATCGTCGATTGTTTCCCCCATGGTGAGGTTAAATCGCAAGGTTTCATTAAAAAGTAAGGGCTGTTGCAAGACCACAAAAACCGCTTCGCGTATATGGGCAAACCCCAATTTCACAACATTGACCCCATTATAGAAAATAGTTCCTGAGGTGGGGGTATAAAAACCGACCAATAACTGAGAAAGGGTACTTTTTCCACTCCCACTGGCACCGATAATGGCAATTTTAGCCCCTGCATCCATAGAAAGGGTAATTCCTTTAAGAATCGGCTCTTTCTCATCGTACCCAAAAATTAGATGTTTTGTTTGAATGGAGAGAGCATCCGTGGCTAAAGCGGGATGAGAATTTTTTGGCGAGGGAGGTTCGATGGGGAGAGAGAGGAGTTCATTGAGTCGAGCAAGGGCATTTTTGGCATTGGCAAAACTGTATTGTAACGATAATAATTCTTGGACAGGGGTCATCATAAACCACAAATAGCCAAAAATTCCAAACATCAACCCAATGGAGAGATCGGAGTACAACACCATCACCAACCCCATTGCCCGAAAAACCTCAAAACCGCTCAAAAAGAGGGTATACGAATATTTTTCTCCGTACAACGCCTCAATCCCATACTGACTGGCACGGGCGCGAAGGGTTTGGGATTGGGTGATGGCACGCCCAATAAACTCCGATTCTTTGTTGCTGGAGCGTATTTGTCCAAACAGATCACACGTTTGGGACAACGTATCGGCAAATTCGGCGATGCTTTTGTTTTGCTCTTTTTTAAGCTTCCCGACCGCTGTCGAAATCTTACGGGTCACGACCATAATGAGGGGTTGAAAAATCAAAATCAAAATCCCAAAAAGGGGATTAATCCAAATCAAAATGACCGCCACCCCCACCAAGGTGGTCACAGAGACCACCAGTTTGGATAATGCCCCCCCTAAAAACTGCTCGATGGTATCAATATCGGTGATAAGATGGGTAATGACCCTCCCTGACCCTAAACGCTCATACGCCCCCATGGAGACCACTTTGAGATGGTTCAGAGCTTGCATTCTAATCGAGAGGGAGAGTTCTTGGGAGAGGGTGATAAAAAAACGTTGCGATACCACACTCAAGAAAAAAAAGAGAAAGCGTAACCCAATGGTCACCCCCAAAACGATGGCAATATACACCAAAGGGTGATGCGCACTTAGCACCTGATCAATCGTATGGGTGACCACTCCCCCCTTTTTCAAAAGCACTTCATCGACCATCACGGGGATCAAAAGGGGGATAGGGATAGAGACAAGGGTCGCTAAGAGGGCAATCCCATTTCCCCACACCAACGCGCGTTTATGGCGCAACAACATCGTAAAAAGGGAGTGAAAGGTTATCATGGTGGGATTATAACCCATCAGCCTTAATGCGTTCCCCCAAACCTAACCGCTTTAGGATGGACAAAACACAACCGTTCCCAAGGGCGATTGGGTTGGGTCAAGCTTACCCGATGGGCAGAAACCGCTCGGGACAACGCGACATAAAATTGAGACGGAGCAAAAATTTCGTTGGTATCGATCACATAATCGACCAAACTCATCCCTTGGGATTTATGAATGGTGATCGCAAAGGCTAAGGCGAGGGGAAAATGGCTCAACGTGATGAGCTTTTCTTCCTGAAAGGCTTTGTTTTTTTCGATCCATTTGGTTTTGATGGTCTGGGTTCGTTCCACTTTGACACTTTTACCATCGGTTTTTTTGACCCAAATCACCTCCTCATCAAGGGCGATAATCACCCCTTTTTCCCCATTGTAGTAGTTCCACGCATTTCGGGTAAAGAGGATAGGCGCGCCTACTTTAAACCCACTGCTGTGTTCTAAGCGACTCTCTAAAAGGAATTTTTCAATGTCCCGTTCGTGGAGTTTGGGATCATGGAGGGTAATATGGGTGGGTACTTCAATCATCTCTCCAACCAATTGCGCCAACTGCACACGATTGTGATTTTGGGCGCTGATGTTTTTCCCATACAACCACGTCATCGCCCCCACCTCTTGGGGTAAGGGTTTGACCAAAGCATCCAACATTTTCCCCTCGTTTTCCCCAAGGGTGGCATGACGGACACGCTCCAAAAGGGTTAAAAAATCGACCTCATCGGTACGATACGATCCCTCTAAGGCAAGGGTTGCAAACCCAAAGCGTTCCCAGCTTGGGGATTCAAAGGCAAAATAGATCGGTTCAGAGCCTCGAACCACCGGGGGAAGCTGCAAAAAATCCCCCACCACAATCAATCGCCCCTCAAAATTCCCCTGCAAAAGGCGTAAGCGGATCATATCCAATACACTAGCACTCACCATCGAAATCTCATCAATGATAATAAACGTCATACTGTGGATGAGTTTTATCACTTTTTTGGAGGGGTGTAATTTACCATTACGCTCCAACTCTTCTTGGGAATTGGCAATCCCAAGATCAAAAAAACTGTGCAGCGTCTGCCCCCCAATCAACGTCGCTGCCATCCCTGTGGAGGCCAAACGGGCGATGGTGTGACCCTTTTGGTGCGCATCGTCGATAATGGCACAAGTAAGGGTCGTTTTCCCCGATCCTGCACCACCGGTGATAAAAAGGTGGGAAGTTTCTAAGATTTTTAGTGCGTTTTTAATCATAATTTCAACGTTCCTAGCCTCTCTTTTTTAGGTCAACTCTCCAGCATTTCAAGCATATCATCAATAATACGTTGACTGATCCTGTATCCGTGGGCTTGAATATCATCTAAGAGTTTTATCGCTTGCGACGTAAGTAAAAAATTTCTTTTGACATTGAGATAGACGATACCCAGAAGTCCAATAATTTCTACCCCTTGATTAATAGCTATTTTTCGTCCCTTTTTCTCATCAATAATAAGTTTGCTTTTTGTTTCCACCGCCAAAGCAATCGCTTCACTTTCCCCATCGTCTAAAATCATTTTGAGACTTTCAAGAAGTTCACTATTTTGAACGTCTATAACACTCATAAAGGTGGGTAAAATAAGCTCGTTTTTTGTAGAAATTTCTTTATAAACCGAGGTTGGTATGATAATAGTGGCAAAAAGATTGGAAAGTAAATCCATTCTATCCAAATCAAACAAGACAATGAGTGTCGTGCTGTCACTGATAATCATTCAAAGCTATCCAAAAATTTCACATCGTCATTGAAATCGTAATCAACAACATCAATTTTCATTAACGAGAGCATTTTCATCGCTCTTTTGTGCGGTATATCAAGTGATTTTGCCAATTGCCCCAAGCTAATGTACCCTTTTTTGTACGCGTCAACCATCAAAGCTGTTTTAAGACCATTGGATAGAATAGCATCATTAAAAGAGAGTGCCATTCCAATAGGCTTAGAGTGTTTGGTAATCATAGTGTACTCATCGTTTTGCAAAGACTTTGTGAGTATGGCGGGATTGAGTTGTAAATCTTTAATACCTATCGTTTGCATTGTATCTCCTTATACTTACTTTTGATAGTATTATAGCACATTTTCATCCTTCATCACAATCACCCTCCCAAAAGGGGCTTCACCCGCGTTAGGGGTAATCCAAAGCGTCTCGTAGTGTGGCTCATTATCGGGAAATGTCCCCTCCAAATCGGTGAAATACACGAGTATTTTTGGCGGTGTCACCTGCATTTCGACAAACTCAAAAACGGGATTAAAATCGGTACCACCTCCACCTATGAGAGGATAGCTAAGCGACTCGCCATTGGTAAAACGTTGGGAAAAACGTATCCGATCATCACACACAATCAGGGTGATGGTATACGACCCAAACTGTTCTACAATCGATTCGACCTCAGCGATAAACGCCCCCAAAAGAACCTCATCCACCGACCCAGAACTGTCAATGGCGATACACAGCTCCAAATGGCGGGAGAAGACACTGGGGAGATAGATCCCTTGATAAAGCAGTTTTTTACTGGGAGGAATCATCCCATAATCACTCATATAGTACCCACCAATACCATCGCGCAACTCACGTCGCCAATCAATGGTTCCACGACCCATTGGGGGAATCAGTCGCTCTAATCCTTGAGGCAAACTTCCCATCCCTTGGGCTTTTTGGAGGGAATTATGGGCTAGTTGTTCCCTTTGGGCGGTGTGAAGTTTTTCATCCGCTGTCTCTTCGGTGCGCCGTGTATCGCGATCTTTATCATTAAGCTCGTCACGGCTAATCGTGTCCAAAAGTGCTTCATAGATGGCTTCCGCGTATTGCCCCTTAAAATGGGGATCGTAGGTGATTTTTTCAGGAGGGGTAAAATCGTTGTCGATAAGCAACCCATTAATGGCGTGTTCGCACGCAGTGTACCACAACCATGGGGAGCGATTCCCTCGGCGAACAGGGTGTGAGAGTACCGTATGAAGGGCAGCGTTAGCAAGGGAAAACACCACTTGCTCCTCACTTAGGGTTTGAAAATACCCCTCTCGATACTCAAAACGATTGTCAATCAGGGTAAAACTTTCAAGGTTGTCATTTCCCACCATCTCCAGACCACTGACCAACATCCCAAAATAGGGGTAATCGACAAGAAGTTTGGCTTTAATGGGGCTAAAATCTAACATTGATTTTACACATCTTTACAATGGGTAATCTTGTCTTTATAGTGAATATTGAGCAGTTTAAAATGTTTCTTTGCATAGGCAATTTTCCATTTTTCTCGACCTCTTAAATCACGCTCTTTATCACTCCCTTTTGTCTCGACGATAAAGCTCCCTTCACTTTCATCGTGTTTGATAATCGCAAAATCGGGAGAATACGAACCTAATGGCGTTTTTATTTTAAATCGTTTCGGTAGTTTTGCAAAAAATTTGAAGTGACTATCGGCGCATTGGATAAAATCTTGCTCTACGGTGCTGTCAAATTGCTCCGATTCATACAGTCCTTTTTGACACGCTTCCAAATCATACCCATGTATTTCATCCAAAAAGATATTCGTAAACTCATAATAATCATCTATTTTTTTATATACAAGCCCATCTTCGCTAAGCATTTGAAGCATAATGTCTTCAAAAACTTCAAGTGCTTTTTTCAGATATTCATCACTATTTTTTATAAATTCTTTGGTGAATTTTTCTAGTCCCACCATGTCAAAAATATCGATAATCGTTGCTTTTGTTAACCCTAACTGTTTTTCGATAATGGCGACAATATTGGGAAATTCCTCTTCAAAATCAAGCTTACTGCTTTTTACATCGCTCACATATCCATCAAAATTACTCTCAATATTTCCAAACTGTTTGAGTATTTTTTTCTCTCTCACTTCTATGTCTTGAAGCTTTTTAGCGACCAACTCTGTGTACTGTGAACGGTTAAGCGTTATTTCATAAACCGTTTTTTGTTTGAGCTTTTCCCAAAGTTCCCTAAACTCTTTTAGCTCTTGGCTTGCTAAATCGTATTTTCTTTTTGCTGTTTTCTTTTTAGCCAAATTATTGGGTTCTTGGTAACTTTTTTCATTGCCGTTTATTTCATATTCAAGCTGTAAACTTTTTGCAAATTCATCAAAACTCTCATTGGCAATAACCGTCAATCTATTTATCTCTTTATCTTCAACCCTTTGCCCACTTGAATTTACACAAAGTCTCACCCCTCGACCAATAATCTGCCTTTTTTTCATTTGGGATTTTGTATCATTGAGCGTTGTGATAAAAAATACATTGGGATTATCCCACCCCTCTTTTAACGCACTATGGGAAAAGATAAAACTTTTGCTTTCGTCAAAACTTAGCAGTTTTTCTTTATCTTTCATAATCAAATCATACGTCTCTTTTTGGAGTTTTCGATCACTATCGTTGTTTTTAAGCTCATCAATAAACTCACTCTTTCTTTTTGCAAAATAGTAGGCATACACCTCTTTTGCCTCACTATCTCTAAAGCTTTCAAAATCAACTTTTAATTTGTCGAATTCGCTTATAAAATGCTCTTCCATCCAACCATTTTCAGCACTTAAAAAATTAGCTACTTTATCCACAAAAAAGAGACTTAACACTTTTATCTCTTTGTGCTTTAGTTCCTCAAATTTCATCATATGCAGTTTGATCGCTTCACGTATTTGCTCTTTTTGAATCTCTTTTTTGACGTGTCCATTTATATCATTAATCCCTAGTTTTACACCATTTTCAAACGTTATAAACATCGCTTTAAACGATATTTCATCGACGATAAATCCACTGTAAATAGGATTTTTAGTTTTCTCCTTGAGGCTGTCATCCCCTTTTATTTTGACAGTTTTTGTGGCAAATTCATCGTTATTTTTTACGATAAGTTCCAAAGTTGCCACAGGTTTTTTGGACGATTTATCAATCTCTATTTTTAAAACATGAATATAGACATCATTGATGGTTTGATTTTCACTCAGTGCTAACACATCGATTTGTTTCACAAGCCCACAATCGAGTGCCTCTTTTGAGCCTAAACTGTACGTCAGATTGTAATAATTTTTATGCGTTGCCGAATATCTAAGGGTAAAGAGGGGATTGAGTTCATTGAGGGCTGATTTGCTTAACTCACTCTCCATGTTTTGTGGCTCATCCAAAATCAAAATAGGATTTGTTTTTTGAAGACTCATTTTAGGACTTCCGATAAAGCCTTCACGAGGCATATTTAAAACGGTATTGACTCTTTTGAAACTATCTATGGTCATGATCATGATTTGAAGATTATCATCTCGGATAAAATGTTTAAGCGTTCCCAATCGAGAAGAGTCATATTCAAAATAATCGTAACTAAATTTGTACTCATTTTTAAAGTGATTACCCATACTTGCAAGTGCATTTAAAACACCCTCTTTGATTGCAATCGAAGGTACGATGATGATGTATTTCGTCCAGCCATAGTTTGCGAATAACTCTAAAATCGTTTTGATATAAACGAATGTTTTTCCCGTCCCCGTCTCCATCTCTACTGAAAAGTCAAGCGTTTGAAGCATTGCAGACGCTTCTATCGTGTTGTGCTTTTGTATTGCATGAAGATTGTCTAAAATGTTTTCTTGCGATAGGTGAAGTTCATTAGCACACACCGCCTCACCATCAAATATATCAAAACGATTGTCTTGTTTGGGTTGCCCAGAAAAAAGTTCTACAATCGAGCGTATCGCTTGTTCTTGATGGGGCTGTTTTAGGTATTTTAGTTGCATTGATTAATGTCCAAATTTTGCTAAAAAGTATTTTAAAGATTTATTTTTTGTTTTGTCAATATCTTTTTTGGAAGAGATAAATCTTTTTACCAAATCCTCTTCGGATAATTTTTTTCCTGAATCAAATTTATTTTTTAAATCTTCTTTTGATTTATTATCACTATTTTCCCAGCCTGAGAGCATCCAAGATTCAATTTCTTTTGCAACAATAGCAACCGAAGTATTGGTCAGCTTGTCTATTTGAATTTTGTTTCCATACCAACTTTTAAGCTCTAAAATACACGTAAATTGCTGTCCCTTATCGCACTGAGTATCTAAGTCAACTAAAATAAAAACCTTTTCGCATCCTCTATTTAATAGGGCATTTACATCTTGTTTTATTTTATCTTTATTGAGTATTTTGCACGTCCCTTTTTTTCCGGGACTTGTAACAATTAAATCTTTATAAAATTTAGGTTTAAAATACGTATCAAAAAAAAGTTTGTCGCTATCACCCTCAACAATCAAACCTATTTTCATAACAATTCATCCTCTAAGCCATCTAAAATCCCGATTTTTATCATTTCTACTATATCATTTTTGTATATTTTCATGATTTTTTTGATATTTTTAATATCCTTAGCTCTTATCCCCTTAGTATCACCCTCATAGTCACGGAACATAAATAGTATCTCGTCCAAATTCAACTGGCTCAAGAACTCCGTGCTATGCGTCGTAAAAAATATCTGTTTGTCGCTATCCCTCATCGTATTTAAAATATACGAAAGTGTTTTCATGTGCATATGACGCTCAGGCTCTTCAAAAACCAAACAACGTGATTTGGATGTTAGTAATGCCGTCATCAAACTTAGAAAATGGATTGTCCCATCCGAAACCCTCTGTTGACTTATTTGATTATTTACGCCTGTGGTATTTTCATTGAACATGACTGTGGGAAAAGCACCATCCACAAGTTCGATAGATTCAACCAAATCAACTTCACCTATCAGAGAGGTTGAAATAGCCTCAAAAGTCTCTTTGTCTAGGGTTTTAAGAAAATAGGCTAGATTTGTACCATCTTTCAAAAGATATTTCTCTTCAAATTTTTGATTCTTTTTGATTATCTTCGGGTGAAAATAAAAAGATGAGAAAAGTTTAGTAGTCCCAAAAATATTTCTAAGTACCTTATTTATATCATTTGGTTCACCTGTAATAATTTTCAAACATGATTCTTCTGAGTTTAAATCATTTTGGCTTGATATATATCGTTTATGCGTTAATTTTTCTAAATACTCATCAAAGTTAGCTAAATATTTTTTAATATCATCGTTATAAACTCTAACGCCGAGACTCTTTAAATCTTTTGCATCAATTTTAAGTCTTTTAATTTTTCCTTTAACAGCAAACCATATAGGATATGGACTTTTATCGTATAAAAAAGTAAATTTTATATCTAAATTTAACTTATAATCATACAAATAATCATCAATCAAAACTATATTCTCCACATACAAAGATGGATTAACAACAACTTCATTTTGATTGTATTTATAATTTCTAATAGCACTAGCACCTACATTTGCAACAGCTTGAGCGATATTGTCAAATAATGCTGTTTCGCAAAACTCCAAAGCTTCGATAAGATTACTCTTCCCAGCATTATTTGGAGCTATGAGACAATTTAATTTTCCAAATTCAAATCTAGTATCTTTAAAACTTTTAAAATTGTCTAAATACAAACTTTCTAATCTAATATGTGACATTTTGGCTCTCCTACAATGTCTCTAAATCGAGTTTTTCTCTTAAGTTCAGTTTCGTACTGTCATCCAGTGCTTTATCAAAACAGATGAGTTTTGCACCCGTTGGAATAAACGTCCCAATATCGGTGTGAACTTTGTCAGCAAAACAAAAATAAAACTCTCTACTATCTTCATATAGCTTTATGAAACTATACTTTTCACCCTTGATACTTTCATTGTTTGCGCTCAAACTAAAGCCGTTTTTTAGCCCCACTTCATAGACAATATCGATCTCTTTGGCACTTTGGGTGAAAATATTTTTAGTAAAGATGGACATTTTGAGCATTTTCACAATATCGTCAAAACTATCATTGGGGCGTTTTTTCAGTTCTTTAAATACTTGAAAATTGGAGGCATCCAACACATAGGATTTAAAACCGTCTCGATACTCCAGTTTTTGAATCACTCGCTTGATACGCTCTTTGGTAATATCGCTGATTTTTTTAAATTTGTCACTTTCAATGGCTTCGGGGAGCTGAACTAAAATGTATTTCCGATTACCACTATCTTCTTGATTTTGCGCCATCACCGCATGAGCAGTGGTTCCACTTCCTGCAAAAAAGTCGAGAATAATATCCTCATCATTTGCATTGCTTCCTATTTCCAACATCCGCCTAATTAAACGAACGGGTTTAGGTGTATCAAAATATGAGGCTCCATCAAACAGTGCATTCAACTCTTGTCGTGCCTCTTGATTGTGTCCTACATCAGAATATTTCCATATTGTCAGTGGTGTAATACCATCTTGCACTTCTGTTAAAAATCTTTTTTGTCGAGGAACATTATCGCCATTTTCTCCAAACCAAATACGATTATCAACAATCAATTCTTCAAACTTTTCTTTTGAAACAGCCCAACATCTACCTTTAGTTGGATTAATTATATTTCCAGATGGTGTCACAATTGGATAATCTGTATTTGCCGAATAAGTTTTTACCGATAAGTCACTAGAAGTCCAAACTCCTCTTGAATCGTTATCAGGATTTTTATAGCGTGCATTGGCTTCTTCTGTTCGTGCTAATAGATTAGGTCGCCATATCTCTTTATTTTTTGCATACACCAAAATATGGTCATGATTGTCACTAAACCATTTAGCATCATTTTGCGGTGAAAATTTTTTCTCCCAAATAACATTAGCCACAAAATTTTCTTCCCCATAAATCTCATCCATCACTTTACGGAGATTATGCACCTCGTCATCGTCAATAGAGACAAAAATAACGCCATCATCACGGAGGAGACTTCGACTCATCCACAGACGTGGATAGATCATATTGAGCCAGTTGGTGTGTCGTCGTCCCGTGCTGGAGGTTTTGGTACTGGTGTATCCCTCATCTCGAAGTTGGTCGGTTTGGATAAGATAGTTGGTGATCGTGTCGCCCCATGTGTCTTTGTAGACAAAATCTTTGTCTTTGTTATACGGTGGATCGATGTAGATCATCTTGATTTTTTTATGATACGAGGTTTGGAGGAGTTTGAGGACTTCGAGGTTGTCCCCTTCGATAAAGACGTTAGATTCCGAATCACGTTCGGAATGACGGGGGTTACGTTCATAATGACTGCTATCAATTTTTAGTGTAGCGTTGGATTTTTGGCGGATGGTTTGGTAGCACTCTTTTTTACCATTCCACGTAAAACTGTAGTGTTCGCTTTTTTCATCGGATTGCAGGGCAACGATGCTTTTGAATTTGTTGATATTAATCACACCATCCTCAAAAATTTCGGGAAGAATATTTTTGAGCTCTTCCAGTTTTTGAGCCAATACATCGCTACTTTCCAACTCCATCCACACACCTCATCCTAAATTAACCGTTATTGTAACCAATCTAACATAACAAGTAAGCGTTAAAAAAATGACGAAAAATAGCTTCTTTTTTCACCATTTTCAGACCACTGACCAGTGTAACCAAATAACAATAACATATCAAGATATATTGATATTATGGTACAATTTTATAGTACGTCACCCCGAACTTGATTCGGGGTCTAAAAAAGAGAGATACTGAATCAAGTTCAGTATGATCTATAAAGGAAACTCAAATGCTCTTAGCTCTTGGAATTTTTATGGTCACCCTTATTGTGGTGATTTGGCAACCACGTGGATTACCCATTGGCACCACAGCTGTTATGGGGGCAATGGTCGCTTTAGCCTTAGGCGTGGTAACTATTGCGGATGTCTGGACAGTCACCTCTATTGTGTGGGATGCGACACTGGCGTTTATCGGTATTATCCTCCTCTCCATGGTACTCGATGAAATTGGGTTTTTCGAGTGGTCAGCCCTGAAAATGGCGCGTCTTTCGGGGGGGAATGGTCGGTTGATGTTTGTTTATATCCTCATTTTAGGGGCGTTGGTGTCGGCGTTGTTTGCCAATGATGGGGCAGCGTTGATCCTCACTCCCATTGTGTTAGCCAAGATGAAACACCTCAAACTCAATCCATTGGCGATGTTCGCGTTTTTGATGGCGGGGGGATTTATCGGGGACAGTGCCTCCAATCCGTTGGTGATCTCCAACCTCACCAATATCGTCACCGCAGATTATTTTCATATTGGATTTTGGGAGTATGCCCAAACGATGTTTTTGCCCAATCTCTTGAGTATCCTCGCCTCGATTATCGTATTGGGTCTTTATTTTCGCAAAGACATTCCCGCACACATCGACATCACCCACCTCTCCTCCCCCGAATCGGCGATCAACAATAGGATTATGTTTAAACTTAGTTGGTGGTTTTTGGGTCTGCTGATGGAGGGATATTTCATCGGAGATTATTATCATCTCCCTGTTTCGCTCTTTGCCCTTGGGGGTGCGCTGGTATTTTTAGCCCTTGCCACCTACTTTAAAGCGACCAAACCCCTCATGACCCTTAAAACCGCCCCATGGCAAGTGGTGTGGTTTAGTATTGGGTTGTATGTGGTGGTCTATGGTCTCAAAAATGCGGGATTGACCACCTATTTGGCGGGGATAATTACCCACTTGCACACCATGGGCAATGGTGTAGCGGTGATCGGAACGGGCTTTTTATCGGCGATTTTGAGTTCTGTGATGAACAATATGCCCACCATCATGATTATGGACATCGCCATTGGACAGACCAGTCACACCGCATTGGCATACGCCAATATCATCGGGTGTAATTTGGGGCCGAAAATGACCCCAATTGGCTCACTGGCAACGCTTCTTTGGCTTCATGTATTGCGCCAAAAAGGGGTCGTCATCACGTGGGGGGAATATATGAAAGTGGGATTAATCATCACCCCACCGGTGTTGTTGGTGGCGTTATTGGGGCTTCTGTAAATTTTTATTTGCGTGATAACATTGGGATGATTCCTTTATCATTATATTATCCCCATATATGCTAAAATTTCATTAATCTTATACAAAGGTTTCAAATGAATAAACTACCATGGTGGGTGGGTGGCATTTTAATGGCTGGTCTACTGTTAATGACTTTTTCAATCTATGGTGCAGACCGAGGGATTGGGGCTTCTACGTATATACCCTATTTTGCAGGGATAATTTTTAATTTGGATCCAAACAATTACAGTTATTTACAAAAAATCCACGAAGATGGGGCATGGGAGGGGGTACTTTTACTGGGGGCATTGACGGGTGGTTTTATTACCTCTGTTTTTATCACCAAAACATTCCGTTTTTCCTTAATCCCCTACGGTTGGAAAAAATACAAAAATAATTCTGTCCGTTCTCGATTATTATGGAGCTTTTTTTCAGGTTTTATCATGATTATCGGTGCGCGATTAGCGGGAGGATGCACCAGCGGACATTTCCTTAGTGGGATGAGCCAATTAGCCGTATCTTCCATGATCTTCGGCGGTGTGGTCATGGCAACGGTTGTCATTACGGGTAAATTATTTTATAAGAAAGGGGAATAAATGAACGCTGATCTCACTATTACCACTCTCCCTACTCCGATTCATGAAACGTTTTCCAACACGTTTATTGGGATGTTTGAGAGTGTTATCCATCAGAATCATGGTTCATTGGTGCTGGTTTTTTTGATCGGAATTATCTTTGGGGGGATTATTCAATATACCCGCGTTGATAAATTTGAAAAAATTGCAGGCTTTGCGATGCTCAAAGATATGACTGTCCCTAAAATGCTTTTTATGGCGGTGGGAATTACCAGTATTGGGCTGTATTTTATGATCGATGCTGGTTTAGCCCATTACCATGTTAAACCCATAATGGTACAAGGGTTGGTGATTGGAGGTATCCTCTTTGGTGCATCTATGGCGATATTTGGCAAATGCCCCGGAACAGGACCTATCTCCCTTGCAGAGGGGCGAATCGATGTTCTCATTGGTGCAATTGGAGGTCTGCTTGGGGGATTGGTCTACACACTGTACTACGACACTTTTTTCAAATCACTGATGGGTGATGATAAAGGTAAAATGATTTTACTCGATTTTTTCCCTGCACATTCTCAAATGGTTGTCCTTATTTTTGGGATTGTCCTTATTGCTATTTCTATCATCATCCCCAACATGGAACTCATCGATGAAACGGAAGAGCAACACTTTGCGCAAGAGCGTCCTTAAGGGACGTAGACCCTCCCATTTTTTACCTCGATACTCCCCAATAATTCCCCTTCAAAAATCTCATGGGGAAAGCGCACCAATGCCTCTTCGTAGGTGGGCATCATTCGACAATAGGCGATAAATGGGGTGTCATACACCGCGTTGCGTGCTGATTTGGTGATCATACTCACAAAACTATCAATCTCTTCAATCGCTATTGCTTTACCCTGTGATAATAACTGATGCGTCCCCGCACTCTCACGAATACGGTGAGGCAACACATAAATGGGTTTTCCCATCGCAAGGGCATACTCCACACTGCGCATACTTCCACTCCCCAAATCGGCTTCGGTCACAATCAGTACCTCCCCCAATGCTACGACAATCTCATTACGCACCACAAAACTCCACGCGTGCGCTTTAAAATCGGGGTCAAATTGGGAGAGGACGAGTCCGTGCTGTTCGATGGATTCAATGAGCTTTTCATTGGCTTTGGGATACCGAATCTCGATGCCGGTGGGAAGCACCACAATGGTATTGTCTACCCCCGCACCCTGATGCGCCAACGCATCAACCCCCAATGCCCCCCCACTGACGATGGTCAATCCTGCACTGCTAAGTTTTTTGGCTAATTCTATGGTGATAGCACGGGTATAAGGGTTGGGTCGACGGGTACCAACGATGGAAATTTTGGGACGAGACAAAAGATCGCACTTCCCTTTATAATAAAGTGTAGAGGGATATTTTTGCATCTTTTCCAGTTCAGGAATTACGAAATCAAGAGTAGCCATCTCATTGCCTCACGCGATAAAGTGGTGAAGTGTAGCAAGATTTTTGTATCCTTTTTCATTTTATGACAATTTGAAAGCTCACGATTTACGGGCAAACATCCATATCACCGACATGGTGAGATTTGCCACCACAATAAGGGTCGTCCCTATATCAAACTGAAAATCTTCAAAGAGACCATAATAGATCAATCCCCCCGTGGGTAGGAGCATGGTGACAATCAAACCAACGGGCAGCGCACGTACCCGATGCCAAAAGGCACGTGGGGAACTGCGTGGGGGAGAACAAGGCAATCGCGTCCCTAAAAGCACCAAAGGTTTTTGCCCATCACGGTACGTACGATAGATAAACCACGGCGCGGGAAAAAGGAGGATGACCATTTCGACCCCATGCGTCGTTTCCCACACCCCACTTGCGGATAAACTACCCAAAAGTAACCCTGTTGCAATTGCCCAATACATCATCCATCGTACCACGCTTTCATAACGATAGGCATAGGTGTCGATGAGTTCTTGAGCCTCCTCCAATGTACAAGGAAGCCCTCCTACAAAACCATTGGGGTGATAGTAGACCACCGAATCATCCGATGGCATTTCAAACCGTGCGGCAAATTGTGCAATCCGATTGTGGGTAACGAGATGAATAGCTTCCATAGCAATAACCTTAAGGACGTTTTTAAAAAGAGTATACCGTAGCGATTTTGAATGTTTTCCCCTCTAAGCCCCTATTGGCTATAATTCACCCCGCTATCTTTTATAAGGAAATCCCCCACAATGGCATTAGTCGATCTTCTCAACGTCTCCAAACACTATGAAGCCCAAAAAATTTTAGAACATATTAATTTTCACATCGATGAGGGGGAGCGGGTCGTTATCGTCGGAAAAAATGGCAGTGGTAAATCGACATTGATGAAAATCGTCCATGGATCACTGGAGACCGATGAGGGGGAACGGATCAATCGGCAGGGCATTGAGATTAAAATGCTCTCCCAAGTCCCCCAATTTGACCCCTCCCACTCGGTTCGGGAAGCGATTGAAGTGGGATTGGGGGAACTTAAATCGGCGAAAGTGCGTTTTGATGCCATCTCCGTTCTTCTGGCAGAAGCGTCTGAGAATGAAACCCTTTTGCACGAACAATCACGTCTCACCACCTTTTTGGATCACCACAATGCGTGGAATTTGGACGATAAAATTGAGCGGGTGATGCACCACTTTATGCTTAAAGCGTATGAGCATAAAAACGTTTATCTCCTCAGCGGTGGGGAGCAACGGCGTGTTGCCCTCGCCTCCCTGCTACTGCTTAAACCCGATATTCTCCTTCTTGATGAGCCGACCAACCATCTCGATGTCTACATGGTGGAATTTCTCGAAGAGCTGATCCTCAAAGAGAAATTTACCCTCCTTTTTATCTCCCACGACCGTTATTTCATCGACCAAATTGCGACCAAGACCATCGAAGTCGAAGAGTGTTCGCTTCGAGAGTTTAACGGCGGGTACAGTATCTATTTGGAACAAAAGCAAGAGCTTTTACGTACCATGGCACAACAGCATGACAATCTCCTCAAACTTCTAAAAACCGAAAACGAGTGGCTCCGTCGCGGGGTCAAAGCCCGACTCAAACGGAACGAAGGGCGTAAACAGCGGGTCTTACAACTGCGCGAAGATGCCAAAAATAACCCCAGTAAAATCCGTAAAATGAAGCTGGAACTCGAACGGGAAGCCAAACACTTTAACCGATCGGAGGGGATGAATCGCCAAAAAATGCTTTTTGATGTAGAACATCTCAACCTCACGTTGGGGGACAAAGTCCTCATCACCGATTTTTCGACCCGAATTTTGCAAAAAGATGTCATCGCCATCGTAGGCCCCAATGGAAGCGGTAAATCAACCCTCCTTAAAGCCCTTTTGGGACGACTCAAACCCACCCGTGGGATCATCAAAATGGGGGAGTTGACCATTGGGTATTTCGATCAACACCGTGAGATGCTGGATGATAATCTCAACCTCATCGAAACGTTTTGCCCCCATGGGGGGGATCGGGTCGATGCCCAAGGTCAAGATTATCATGTCTATGGGTATCTCAAAAACTTCCTCTTTCCCAGAGAATTTTTGGACAAAAAAGTGGGCGTTTTAAGCGGCGGAGAAAAAAACCGTGTCGCCCTTGCGCTGCTCTTTACCAAAAAAGTGGACATTTTGATTTTGGATGAACCCACCAACGATTTGGATATTCCCACCATCAATATCCTCGAAGAGAAACTTCAAAATTTTACCGGCGCGGTGATTTTGGTCAGTCATGACCGTTATTTTGTCGATAAAATTGCCAAAAAACTCTTTATTTTCAAAGGGGACGGGACGATTCAAGAGAGCTACAAACCCTACAGCGAATACCTCGAAGATGAAAAAGAGTTGCACGAGATGGAGGCGATGGAGGCGGAATTTGCCCATACGGCTGCTACGGCAAGCGTAATCATCGACAAACCCAAAGCGGTCAAACTCACCTTTAACGAACAAAAAGCCTTAGCAACACTCCCCGATGAAATTGATGCATTAGAGAAAAAAATTGATGACCTTAACGCCTCATTAGCCGATCCCAAAAAGTACGAAAAAATTGGGATCAGTGTGTTGGCCGATGAGCTGGAAAAAACCAAAGCCCTCTATGAGGAAAAGGTCGACGAACTGCTCACCATTGAAGAGAAACAAGAACACATTGAATCCCTCAAAAACAGCTAAGGAGACCATCATGGACATTGAAACCCTTAACGCTCTCTATTCCCATGCAGGATGGGTCACCTTTACCCACGGGGAGAATGGTTTTCCCCTCGCCCTCATCACCACCCCTGATGCCACTGCGGTTATCACCTTATATGGGGCGCATCTTCTCTCCTACCGTCCCCACACCGATTCACGGGATCTGCTGTTTCTCAGCGAAAAAGCGATCTTCCAAGAAGGCACCCCCATACGTGGCGGTGTCCCCATCTGTTGGCCGTGGTTTGGATCACGCGACCATAGCCCCGATCATGGAGTAGCACGATCACGAATGTGGCGCGTCATTGACTCAGAGCTGTTGGAAAATGACGAATGCGCCATAACCTTTGAACTCACCGACACCCCCCAAACCTACGCGCTGTGGGCGCACCGTTTTTCCCTTACCCTCCGTGTGACCGTAGGGAAAAAACTCACTATGGAACTCACCACCCACAATCACGATACCGCCCCCTTTACCATTACCCAAGCACTCCATACCTATTTTAGTCTCCATGACATCACTCAAACAACGATTCGCGGATTGGAGGGGTGTGTGTACAGCGATAAAACGGATCATGGAGCGGAAAAAAGAGACCATGACCCTATCACCATTACGGGGGAGGTGGATCGGGTGTATCACTATGATGGGGGAAACATCCGTATTGATGAGGGAATACGCACCCTTCACATTGCCTCAGAAGGGTCTAAAACAGCGGTCGTATGGAATCCATGGATTCGTGTGTGCGCACAAAAAGCCGATTTAGACGCTCAGGATTACCAAAAAATGGTCTGTGTCGAAAGTGCCACTATCGGAGAAGATTCCATCACCCTTCACCCCAATGAATCCTTTACCCTCAAAACCACCTACTGGAGTACCCTATGAAATTGATCCTCTTGACCCTTCCCCTTATGGCTATGGCGACCATGACCATCACCACCAACGAACACGTCTCCACCACCCTTACCCCCGATGTGTTGCAAGGGTCATTAAATTTTGATGAACAAAACAAAAACCCTAATCTCATCAAAGAAGACCTCAATGCCATCATCGTACAGGTCAAAAAGTTCGATCCCAACGCCAAACAGTGTCAAGGAGGAGGATACCAACTTTCCCCCCAATACACCTACACCGACCAAAAACAAGTGTTTAGCGGTTACAGTGGTTCCCTCTTTTTTGAGTGCGAATTTTCCACCATTGAGCAGTACAATGCCCTATTGGAAAAAATTAACCCCGTTATCAAAAAAAATGTCCATAAAAATGAAGGGTCTCTCTCATGGGGGGTGAGTGAGCAACAACGGTTAACCGCCCAACGCGCCTTACGAAATGCTTTACTGCAAACCGCCCAATCTCAAGCTCAGGCATTTTCCAAAACGACTGCCCTATCGTGCGAAGTGACTTCGGTTAATTTGGGGGGGAACGCCATCCCCATGGCACACCCTATGATGATGGCAAAATCAGTCAGTTTTTCCGATACGGCTGTAGCTACCCAAAGCCCCCTTCAGCAAGATCAAAAAATCTCGCTGGATGCCACGGTCACCTATAGCTGTACTAAACCCTAATCCCGTACATAATCGACCACCTTAGAAAGGGTCGTGACCGATTTAATCACCTCAACCACTTCCAAATGGGCAGGATGGGTCGCATAAAAGTCCAACCCTTCGTGATCATCGAACATAGCGACCAAGACCATATCAAAGGAACGGTCACTTAAACTGATGTCGATCCCCACCTCCATCGAATCAAGGGTCTCAATGCACAGGGGTAACGCCTCCAAAAGACCTTTTACCCGAATCATATTTTGGGCTTTGTTCTCATCTTTAAATACAAACATGACAATATGGACTAACATGGTTTCCCCTTTATGACGTAGTTATGGGTGCCATTTTACCCTAAATTTATCCCTTAATGCTCTATAAGATCCCGTAAACTCTCTTGGGGTAGTTTTCCCTCCAAAATGGCATACACCTCTGCGGCGATGGGGAGATATATCCCTCGTGTAAGGGCGATTTCATGCAACGCGTATGCCGTGCCAATCCCCTCACTCACCTCTCCGATTGCCGCACAAATGACCTCTTTGGTTTTCCCCTCAGCAAGCCCCAATCCCACACGATAGTTACGGGACATCGACGAACTGGCAGTCAAAAACAGATCCCCCGCCCCACTCAGTCCCAAAAACGTCTCATCATTGGCACCGTAGGCTTTGCCAAAGCGTTGCATCTCTACCAATCCCCGTGCGATCAAGGCAGCGGAAGCATTGTTTCCCAATCCCAACCCCGCACAAATCCCTGCGGCGATGGCAATCACGTTTTTATACGCCCCTGCAATCTCTGCCCCAATGACATCCGTACTGGTATAGGTACGGATAAAACGGGGGAAAAAAGTCGCAAATTCCAACGCGGTCGTAGTAGAGTGCGCATTAATGACCACCGCAGTTGGCAACGATGCCATCACCTCAACCGCAAACGAAGGGCCAGATAAAAAAGCTAAATTATCTAAGGGGACGTACTGCGCGTAGATTTCATTTAAAAACCGTCCACTGGAGGCTTCAATCCCTTTGGAAGCGACCAAAATTTTTTGCCCACTAAACCTAAAATGCTCCGCTAACCATTGCGCAATCTGTTGAGCGGGAACCGTAATGATAAGATAAGGACACGCCAACACCTCATCCAGCGGTTTAAAATTATCCCAATCACGTAGTGTTCGTGAAGTGATGATCACCTCGTTTTTTTCACTGAGGGCAAAGGCTAATGCCTCTCCCCATTTTCCTGCCCCAATAACCCCTATTTTCATTGTTTTACCCCCCCATTCCACTGCTTAAATCGTACTATTTTTTCTTTGTAGCCCAAAACCACCAAAGTATCCCCCGCATCAATGTGGTGATTATGCCCCTTAAACGCAAACTTAAAGGTTTTTCCCATCGCCAAATCGACCACCGCCAATAAAATGAGGTCAAAATCCCGCTTAAAGTGGATGTCGTGCAAATAGACCCCATTTAAGGGTGAGGAGAATCCTACTTCAATCTCCACGATAGACAATGTCCCCTCTTCGTACAGTATCTCATCCAAAACTCTCGTCATAATCGGTTTTTTGAGCATATCGGCAATTTCACTGGCGGCAATTTGCAAGATGGGCATCACTTTATCCGCCCCTGCACTTTTCATCTTCATCATACTCTCATTGTTTTGAGCAAGGGCGATGATAAACATTTTTTCAAACGATGACCGCAAAGAGATGGTCAAAAAAACGTTCTCAGCATCGTCTTTTAAGGCGCAAAATGCCACTAAAGCCTCCGGATAAAACTCCTGTTCAATGATATGCCAATCATCACTGAGATCAAATTTTTCGACTCGAATCCCATTTTTTTGCCCCTCATGCAACTCATGATCATCATTCACAAAGACTCCGACATTATGATACAAAGGTTCGATTTTTGCCAAAATTTGCTTGGAATATTCGTTATACCCAAAAATAACGGCGCAACACTGTTTCATTTTTTCCCTTTACGATGGAGCTTGGAACGAAACTCTTCGATGAGATTACGATTGGCAATCACGATGGCGACATCCCCCGGTTGTAAAAGCATTTTGGGGTTGGGATTAAAATGAAACATCTCCGTCGCAGTACTAAAAATTCCCAAAACACTAAACCGTTGGTAAAAGAGTGGTTCCTCCAAGAGGGCGTAAAAACGGTCATGGACACTGGAATCCAAAATAATCTCTTCGATAATGGTGGAGGTTTGTTCAGATCGTAATGCGTGGATCACCTCAAAAACGATGGGGGAAGAGGCGATAATTTTGCTCATACTCCCCACAATTTCATGGGTATTAATAATATGATTAATCCCTGCAAGGGAGAATTTTTTCCAATTTTCAGGATGATTAAGGATCGAATAGATAGGAATACTGTGATTAATCTCTCGAATCGTCAACCCCGTATAGACATTGGCGACATCGCTATCATGCAATAAAATGACCGCCTCAATTTGCCGTTCAAAATCAATCTCCAGCAACGTATAGGTATGCAACGAAGCCGAATCATAGCCCAACACTAAAAACCCTTCATTGCGGGCTTGGAGTACCCGAAGGGGATCTTTTTCGAGGATGACAATGGGCAAAAGACGCTTATGCAATTTACGAATCACCTCATGGGTCAGCGGGGAAAAGCCACACACCAAATACATCCGTTTCATGGCGATAATCGTATCGATGAGTTTTTCTTCCTTGATTTCATCGAGTTTTTCGGTAAAAGCCGAAACCACGATAGAAGTCGCAAACGACACAACAGCAATCCCTGCGATAATAATCATCATCGCCACGCCACGTCCTTCTGGAGTGATGGGGACAATATCACCATACCCAACGGTAAAAATGGTGACCACCGACCAATAAATCGCATCGTACAAGGTGTGAATTTGGGAATCAGGGTGGGTCGCTTCCATCACGTAAATCAAAACAGAGGAGACCATAATCATCAAAACAGCAAAAAAGATCAGGGTCGAAATTTCAAATTTTTTGGACGCTAGAATCGACATCAAACGGCGAAGACCCCGTGCATAGCGAAAAAATTTCAATACTCGAAATAAAATAAAAATGTGCAATAGACGCAATTCGTGGAAGAACGGAACAATGGCGAGCAGATCAATAATAGCGGTTAAGGAGAGCATATAGCTTAATTTTTCACTTAAAACGGTTTTCATCGCCTCTTTCAACGAAAAGGGTCGATGGAGAAACAAATCATGTTCATATTGGTCAATGATAGTCTTGGAGCTACTACTATAGACCCAAAAACGGAGGAGATACTCACTAAAAAAGAGGGCAGAAATAATGTAATTGTTAAAAATTAACCAACCATACGATAGCTCATGTTTGACCGAATGGATGAAGATATAGACGCTTAAGAGAATAAGTCCCATCATCGCATAATCAAAATATTTTTTGTAACGGTAATTTTGATTTTCCAAAAGGTTATAAAAAAAGATTTTAACCCGTTGATACGGGTGCCAAGTATGGAGAAAAAAGGCGAGATTAATAACTACCCCCCCCTCCATTCTTTGGGATCCTTAGTGCGCTAGTTTGGCAACAAGCAGATCATTCAAGGCTTGAGGATTGGCGGAACCTTTGGAGGCTTTCATCGCTTGACCAACGAAGAAACCAAACAATTTATCTTTACCCGATTTATACTCCGCCACTTTATCAACGTTAGCATTCAGAATCTCTTCAATCAATGCTTCCAAAGCACCCGTATCACTCACTTGTTTAAGACCTAATGTTTCGATAATCGCATCAATATCGCCACCTTTATGCTCAATCAAATAATCCAAAATTTCTTTGGCGGCTTTTCCACTGATGATATTTTCTTCGATCCGTTTGACTAAGGTTCCCAGCATTGCAGCACTCACACACGATTCGTGCGCTCCCATCCCCCCCTTAAGACGACCTTGAAGCTCGACGGTAAGCCATGTGACCGCATTACGCGCACTAATCCCCTCGTGTAACATGGCCTCAAAATAGTGAGCGGTTTCCAGCTCTGCGGTAATAACGATCGCATCGTATTCACGAAGACCAAACTCTCGTACCAAACGCTCTTTTTTCGCATCGGGAAGTTCAGGAATGGCGCACATATCACCATACATCGCTTCATCGACCACCACTTTGAGCAAATCGGGTTCAGGAAAATAGCGATAATCAGCGGCTTCTTCTTTACCGCGCATCGAGCGGGTCTCTTGTTTGGTTTGGTCAAACAATCGGGTCTCTTGAACGATTTCGTTCTCATACACCCCATCTTCCCACGCTTCACGCTGACGCGCCACTTCCAGCTCAATCGCTTTTTGGATAAAGCGGAAGCTGTTAATGTTTTTGATCTCAACACGGGTGTAGAGTTTCTCCTCCCCTTTGGGACGAATCGAAACATTTACATCAACCCGAAACGATCCCTCTTGCATATTGGCATCACTAATATCGATGTAGCGGACAATGGAGTGAAGTTTTTTGAGATATAAAATCGCCTCTTCAGCACTGCGCATATCCGGTTCAGAGACGATCTCTAGCAACGGCGTTCCCGCACGATTGAGATCCACTTTGGAGATTGCCCCCTCATGGATGTTTTTTCCGGCATCCGCTTCGATGTGGGCGCGATTGATCCGAATCATTTTGTGGCGACCATCGTCAAAATCAATCACTAACTCCCCATGTTCGACAATGGGGGTATACAGTTGTGTAATTTGGTACGCACTGGGACTATCGGGATAAAAATAGCTTTTACGGTCAAAATAACTATTACGATTGACCGTTGCATTCACTGCCGTTCCCAACATCCCCGCTTTACGCACCGCTTCTTTATTTAAAACAGGCAACGCCCCTGGGAGTGCCAAACACGTAGGACAGGTATTAGAGTTTTGGGTATGATTAAAACTCGTAGGACACGAACAAAAAAGTTTAGACTGGGTATTAAGCTGGACATGCACTTCCAAACCGATAATTGTTTCAAACATAGTGGTTTATTCCTTGATTTATATAAAATAACGAATAGAGGCAAAGCCATATACACCGCATTCCTCTACCGCATTGATCTGCTCTTGGGTCGTAATCCCCCCCAACGCAAAAATAGGTAGTTCTATTTTAGCCACTATTTCTTTTAAATCCTCTAAACCCTTGGGGGTTCCTTTGTTGGGCGAGGGGAAAATCGGACTGTAGGTGATCGCATCAGCACCTAAATGATAGGCGTTTTGTGCCTCTTGGTGGGTATGGGTACTGATGATGACATAGAGTCCTAAGGCTTTTGCCTCAGCGATAGATTCAAACTGCGTTGACATTAGATGAACCCCATCTGCCCCTAAATGATGCGCAAGAGGATAATCGCCATGGAGAAGAAGTTTTTTTACACCGTACTGGCGACAAACACAGATAAAACGGTGTGCGAGAAGGGGATAAATCGCCGTTGTTTTATCCCGAAAAAGGGCAAAATCGGGGACAACTTTTGACAATACCCGCGTGAGGGATGCGTTTAGTGTATCCACATCCGTACCATACAAAGCAGGATCGGTGATGAGATACGAGTGTAATTTCACTAAAAATTACCAATGAGCGCGAAGGCTCACGAAGAGAGATGAGAAGGGAGGAACTCTGTTTGGCTCAGGGGATTTTCCCGAGAAAAAGCGTTGATATTGTCGCGAATTTCCTCAAGAATCGCCGTTTGCTTGAGGGTCTCTTTGTAGTGTTCCCGTGAAAGGATAATATGATCCAAAAGGGAAAGGATCAAAAACGCTAAAAAAAGAAACAAAAAGGTAAACAGCAGGGCGTTTAACCATCCCAAAAAAAGGAAAGATTGAAACGTGACCCATACCCCAACAATGGTGAATGCCCAAGAGGCACCACTTAAAAAGCTAACCAACCTATTGTTGGATGCGGGAGGTTTCATACACTGATGCCCTTAGTGATCGTCGCTTAACAGCACCGCACCACCAAGATAGACGTAAGTAAGCATCATAAAGATAAACGCTTGCAAAAATGCCATAAAGGTCAAGAGGGCAAATGGGATCATCGGTAACAACCAAGGAGCCAACATCAAGATAACCATCAAGAACATATCGTCCCCTTTAACGTTACCGAATAATCGGAAGCTCAAAGAGATAATACGAGAAATGTGTGAAACGATTTCGATGGGGAACATCAACCATGCCAACCACCATACAGGTCCCATGAAATGTTTGAAATAGGTGATTAAACCATTACGGCGAATCCCCTCGAAGTTATAATAGACAAACACAACCAATGCCAAAGCAAGGGTAAAATCCAAAAAGGCACTGGGTGCTTCAAAGCCAGGGATAACCCCAACGATGTTAGCAATACCCACAAATAGACCAATGGTTGCCACAAGAGGAAGATAACGACGTGCCTCTTCTCTCCCCATAACATCTGCACCCATGGCTAAAACCCCACTTAAGTAGGCTTCCATGACGTTTTGTGTCCCTGTTGGGACAATACGCATACTACTGGTCGCCATTTTGGCGATTAACAACACAATTCCTGCGGTTAATAACATATGTGTTAAAAAAATAAAAGCGTGATCGTGACCTAATAGCCCGAAGAAAGTAAACAATTCGCCCATTTGGTATGTCCCTTTGTGGTGGTATGAATGGGCGAATTCTATCGCTTTTGAGATTAAATTCCTATAAACTCAAATGGGTCAAGGTACGCTTAGCATTTACTATATCATCAGCAATCGCATTTTTAAGGGTTTCCAAGGAGTCAAACTTCCGATTTTTGCGTAAAAATTGGACAAAACTAATCGTAACGTGCGTACACGCAGGAATCGTCTTCCCTAAAATGTGACTCTCGATGGCGTAGGTTCCATCGGTACTAACTCGATGCCCCACAAAAACCACCGAAGGGTAAAAATGTTCTTCCCCATCCACTCGGGTTAAAGCCGCATACACCCCCTCACACGGTAACAAAAACTCGGGAGCTTCTATATTGATCGTCGGTACCAAATCGGTTTTACCAATCCCCTGACCTGTGACCACTTTCCCTTTGATTTGATAATTATGCCCCAAAAAGTGATTGGCTTCGGCGATGTCCCCAATTTGAATTTTGGTACGAATTTTATGCGAATGGACTGAATCCCCCTCGACACACACCTGTTCGACTACTTTTACTTCTCCTGAAAACAGTTCTCCCAAAGCACGATGCGAACAACGGCGATTTTTTCCAAAATGAAAATCATACCCCACCACGATTTTCCGTAACTGGGGAAATTTTTGGGTGAGCATTGCTAAGAATTCTCTTCCTTCTAAATGGCGAATCTCCTCAAGATCATAATAATAGATCGGATAATGGGTATAGTGTTCTCGCTCACTCCCCCGCGTAAGGTTAGCATACCCCGTTTCAATCACCACAATGGCACCATGTTTACCCAACGCATCAAACAACGCTTGATGCCCCACGTGCATCCCATCAAATCCGCCAATGGCGATGGAATTTATTTTATTTTTCAAATAAGCCCCTCAGAAATCATCAAAAAATATTGATTTTTTAAATTACGCTACCACACACAATGAATATGATTTCATCGTTTTTCCAGCTTTTATAATCCTCTTGATAATTTTATAAAATTGCACTATAATGCTTCCACAATTGTCCTTCGGGATGCCCCTTGTTCTGCAAGGGGAGAAAATCTACACATTCATCAATTCTCTAATTTTTAATTTCAATTGTTCAAATTCTTCTTTTGAGATCATCCCTATTTTGTTTTCCAACCGTTTTGAGTCATAGATTCTTGCTTGTACCAAAAGAGCATTGCTTCGTTCATCATTCAGTATAAATTCGAAAAAGAAACTGCCTTGTTTGAGTTTTGTGGATAGCGGTATTCCCAAAAACATATTTTTGGAATATTTTCGTAAAACTAAAACAGGACGTGAAAAAATCTCACCCTTACCGTCTTGTTCATACCCAATATTTAAACCGATACTCGTCCAAAAAATATCTCTTTCTCTGAAAAAAACTTTGTTTTCCTCACGATTGATCGACTTTTTGAGTTCATTCCATTCGTCAAATTCTTTCACAAACGCCCTTTCAAGTCGTTATTATACTATGAGTATATCTCAACCCTTGATAAACCCATAACACGTCTCCTGATTTCCCTCTTTACCTGCGATATGGGCGGTCTCTTTGGCAATCAATTGCCATCCCATCAACGCACACGCATCTTCAAAACGGATCATCGCTTTGCCAATGGCGCTGTTGTCTTTGACCACCCCATTTTTGTCCCGTTTGGCTTCACGCCCTACTTGAAACTGCGGTTTAAAGAGGATGACGATATAGCGTGAAGAGAGACGATCCATTGAATCAAGAATCAGTTCAAGGGGGATAAATGCCACATCGCACGTCACGATCTCAAAAGGTGTTTCACTGACAAAGGTGCGAATATCGGTATTTTCATGGACACTGACCCGTCCATCACTACGTAAACTGGGGTGAAGCTGATCGCTTCCTACATCGACACAGGTGACATGAGAGACCCCATTTTCCAACAATACTTGGGTAAATCCCCCCGTACTCGAGCCAATATCCAGCGCGCGCAACCCTTCCAATTCCCACGACGTGTAGGGGAGAAACCCTTTAAGCTTAATAGCGGCACGACTCACATACAACGCCACATCCGCAATGGTCACCTGCATCGTCGCATCGGCTTCAAACGATACTTTATCAATAATTTTCCCCTCCACACTCACAGCATGATCTTTGATCAATTGTTGCGCTTTGGTACGACTTTCTACTAATCCACACTCTACTAAATAACTATCCAGTCTCATACATATCCTATTTTACTCTAAGTATCGCATTATAGCCATTTGGCTACCATTGCACAAAAATTGAGGATTCTGTATTGAAATCAATCCATGTAGTGATCATCGGTGGGGGATACGGTGGTATTCGCGCCCTTCAATCCCTCTCTAAACACCCTAATATTACCCTAACGCTCATCGATAAACACCCCTATCATAATCTCCAAACAGAGGTCTATGACTTCATGGCGAACAAAGTCGATATGTCCCATATTATGATTGATCTCCCCTCGCTGATTAAAAGTTTTGCCCATGCGACCTTTATTTGCGAAGAGATTCGCAGCATCAATACTCACACGCACCAAATTCATACCCCCACGTATACCATTGGGTACGATCAGCTCATCCTTGCTACGGGGAGTCGAACCTATTTTCCCCATTTTATCCACGGCTTACGAACCTACGCTCATGGGGTAAAAAATATCCCCATTGCTCTCAATTTCAAACAACAGTTTGAACGGGCATTGCTCAACCGTATCGAAACCCACAGTCAAGGGGATGACATCCAACCCTTTAATATCGTTATCGGCGGAGCGGGACTTTCAGGGGTCGAAATTGCCGCTGAGATGGCAGCGTACGCCAACCAATTTTATCAACATGGTAATTTTGGATGTCGCGGGGTGGATGTGTACCTCATCGATGCGTATGAGAGTATCTTGTTTGGGATGGATCCGTTTTTGATTGACAGTTCCCATCAACGGCTCCTTAAACTGGGGGTTCATGTGTGGCACAACAATCGGATCAAAGAGGTCTTGGAGCGGGAGATTATTTTGGATAATGGGAAAAGTTTACCCTTTGAATTTATGATCTTTACGGGGGGGATTGTCGCTTCGACCCTAACCCAACATCTGGGATTACCCACCAATCCCAAAGGGCATTTAGAGGTAAATGACCATCTTAATGTACAAGGTCATACGAATATTTACGCCATTGGCGACATCGCGCATATTTGCAATGAGGAGGGGAAAATGATCCCCCCCACCGCCCAATTAGCCCAACGCAGCGCGGAACACGTCGCAAAAAATATTATTCTTTCCCTCAAAGGTCAACCAAAAAAACCGTTTCACTTTAGCCCCAAAGGGGTGATGATTGCCCTTGGGGGAGAATACGGTGCAGGGATTTTACCCGGAGGGATTAAGGTCAAAGGGTATTTAGCCTATTTGGTCAAAAAAGCCATTTTTTGGCTCTACACCGCACCCTTGCGTCGTCGAAGTGCAATTGGGAAACGACGGTAAAAACGTGTGGATTAAAAGAGAGGGAGAGATAAAACCCCTCCCCTCTTCTTCAAAAAAACGTTACTCGATCTTTGCGTCGATCACGTCATCTTCTTTTTTCGTCAAAAGTTACCTAAAAATTATATTATTATCTGACCTTACGCACCCTTCAACTTCTGAAGCTCCAAATAAGCCATCC